>NZ_JCALCJ010000005.1:0-478420 GCF_059812295.1 Mycobacterium sp. NGS63
CCAACGTCAACGCCGATATCAAGGCGACCACGGTGTTCGGTGGCAAGTATGTGTCGTTGACGACGCCGAAAAACCCGTCGCCGCAGCGGATCTCGCCGCAGACGGTGATCGATGCCCGCTCGGTGACCACCGAGATCAACACGTTGTTCCAGACGATCACCGATATCGCCCAGAAGGTGGATCCGGTCAAGTTGAACCTGACGCTGTCCGCCGCGGCGCAGTCGCTGGCCGGGTTGGGCGAGAAGTTCGGACAGTCGATCGTCAACGCCAACGCGATCCTCGACGATGTCAATCCGCAGCTGCCCCAGGCCCGTCACGACATTCAGCAGCTGGCCGGGTTGGGCGACACCTACGCCAATGCCGCGCCGGATCTGTTCGATTTCCTCAACAACGCGGTGATCACCTCGCGCACCATCAACGCCCATCAAAAGGAGCTGGATCAGGCGTTGCTGTCGGCGGCCGGCTTCGGCAACACCGGCGCCGACATCTTCGAGCGCGGCGGGCCGTATCTGGCGCGCGGCGCCGCCGACCTGGTGCCCACCGCGCAGCTGCTGGACACCTACAGCCCCGAGCTGTACTGCCTGATCCGCAACAACTACGACATCGAACCGGCGGCTGGTGCGGCCTTGGGCAGGCACAATGGCTACTCGCTGAACATGAACATCGAGGTGATGTCGGGGGCGGGCCTCCTGCTGAACCCGGTGTCGGCGGGCGCCCTCGTCGCGCTCACCATGGGGCAGGGCGCGCTGGCCGGGCTGGTGGGCGGCGCCCCGAACCCCTACATCTGGCCCGAGAACCTGCCGCGGATCAACGCACATGGCGGGCCCGGGGGCGCGCCGGGGTGCTGGCAGAAGATCACCCGTCATTTATGGCCGGCGCCTGAGTTGGTGATGGACACCGGCAACAGCCTGGCGCCCTACAACCACCTGGACACCGGTTCGCCGTACGCGATCGAGTACGTGTGGGGCCGCCAGGTTGGCGACAACACGATCAACCCCTAGTCACAAAAGCGCGCCCGAAGGGATTCGAACCCCCAACCTTCTGATCCGTAGTCAGATGCTCTATCCGTTGAGCTACGGGCGCCTGTCTTCAGTTGTCTAGTCCCGAAGGGACCGTGGCGGAGGCGAGAGGATTTGAACCTCCGGTCGCCTTGAAGGGCGACAACTCATTAGCAGTGAGCCCCATTCGGCCGCTCTGGCACGCCTCCATCGGACTTCCTGAGGGTACCCGAACCCTTTTGGCTGTCCCCGAACCGCCGGAGGCATAGCGTACACAGCGCCGACATATGCTGTCGAAGTGACCGCCCGCCTGCGACCCGAGCTGGTCGGGCTGCCCGTCTACGTACCCGGCAAAACGGTCCCCGGCTCCATCAAATTGGCCAGCAACGAGACCGTGCTCGGCCCGCTGCCCAGCGTGCGCACTGCCATCGAACGGGCCACCGAGCGGATCAACCGCTACCCCGACAGCGCCTGCGTCGAGCTCAAGGCGGCGCTGGCCAAACACCTCGGTTCGGATTTCGCCCCCGAGCACGTCGCGGTCGGATGCGGTTCGGTCAGCTTGTGCCAGCAGCTGGTTCAGATCACCGCCTCCGCCGGCGACGAGGTCGTGATGGGCTGGCACAGCTTTGAGCTCTACCCCCCGCAGGTCCAGGTCGCCGGCGCGGTCGCGGTCAAGGTGCCGCTGCGCGACCACACGTTCGACCTGTACGCGATGCTCGCCGCGATCACCGACCGCACCAGGCTGATCTTCGTGTGCAACCCGAACAACCCGACGTCCACGGTCGTCGACCCCGACGCCCTGGCCCGCTTCGTCGAGGCGGTGCCGCCGCACATCCTGATCGCCATCGACGAGGCCTACGTCGAATACATCCGCGACGGCATGCTGCCCGACAGCCTGTCGCTGGCCCGCGCCCGCGGCAATGTCGTTGTGCTGCGGACCTTTTCGAAGGCCTACGGGATGGCGGGCCTGCGCGTGGGCTACGCCGTCGGCCACCCCGACCTGATCACCGCGCTGGACCAGGTCTATGTGCCGTTCTCGGTGACCAGCGTCTCGCAGGCCGCCGCGATCGCGTCGCTGGACGCGGCCGACGAGCTGCTGGCGCGCACCGGCGCCGTGGTCGCCGAGCGCAACCGGGTCAGCGCCGGCCTGCGCGACGCAGGCTATGCCCTGCCGCCGTCGCAGGCCAACTTCGTCTGGCTGCCGTTGGGTCCGCGCACCCAGGACTTCGTGGCGCGGGCCGCCGAGGCGCGCGTGGTGGTCCGCCCGTTCGCGCCCGACGGCGTGCGGGTGACCATCGGGGCGCCGGAGGAGAACGACGCCCTGCTGCGGTTCGCCCGCGACTGGATTTCCCGAACAGAACCCGAGGAGTGACCAATGAGCCTGGCCCGCAAGAAGTTCACCGAGTTCAAGGAGCGCGGCGAGACCATCGCCGATGCCGAGCTCGACGAATTCTGGGCGTCGCTGCAGCCGGCGACCATCGAGGGCATGCTCGGCGAGTGGAAGGGCGGCGAGTTCGTCACCGGCCACAAGATGAACGGCCAGCTGGAAAAGGCCGGCTGGTTCGGCAAGACCTTCACCTCGGCCGCCGACGTGCAGCCGCTGGTCTGCCTGGACGCCGACGGGAACAAGTTCTCCAACAAGGAGATGGGCAAGGGCGAGGCCAGCCTGTGGCTGGAGGACTTCCGCGGCGAGGTCACCGCGACGATGGTCTACGACGGTCAGCCCGTCCACGACCACTTCAAGAAGATCGACGACGACGCGGTGATGGGCATCATGAACGGCAAGGGTGTCCTGGACAACGGCAAGTACTACTACTTCTACCTGGAACGGGTCTAGCGCTGGTCTAGCCCCTCGCCGAGCGTGCGGCTGGCCGCACACTCGACGGCCAGGGTACGGCTGGCCGCACGCTCGCCGTCACCGCCTCGGGTTGCGGCCGGTGAAGGCGACCAGCCGTTCGAGCGCGTCGGCATCGGCCGGCACGTCGACCGGGTCGTCGAACCCGGCGCCGCCGCGCACTTCCGGCCTGATGATCCCCCGCGCCAAGTCCAGCACGTACTCGGCCAGCGGTTCGGGGGCGTCGACCTCGTGACCCACCGCGGTCGCGTAATCCCAAGCGTGGACCAGGAATTCGAGCGACAGGATGGCGCAAGCCGACTTGGCCGGCAGCTCCGCCTTGCCGAACGGCACGGTGCCGTCCAGGCCGTGGCGGTGCCACGCGTCCAGCGCCGGGCGGGCCGCGGCGACGATTTGCCGTTCCGCCGAGTCGCCCTCGTCGGGCTGTGGAATCTCGGCGCCGACCATGCCCCCGAGCCCGGTGATGGACTTCAGCAGGTGGGCGGTCAGCTGCGTCACGTCGAACTCCGCGCACGGGGTGGGCCGCGCCATGTCGTCGGCGGCGATGGTGTGCAGGACGCGCTGCAGCACGCCCAGCGTGTCCTCGGCGCTGTGCAGCTCGTCGGTCGGTACGGAATGAGGTCCGGGTCGCAGATCACGAGGCATGTTTGCCACGCTACGGTCTCGCTATGGCCGAAACATACGAATCCGTCACCGTCGAAACCAAGGACCAGGTCGCGCAGGTGACGCTGATCGGCCCGGGCAAGGGCAACGCGATGGGGCCCGCCTTCTGGTCGGAGATGCCCGAGGTGTTCGCGAAGCTCGACGCCGACCGCGACGTGCGGGCCATCGTGCTCACCGGGTCGGGCCGCAACTTCAGCTACGGCCTGGACCTGCCGGCCATGGGCGGATCGCTGACCGCGGTCATGACCGACGCCGCGTCGGCCCGCCCGCGCGCCGAATTCCACGCCGAGGTCCGGCGCATGCAGAACGCGATCAGCGCGGTCGCCGACTGCCGCACCCCCACCATCGCCGCGGTGCACGGCTGGTGCATCGGCGGCGGCGTCGACCTGATCTCCGCGGTGGACATCCGCTACGCCAGCGCCGACGCCAAGTTCTCGGTGCGCGAGGTCAAGCTCGCCATCGTCGCCGACGTGGGCAGCCTGGCGCGCCTGCCGCTGATCCTGTCCGACGGGCACCTGCGCGAGCTGGCGCTGACGGGCAAGGACATCGACGCCGCCCGCGCCGAGAAGATCGGCCTGGTCAACGACGTCTACGCCGACGCCGACGCCACGCTGGCCGCGGCCCACGCCACCGCCGCCGAGATCGCCGCCAACCCGCCGCTGACCGTCCACGGCGTCAAGGACGTCCTCGACCAGCAACGCATCGCGGCGGTGTCGGCGAGCCTGCGCTACGTCGCGGCCTGGAACGCGGCCTTCTTGCCGTCGAAGGACCTGACCGAGGGGATCTCGGCGACGTTCGCCAAGCGTCCGCCCCAGTTCACCGGGGAATAGCGGGGCCCCGCCGGGGGCCACGTACCCTCGCTGAGGTGACGACTCCGGACGGCAGAATCCGCGTCCCGGCCGACCTGGACGCCGTGACCGCGGTCGGCGACGAGGACCACTCCCAGATCGACGGCGCGGCCGTCGAACGCATCTGGCGGGCGGCGCGGCACTGGTATGAGGCCGGCTTCCACCCCGCGATCCAGCTGTGCCTGCGGCACCGCGGCCGCGTCGTGCTCAACCGCGCGATCGGGCACGGCTGGGGCAACGCCCCCACCGACGAGCCGGATGCGGAGAAGGTGCCCGTCACCACGGACACGCCGTTCTGCGTGTACTCGGCGGCCAAGGGCATCACCGCGACCGTGGTGCACATGCTCGTCGAGCGGGGCGTCTTCTCCCTCGACGACCGGGTCTGCGAATACATCCCCAGCTACACCAGCCACGGCAAGCATCGGACCACCATCCGGCACGTCCTGACCCACAGCGCGGGTGTCCCCTTCCCCACCGGGCCGCGACCGGACCTGCGCCGGGCGGACGACCACGAGTACGCGCAGGAGCAGCTCGGCAAGCTGCGACCGCTCTACCGGCCGGGGTTGGTGCACATCTACCACGCGCTGACGTGGGGGCCGCTGATGCGTGAAATCGTCTACGCCGCCGCCGGCAAGGACATTCGCGAGATCCTGGCCGCCGAGATCCTCGACCCGCTCGGCTTCCGGTGGACCAACTTCGGCGTCGCCACGCAGGACATCCCGCTGGTCGCGCCCAGCCACGCCACCGGGCGACCGCTGCCGCCGGTGATCGCGGCGATCTTCCGCAGGGCGATCGGCGGAACGGTGCACGAGATCATCCCCTACACGAACTCCCCGGCGTTCCTGTCCACCGTCGTCCCCTCGTCCAACACCATTTCGACCGCCGACGAGCTGTCCCGGTTCGCCGAGATGTGGCGGCGCGGTGGGGAACTCGACGGTGTGCGGATCATCAGCGCCGAACGGATGTACGAGGCGGTGCAGGAATGCCGGCGATTGCGGCCGGACTTCGCGGTGGGGCTGCAGCCGGCCCGCTGGGGCACCGGCTACATGCTGGGCACGAAGCGGTTCGGCCCGTTCGGGCGCAACGCCCCGGCGGCGTTCGGGAACCTCGGCCTGGCCAACATCGCGATCTGGGCCGACCCGGCGCGCGCGCTGGCCGCCGGCTTGATCAGCAGCGGCAAGCCGGGCCGCGATCCCGAGATCCGCCGCTACACCGCCCTGATGGACACCATCGCCGCCGAGATTCCGATCGGTTGAGTCCGCCCGGCGGTGGGAACACTGCGGGCATGGCTACGTATCGAGTGCTCAACCCGAAGGGCGAGGTCGTCGCGACCAAAGAGATCGACAGCGCCGACAAGGCGCACGCATGGTTCGCCGACGACGCCGTCGAGGGCAACGAACTCGGCTGGCGCATGGAAGTCGAGCAGAACGGCGAGTGGCACTTCTTCGACCACAGCGAAGGCGACCGAAGCTACTAGCGGCTATCGGGGTTTGTCTTCCAACAGGCGGGGCACCCAACTACGCATGGACTCTGACCGCTTCCGTAGGCTGCTGGACGCGCCGAGGCCGTTCGCGTCGGTCTACTTCGACGACTCCCACGACACGCATGACGCCGAGGCTCAGCTCGACCTGAAATGGCGGGCGGTGCGCGAGGAGCTCGAAAGCCAGGGTGCGGCCGCGACCGTCATCGAGGGCATCGAGGACGCGGTCATGAACCTGCGTCCGCCCATCGGTCAGAGCGGTCGTGCGGTGGTCGCCGATGCCGAGGGCGTGGTGATCAACGAGCATCTGGCGCGGCCCACCGCGGCCACCGTCGTCCGGGTCTCCGAATTGCCTTATGTCGTCCCGATTCTCGAGCAGCGCTTCGATCATCCCGATTACGTGCTGGTGGTCGTCGACCACAGCGGCGCGGACATCACCACCCACATCGGGGGCACGCTGCGATCGGAAACCGTTGACGGGGGCGGCTATCCGGTGCACAAGGCCGCCAGCGCCGAAACCGCGGGCTACGGCGATCCGCAGCCGCGCACAGACGAGGCCGCGCGCAAGAACGTCCGCGCCGTCGCCGACCGCGTCGGCGAGCTCGTGGACGACAAGGCCGTCGATGTCATCTTCGTCGTCGGCGAGGTGCGCTCGCGCTCGGACCTGCTTTCCGCGCTGCCGGAACGGCTGCGGGACCGCGCGGTCGCGCTCGAGGTCGGGGCGCGGCACAGCGGTCACGACTTCTCCGAGATCGAGCAGGCCATCGAGGACGAGTTCGTCCAGCGCCAGGCGCGCACGATAGACACTGTCGCACAACGCTTTACCGCCGAGATCGGCCGGCAGTCCGGGCTGGCCGCCGAGGGGCTCGGGCCGGTGTGCTCCGCGCTGCGGCAGGGCGCGGTCGAGACGCTGATCGTCGGTGATCTCGGCGACGCCACCGTCGTCGCCGACGAGGGTTTGACGACCGTCGCCCCCAACGAGAACGTGCTGTCCGAGCAGGGCGCCGCTCCGGCCAAGACGCTGCGGGCCGACGAGGCGCTGCCGCTGTTCGCGATCTCGGTGGGGGCCTCCCTGCTGCACGCCGGCGAACGGATCGCACCGGCCGACGGTGTGGGCGCGGTGTTGCGCTACGCGCCGAGCCTGCACGCCGGCTGACCGAAAATCACTGCGGCGCTTGCGATACCTTCGTGGCGATCTGACGCGCGATGGTGAACGCGGCGGCGGTCGGGCCGCCGCAGGTCTGCACGTCGACGGCGACGTTCTCGGCGACGGTCAGCGCCCGCTGACAGGTCAGGGTGTCGACGCCCTTCGAGCCGGCCAGGGTGGCGCTCAGGGTGCCGTTTGCGGTGGAGAGCGGCCCCACGGTTTCCACCAGTGAGTTGCCGCTCATCGTGACCGTGAACTGCCGGTTGGAGCAGGCCTGCCAGCTTTGGGTGGAGGCGGTGAAAAAGGCGCGGGCATCGCTCGTGGACGAAAACGCCACCACCGCCTGGATGACGGCGGCCGTTTCGTTGACGGCCCCGACCGACTGCGCGCGCAACGCCTTCCAGCCGCGGCCCGCGTACACGGCGTCCTGCACCGGGCCGTACACGCCGAGGCAGGCCTGGTCGGACACGAAGCCGCCGGCGTCGAGCATCGAGGTCACGGTTTCCTTGGCCGTCATATCGGTGACGCCCATCGCGGTGCCGAGTTGCTCCGGGCTGAGCAGCAGACCCGGCAGCGCCGTCGGCGCGATCGCGGTGGCCGGCTGCGACGTGAGGTGTTGGGACGCCGACGTGCGCGGCCGCAACAGGTAGCCGCTGACCCCGACGGCGGCCGCGACCGCGATGAGGGCGACAGCGACAGAGGCCCACAACAGCCCGCGGCGCGCGCGCTGCTCCGGTGGCGCGGCGACGGGCGGCCAGCTCGCCGAGTATTGCGGCGGCGCGGCCGGATTCGGGTAGGCCGGCGCGGGTGGCGGTTGATCGTCGGACACGGTCACCGCGACATCGGCGGGCGGGACGCGCGACGGCGCGCTGGTCAGGGCGCGGCGGGCGGCGGAGGCCAGGTCGTCGGCGCTCTGATAGCGCTGGTCGGGGTCTTTGGCCATGCCGCGGGCGATCACCTCGTCCATCGCGATCGGCACGCCGGCGCGCTGTCTACTGGGCCGGGGTGGGGTCATCCGCACGTGCCCCGCGATCTGTTGGCCCATGCTGTCGCCGGGGTAGGGCCGGCGTCCGGTCAGGCACTCGTGCAGCACGCAGGCCAGCGCGTAGACGTCCGAACGCGCGTCGGCGATCCCCTCGGTGAAGCGCTCGGGCGCCATGTAGGCCGGGGTGCCCACGATCATGCCGGTGCCCGTCAGCCTGGTGGCCGCGCCGTCATGGGCGATGCCGAAGTCGATCAGGTAGACGAAGTCGCGCCCGGTCATCAGCGCGTTGGACGGTTTGACGTCGCGGTGCACCAGCCCCACGGCATGCGCGGCATCCAGCGCCGCGGCCAGCTGCTCGACGACGTGGACCGCCCGCGCCGGGCTCATCGGCCCGTCGCGCAGCAACACGCTGTCCACGTCGATGCCCTCGATGACCGGCATCACCAGATAGAGCCGCCCGTCGATCTCGCCGGCCTCGTGCACCGGGATGATGTGCGGCTCGGTCAACCGGGCGGCGGTGTAGGTCTCGCGCCGGAAGCGTTCCTCGTACCCCGGTTCGCTGGCGATCTCGGGCGGCAACACCTTGATCGCCACGTCGCGGTCCATCACGGTGTCGTGGGCCTTGTACACCCGGCCCATGCCGCCCTCGCCGATCAGCGACTGCAGCCGGTAACGGCCGAACGCCACCTCATCCACCGGCACGCCTCTTTCGCCCGAGGTCACACGGCGGTGGCGGAGGGATTTGAACCCCCGGACGGTTTTAGCCGTCTCTCGCTTTCAAGGCGAGTGCATTAGGCCGCTCTGCCACGCCACCGCCCATAAGGGTAACGGCGCTTAGTAGCGTGGCAGACATGCGCGCCATCGTCGCCGAATCCCCCGATCAGCTGTCCTGGCAGGACGTGCCCGACGTCACCGCCGGTCCCGGCGAGGTGCTGATCAAGGTGGCCGCCGCCGGAGTCAACCGCGCCGACGTGCTGCAGGCCGCCGGCAAATACCCGCCGCCGCCGGGCGCCAGCGACATCATCGGCATGGAGGTCTCGGGGACCGTCGCCGAGGTCGGTTCGGACGTCACCGAATGGTCTGTGGGGCAAGAGGTTTGCGCGCTGCTGGCCGGCGGCGGCTACGCCGAGTACGTCGCGGTGCCCGCCGGCCAGGTGATGCCCGTCCCCGGCGGTGTGGACCTCGTCGACGCCGCCGGGTTGCCCGAAGTGGCATGCACCGTGTGGTCGAACCTGGTGATGACCGCCCACTTGGGCGAGGGCCAGGTGCTGCTGATGCACGGCGGCGCCAGCGGCATCGGCACCCACGCGATCCAGGTCGCGCGGGCGCTGGGCGCGCGCGTGGCCGTCACCGCGGGGTCGGCGGAAAAGCTGCAGTTCTGCCGCGAGCTGGGCGCCGAGATCACCATCAACTACCGCGACGAGGACTTCGTGGCCCGGCTGCGGGACGAAAGCGACGGCGCCGACGTGATTTTCGACATCATGGGCGCGGCCTACCTGGACCGCAACATCGACGCCCTGGCCACCGACGGGCAGCTGGTCATCATCGGCATGCAGGGCGGGGTGAAGGGTGAGCTCAACATCGGCAAGCTGCTGATGAAGCGGGCCCGGGTCATCGGGACCACGCTGCGGGCCCGTCCGGTCAGCGGCCGCAACAGCAAGACCGAGATCGTCCAGGCAGTGACGGCCTCGGTCTGGCCGATGATCGCCGAGGGTCGGGTGCGCCCGATCATCGGCGCGCGCCTGCCCATCCAAGAGGCGGGCGCGGCACACCGACAGCTGGTGTCAGGCGAGGTGACCGGGAAGGTCGTGCTGACGGTCTAGGAGGAGTCCGCGAGCCGAACGTGGCTGCGACTTACGGTCCGGATTTTCGCCGTGCCGTTCGGCTCGCGGACCGACGATCAGCCCAGCGACGCCAGCGCGCGCACCAACTGGTCGACCTCGGCGGTCGTCGAGTAGTGCGCCAGCCCGATGGTGACGGCGCCGCCCACGTCGTCGACGCCCAGCACGTCCAGGGCGCGGGAGCTCTCGTTCGAGACGGCCAGAATCCCGTTGTCCGCCAGGCGCTGCACCACGCGTTCGGCGGGCACCTCTTGCAGGGCGAAGCTGACCACCGGGATCCGCGCTTCGGGGCGGCCGATCACCATCACCAGCGGCAGCGACCGCAACGACACCATCAGGTAGTCGAACACCCGGTTCAGATACGACGTCGCCGATTGCGTTGAGACCGAGAGGCGTTCGCGCCGGCTGCCGCGGGCGGACTCGTCGAGCGCAGCGAGGTATTCGATGCTGGCGACCAACCCGGCCAGCAGGCCGTACTGGTGCGCGCCGACCTCCAGGCGCGCGGGCCCCGCGGCCTGCGGGTCGTTGGAAACCGCGCCGAACGTGTTGATCAGCGCCGGGTCGCGGAACACCATCGCGCCGATCGGGGGGCCGCCCCACGCCAGCGCGTTCACCGCGACGACGTCGGCGTCGGTTTCCTTGACGTCGAGCAGCCGGTACGGCGCGGCGGCGGAGTGGTCGACCACCACCAGCCCGCCGACGTCGTGCACCAGCTTGGTCATCGCCCGCAGATCGGTGACGGTGCCGAGCGTGCCCGACGCCGAGGCGACCGCGACGAGCCGGGTCGACTTGCCGATCAGGCCCTCCCACTGCCAGGTCGGCAGCTCGCCGGTCTCGATGTCGATCTCGGCCCACTTCACCTTGGCGCCGTAGCGGTGCGCCGCGCGCAGCCACGGGGCGATGTTGGCCTCGTCGTCGAGCCGGCTGACGATCACCTCGTAGCCCAGGCCGGCCCGCGAGGACGACGCCTCGGCCAGCGACGACAACAGGATTGCGCGGTCGGCGCCCAGGACGACGCCCGCCGGGTCGGCGTTGAACAGGTCGGCGACGGCCTCACGCGCCGCGTCGAGGATGGTCGCGCTGCGCCGCGCCGACGGGTGCGCCCCCGCGGTGGTGGCGCTGGACCGGCGGAAAGCCGTCGACACGGTGGTCGCGACGGAATCCGGGATGAGCATGCCGGCCGGGGCGTCGAAGTGCACCCACCCGTCACCCAGCGACGGATGCAGTCCGCGCACCCGGGCGACGTCGTAAGCCATGCCAGCCACCTTAGAGCTTCCGCAATTCCGCGAAATTGTGACGGTAGCGGGTGCCCCCTAGGCATTCCAGCCGGAACGAGGCTTGGCGAGCCGGGCCACCCGGGCAGCCATACTAGTCGAGTGGGGCTCTGGATCGGAACGCTGCTCGCACTGTTCTTGCTGATCGCGCCCGGTGTGATCGTCGCCCGCATTACCCAGCTAACTTGGCCGGTGGCCATTGCGGTTGGCCCCGCGCTGACGTACGGCGTGGTGGCGATGGCGATCATTCCCTTCGGCGCGCTCGGAATCCCTTGGAACGGTTGGACTGCGCTGGCCGCGCTCGTCGCGGTGTGCGTGGTGGCGACCGGTTTGCAGCTTGGGCTGGCCCGCTACCGCGACACCGAGACCGAGGCCCGTGGGATCGGCCGCGGGCCGGCGGTGCTGGTGGCCGCGGGTGTGCTGCTGGGCGTCGCGCTGATCATGTGGGCGGCCTATCGCGGCCTGACGCACTGGGAGTCGGTGCCCAGCACGTGGGACGCGGTGTGGCACGCCAACGAGGTGCGCTACATCCTCGACACCGGCCAGGCGTCGTCGACCCACATGGGCGAGCTCCGCAACGTCGAGACGCATCAGCCCCTGTACTACCCGTCGGTGTTCCACGCCCTGACCGCGGTCTACTGTCAGCTCACCGGGGCGGCGCCCACCACCGGCTACACCATCAATTCGCTGGCCGCGTCGGTGTGGCTGTTCCCGTCCAGCGCCGCCACGCTCAGCTGGTTTTTGCTGCGCCCGATCAGCACGCCGTGGCGCGCGGCGGGCGTGTCGGCCACGGCCGCGGCGCTGTCGGCGTCGTTCACCTCGGTGCCCTACGTCGAGTTCGGCGTCGCGGCGATGCCCAACCTGGCCGCCTACGGGGTCGCGATTCCGACGTTCGTCCTGATCGCGTCGACGCTGCGCCACCGCGACCGCATCCCGGCGGCGGTGCTGGCGCTGGTGGGCGTCCTGTCGGTGCACCTGACCGGGGGCTTCATCGTCATCCTGTTCCTGCTGGCCTGGTGGCTGCTGGACGCCCTGTGGCATCCGATGCGCGGCCGCCTGGGCGACACGCTCACCCTGGCCGCCGTGGGCGTGCCCGCGGCCGCGGTGCTGGCGCCGCAGTTCCTCGGCGTGCTGCGGCAGGCCGACATCATCGCCGGGCACGCGTTCCCCAGCTTCAAAAGCGCCAAGCAGGGCGTCATCGACGCGCTGCTGCTGCACACCCGCCACCTCAACGACTTCCCGACGCAGTACTCCCTCGTGGCCCTCGCGGCGATCGGGATGGTGATGCTGCTGTACAGAAGGATCTGGTGGCCGCCCGCCGTCTGGCTGGTGCTGACGGTGGCGACCATCTACTCGGGGGCGCCGTTTCGCAACCCGCTCGGTCGCGCCATCGAAGAGTTCAGCCAGTTCTTCTACAACGACCCGCGCCGGCTCACGGCGGTGGTGACGATGCTCGTCACGCCGATGGCGGGCCTGGCGCTGTTCGCGATCGTGGTGGCCGGGGCCGCCCTGACCCGACGCCTCGCCGGCCGGTTCACCCGGTTGCCGACCCCGGCCTGGACGGCGGCCACGGCGGTCGTGCTGGTGCTGGTCACCGTGCTCGCCGGCCGGCACTACCTGTATCGCCATCTGGTGCTGTTCGGCGACAAGTACGACTCGGTGATGGTCGACCAGCGCGACCTGATGGCGATGGCCTACCTGGCCAGCCTCCCGGGCGCCCGCGACACCGTGATCGGCGACTCGAACGTCGACGGCACGGCCTGGATGTACGCCGTCGCCGACCTGCACCCGCTGTGGACCCACTACGACTTCCCACAGCAGACCGGGCCCGGCTACTACCGCTACATCTTCTGGACCTCGGCGCGCAAGGGCGAGTCGGATCCCAAGGTGGTCGAGGCGATTAAAGCGCTCAATATCCGGTACATCCTCACTAGCACGCCCACGGTAAGGGGGTTCGCCGTGCCCGACGGGCTAGTGTCTCTGGATACGTCGCCGTCGTGGACGATGATCTACGACAACGGTGGCGCTCGGATCTACGAGTGGCGTCCGGATGCCGCGGCAGATGATTCGAGGCGCCCCTAAGGTCTCCCAGAAGGATGGTGAATGCAATGACTAGCGGCAACGACGACTCGGACGGCATCGAGGTCATCGGCGGCGTCGACCCGCGGATCATGGCGCTGCGCTCGATGGACGACAGCGAGGGCGACGACGACGAGCGCTCGCTGACCGACCTGGTCGAGCAGCCCGCCAAGGTGATGCGGATCGGCACCATGATCAAGCAGCTGCTCGAGGAGGTCCGCGCGGCCCCGCTGGACGAGGCCAGCCGCAACCGGCTGCGCGAGATCCACGCCACCAGCATCCGTGAGCTGGAAGACGGCCTGGCCCCCGAGCTGCGCGAGGAGCTGGACCGGCTGACCCTGCCGTTCAACGAGGGCGCCGCGCCGTCGGACGCCGAGTTGCGCATCGCCCAGGCGCAGCTGGTGGGCTGGCTGGAGGGGCTGTTCCACGGCATCCAGACCGCGCTGTTCGCCCAGCAGATGGCCGCGCGTGCGCAGCTGGAGCAGATGCGCCAGGGCGCCCTGCCGCCGGGAATCAGCCGAGCGGGCCACGGCCCCGGCTCGGGCACCGGGCAATACCTGTAGGGCAGGCGCCAGTGTCCGGTCCTCGCGGTGCCCATATCGAGACGCGCGACGCGTGGGTGGAATTTCCCATCTTCGACGCCAAATCTCGGTCGCTGAAGAAGGCGTTTTTGGGCAAGGCGGGCGGCACCATCGGCCGCAACAACTCCAACGTCGTCGTCATCGAGGCGTTGCGGGACATCACGATGACGCTGGAGCTGGGCGACCGGGTCGGCCTGGTCGGGCACAACGGGGCCGGGAAATCGACTCTGCTGCGGCTACTTTCGGGCATCTACGAGCCCACACGGGGCTCCGCCATGGTGACCGGCCGCGTCGCGCCGGTGTTCGATCTGGGCATCGGCATGGACCCCGAGATCTCCGGCTACGAGAACATCATCATCCGCGGCCTGTTCCTCGGGCAGACCCGCAAGCAGATGCTTGCCAAGGTCGACGAAATCGCCGAGTTCACCGAGCTGGGCGACTACTTGTCGATGCCGCTGCGCACCTACTCCACCGGGATGCGGGTACGGCTGGCGATGGGCGTGGTCACCAGCATCGACCCCGAGATCCTGCTCCTCGACGAGGGCATCGGCGCGGTGGACGCCGACTTTCTGAAGAAGGCGCAGTCGCGGTTGCAGAGCCTGGTGGAGCGTTCCGGAATCCTGGTGTTCGCCAGCCATTCCAACGAGTTCCTGGCCCGGCTGTGCAAGACCGCGATGTGGATCGACCACGGCGTCATCCGCATGACCGGCGGCATCGAGGACGTGGTGCGCGCGTACGAGGGTGAGGACGCCGCCCGGCACGTGCGCGAGGTACTGGCCGAGACCGCCGGACAGCCATGAGCGAGACCGTGTTCGCCGTCGTGGTCACCCACCGGCGCCCCGACGAGCTGGCCAAGTCGCTGGATGCGCTGAGCACACAGACCCGGACACCCGACCATCTGATCGTGGTCGACAACGGCGATGACGCGCGGGTCCGGGATTTGGTTGCGGGCCAACCGATCCCGACTACCTACCTGGGGTCGCGCCGCAACCTCGGCGGCGCCGGCGGTTTCGCGCTGGGCATGTTGCACGCGCTGGCCCGGGGCGCCGACTGGGTGTGGCTCGCCGACGACGACGGGCGGCCGCAGGACTCGAACGTGCTGGCGACGCTGCTGGCGTGCGCCGACAAACACGGCCTCGCCGAGGTCTCGCCGATGGTGTGCAACATGGACGACCCCCAGCGGCTGGCGTTTCCGTTGCGGCGCGGGCTGGTATGGCGAAGGCGCGCAAGCGAATTGCGCACCGAGCCCGGGCAGGATCTGCTGCGCGGGATCGCGTCGTTGTTCAACGGCGCGCTGTTTCGGGCGTCGACGCTGGAATCGATCGGCGTGCCCGACCTGCGGCTGTTCATCCGCGGCGACGAGGTCGAGATGCACCGCCGCCTGGTTCGCTCCGGCCTGCCGTTCGGAACCTGCCTGGACACGATTTATCTGCACCCGTGCGGATCCGACGAATTCCGGCCGATCCTGGGCGGGCGGATGCACACCCAGTACCCCGACGACCACACCAAGCGGTTCTTCACCTACCGCAACCGCGGATACCTACTGTCACAGCCGGGCCTGCGCAAGCTGCTGGCCCAGGAATGGCTCCGGTTCGGGTGGTTCTTCCTGGTGACCCGCCGCGACCCGGCGGGGCTCGTGGAGTGGATTCGGTTGCGCCGCTTGGGGCGTCGCGAGCGGTTCGGCAAAGCGGGAGGAGCGCCATGACCTTCATCGACGCGGCGGCCCAGTCGCGAACGCTGGCGCGCGCCCGCGGCGATCTGGTCGACGGCTTCCGCCGCCACGAGCTGTGGCTGCACCTGGGCTGGCAGGACATCAAGCAGCGCTACCGCCGTTCGGTGCTGGGGCCGTTCTGGATCACCATCGCGACCGGCACCACGGCCGTGGCGATGGGCGGCCTGTACTCCAAGCTGTTCCACCTCGAGCTGGCGGTGCACCTGCCCTACGTGACGCTCGGGCTGATCATCTGGAACCTGATCAACGCCTCGATCCTGGAGGGCGCCGACGTGTTCGTCGCCAACGAGGGTTTGATCAAGCAGTTGCCCACGCCGCTTTCCGTGCACGTCTACCGGCTGGTGTGGCGGCAGATGATTCTGTTCGCGCACAACATCGTCATCTACGCCGTCGTCGCGATCATCTATCCCAAGCCGTGGTCGTGGGCCGATCTGTCGGTCATCCCGGCGCTGGGGCTGATCGTGGCCAATTGCATCTGGGTGTCACTGTGTTTCGGCATCCTGGCCACCCGCTACCGCGACATCGGCCCGCTGCTGTTCTCGGTCGTGCAGCTGCTGTTTTTCATGACGCCGATCATCTGGAACGACGACACGCTGCGGCAGCAGAACGCCGGGCGCTGGTCGAGCATCGTCGAGCTCAACCCGCTGCTGCACTACCTCGACATCGTCCGGGCGCCGCTGCTGGGCTCGCATCAGGAATTGCGCCACTGGGTGGTCGTCCTGGTGCTGACGGTCGTCGGTTGGGTGCTGGCCGCCTTCGCGATGCGCCAATACCGCGCGCGGGTTCCCTACTGGGTGTAGCCGCGGGCAGCCGAGGCAACAATATGGCCGAAGCTCCGCCAAGCTGCCTGAGCGTCGATAACATCAGCCGGACCAGCGCTCGGCGATGCACGCCGGACCGCCGGTGTTCCGCCGGGAGGTTAGAGCATGGCGTTTGTAGTTGCGGCACCGGAGACACTGACGGCGGCGGCGGCCGAGCTGTCGGACATCGGTTCGGCGATCAACGCCGCCGGCACCGCGGCGGCGACCAATACGACTGGGGTGCTGGCCGCGGCAGCGGACGAGGTGTCGGTGCAGATCGCTGCGCTGTTCGGGGCGCACGCCCTGGAATATCAGGCGCTGAGCGGTCAAGTAGCGGCTTTTCATGATCAATTCGTGCGGGCGATGACCGCCGGCGCATCGTCCTACGCCACCACGGAAGCGGCCAACGCGTCTCCCTTGCAGAGCGTCGAGCAGGACGTGCTGGCAGCGGTCAATGCGCCGACCGAGGCCTTGATGGGGCGCCCGCTGATCGGCAACGGTGCCGCCGGGGGGACCGTCAACGGGGTGGGGCAGCCGGGCGGTGCCGGCGGCATCTTGTACGGCAACGGAGGCGCGGGTGGTGCCAGCACGGCCGCCGGGGTGGCCGGGGGCGCCGGTGGCGGCGCGGGACTGATCGGCGCCGGCGGGCCCGGTGGCATGGGCGGCGCCGGCGCCGTCGGCGGTCACGGCGGCAGCGGCGGGCTGCTTTCCGGCAACGGCGGCATCGGTGGGGCCGGTGGGGCCGCCGTGGCCGGCGTCAACGGCGGCAACCCCGGGCAAGGGGGGACCGGCGGCGACGCCGCCCTGTTCGGCAATGGCGGCGCCGGCGGGCCAGGCGGCGCCGGTCTGGCCGGGGCGAATGGCGTGAACCCCACCCCGGCCGGCACCGCGGGCAACGGAAGCAACGGCACCTCTAATTTCATCAGCGGCTCGGGAGCCGTCACGGCGGGCGGTGGCCCCGGCACCGCCGGAGACAGCGTGGCCGGACAGGCCGGGGGTACCGGCGGCGGCGGCGGCATCGGGTCAGCCACGGGCAATGGCACGGGTACCAACTTCGTCACGGCCGCCGGTGGTGCCGGTGGTCCTGGAGGCGCCGCCGGTGCGGGCGCGACGGGCGGAGCCGGCGGTCTTGGCGGCATCGCGACGGCAACAGAAAACGGCGGCGCCATGAATAGCAGTGCCATTGCCATTGGTGGCGCCGGCGGGGCCGGGGCCGGCGGCGGCGTCACGGGCGGCGCGGGCGGGGCAGGCGGAGCAGGCGGTTCGGCGACCGCCTCCGGCGTTGGAAACGACTTTGTCCGAGCCGTCGGCGGCGTGGGCGGGAACGGCGGCAACGGCGCCACGGGCGCGGCCGGTGGCGCCGGCGGGACCGGCGGTGCGGGCGGAAACGGCGGTCACGGCGGGCTGCTCGTCGGCGACGGTGGCGCCGGCGGCGCAGGAGGCATCGGCGGCATCGGCGGTGGCGCCGCCACGGGCGGCGCCGGAGGTGCGGGCGGCGCCGGCGGAACCACGATCAGCAACGGCCTCGCAGGGCCTACCGCAAGCGCCGGAGACGGTGGCGACGGCGGCGCCGGCGGGGCCGGCGGCGCCGGAGGAAGCGGCGGCCAGGGCGGACAGGGCGGTGCCGGCGGGCTGCTGGCCGGCTCTGGCGGCACCGGCGGGGGCGGCGGCATCGGGGGCGCCGGGGGCACCGGGGGACACGGCGGCAACGGCGCCGCATCCGGCGGAACCGGCGGGACTGACGGTGGGGCGGGCGCCGGTGGCGCCGGGGGCACCGGGGGCACCCCGGGCAGCGGCGGCAGCGGCGGGGCAGGTGGCACCCCGGGCGCCGCCGGCGCCGTCGGCACGCTTGGTTCCACGGGCACGCCCGGCACGGGCGGCAATCCCGGGTAGCGCCTCCCGCCATCCCGCGCTCGACGTCCGAGACGAAGGTCTTCGCCCTAGAAGCCGGATGGCGTGCATGCCATTGCGGCAACAGAACGCCGGGCGCTGGTCGAGCATCGTCGAGCTCAACCCGCTGCTGCACCACCTCGACATCGTCCGGGCGCCGCTGCCGCGCTCGCATCAGGAATTGCGCCACTGGGTGGTGGTCCTGGTGCTGACGGTCGTCGGCTGGGTGCTCGCGGCCTTCGCGATGCGCCAATACCGCGCGCGGGTTCCCTACCGGGTGTCGCCGCCCGAGCGTGCCTTACTCGGCGGCCCCGGGCGGGGCGGCGCTGAGCTCGAGGTGCTGCCGCACGGTCCCGGTCTGCACCGCGTGCAGGCCCAGCCGGGTGATGCCGACGTAGTTTTCGTGGAATTTCGGCACGCACAAGCGTCGCAGCAAGCCCTGGCGTTCGAGAAGCTGCATCGCTTCGGCGACGGCGCTGTTATCGGGATCTTCGAACCACGGCTTCCAGTTGTCGTCGATCCCCGACGGCCCGCGGGGCGTGCCCGTCCTGCACCACGCCACGACGTTTGCTATCGCCCGAATCTCTGGCGCGCACGGAGAGAAACGGCGGGTACGAAAACAACGGCAGGATCGCCGCCGCCACGTCGGCGACCGGCCAGGTGAGCCACCACGGGCCGGGGTTGTCCATGCGCGCATTGAACCACGGGCGGTCCCTCGTACGCCGCCAAGAATTCTTCAAGGATCCGTCGAGGCGCCGTCCCGAAGCTGGGTCGCATCAACACGACCGGGCTCGGAAAGGAGCACCTGACAATGAGTTACACCGCTTTCGCCGACGACGTGTACGTCGCCACCATGCATCGCGCCGACGCACCGAGCGGCCGGGCCGCACGGTTTCACCTGCGCCGGGTCTTCGACCAGCTGCCGTGCTGCCACCGCTCGTGGACCAACCCGGGCAAGCGCTTCTTCTTGCACGGCTGCGAGCGGACGTTCGAAGTCGAGTTCGCGTGCGCCGAAACCGAACCCGATACCGGGTTGGTCGTCGAGGGCGACGCCGTGGCCGAAATCCGCGCGGCGCTGCGCTATCAGTTCGACCACACCACGCTGATCGCGGAGGACGACCCGCAACGCGACTTGTTCGAACTGCTGGCCGAGCGGGGCGTCATCGACCTGCGGGTCATGGACAACACCGGCCTGGAGGGCTCGGCGGCGTGGGCCTTCGAGACCGCCGAGCGCATCGTCGCGCTGGCGACCGGCGGCCGGGTGTGGGTGTCGCGGATCGAGGCCGGCGAAAGCCGCAACAACGTGATCACCCTGACCGCGGGGCCGGTGACGGCCCGGCGCTGGACGTAGCCGGCCACGAGGCGGGCTTTGGGTGTGAATCCTTGGCTTCGGGTGTGAATCCTCGGCGGCGGATCCGGCCCGCGCGCCGCCCTGTGTTCACAACCAGGTGCGTGGGTTCACGCCCGAAGCCGTCACCTCACAGCGACCGCCGCCGCATATACCCGGGGGGATAAAACCGCCGCCGATCTGGGTATGCACGTGTACAACAACGAAGACGCACGCCGCGTAGGGTGGCGGCTGCCTGGTGGTGGTGCAACACTGTAGCGCTACAGGTCAGCAGTGACGGCAGACAGGAATCGGGTCGACGACGTGAGAAAAAAAGCCCAATCGGCGGTCGACGCGGCGCGGGAGAACCTGGCCGCGGAGTTGGACCGGCTGAAGCAGCGGCGCGACCGCCTCGAAGTCGAGGTCAAAAACGACCGCGGCATGGTCGGTGACCACGGGGACGCCGCCGACGCGATACAGCGCGCCGACGAACTCGTCGTCCTCGGCGACCGGATCAACGAGCTGGACCGGCGGTTGCGGAGCGGGCCGTCATCCTCCGACGACGGGGAAACGCTGCCCGGCGGCACCGAGGTGACGCTGCGGTTCCCCGACGGCGAGGTCGTCACGATGCACGTGATCTCGATTGTCGAAGAGACCCCCGTCGGCCGCGAGGCCGAGACGTTGACCGCGCGCAGCCCGCTGGGCCAGGCCCTGGCCGGGCACAAAGCCGGCGACACGGTGACCTACTCCACGCCGCAGGGCGAGAACCAGGTCGAGCTGATCGCGGTCAAGCTGCCCAAATAGCTCATCCATGCCTCCAGCCGCGCCGCCGCGCCCACAGCTGAGTCTGACGACGCAGGTGTGGCGTTTCGTCGTCACCGGCGGCGTGGCCGGGATCGTCGACTTCGGCCTCTACCTGGTGCTGCACGGGCTGGGCCTGCCCTGGGACCCGGCCAAGATGCTCAGCTGGTGCGCCGGCACCATTACCGCCTATCTGATCAACCGCCGCTGGACGTTTCAGGCGGCACCCAGCACGGCGAGGTTCGTCGCGGTCATGGTGCTTTACTGCATCACCTTCGCGGTGCAGGTGGGCCTCAATCACTTGTGCCTGGCCTTGCTGCATTACCGCGGGTGGGCGGTACCCGTCGCCTTCGTGATCGCGCAGGGCACGGCGACGGTCATCAACTTCATCGTGCAGCGAGCCGTGATCTTCCGCATCCGCTGAGCTTTGGGCGCAGGCGGTACCCTCTTTGTCGATGTTCACCACCAAACGGCTCACCGGCTGGGGCCGCACCGCACCCTCCGTGGCGACGGTGCTTTCTACCCGCGATCCGGACGAGATCGCCAAGGCCGTGGCCAACGCGGGAGACCGCGGGGTGATCGCGCGGGGGCTGGGCCGCTCCTACGGCGACAACGCCCAGAACGGCGGCGGGCTGGTCATCGACATGACGGTGCTCGACCGCATCCACTCGATCAACGCCGACACCCGGCTGGTCGACGTCGACGCCGGCGTCAACCTCGACCAGTTGATGAAGGCGGCGCTGCCGTTCGGGCTGTGGGTGCCGGTGCTGCCTGGCACCCGCCAGGTCACCATCGGCGGCGCGATCGCGTGTGACATCCACGGCAAGAACCACCACAGCGCCGGCAGCTTCGGCAACCACGTGCGCAGCATGGACCTGCTGACCGCCGACGGGCAGATCCGCACCATCACCCCCGACGGCCCGGACGCCGAGCTGTTCTGGGCCACCGTCGGGGGCAACGGCCTGACCGGGATCGTCCTGCGCGCGACCGTCGAGATGACGCCGACGGAGACGGCGTATTTCGTCGCCGACGGCGACGTCACCGGCAGCCTCGACGAAACGATCGCCTTCCACAGCGACGGCAGCGAAGCCGACTACACCTATTCCAGCGCGTGGTTCGACGCGATCAGCGCACCGCCCAAACTGGGGCGTGCCGCCATTTCCCGCGGCTCGCTGGCGAGGCTGGAGCAGCTGCCCAAGAAGCTGCAGCGCAACCCGCTCAAATTCGATGCGCCGCAACTGCTCACGATCCCCGACGTCTTCCCCAACGGGTTGGCGAACAAGTACACGTTCATGCCGATCGGCGAACTGTGGTACCGCAAGTCGGGGACGTATCGCGGCAAGGTCCAAAACCTGACGCAGTTCTATCACCCGCTGGACATGTTCGGCGAATGGAACCGCGCCTACGGGCCGGCCGGCTTCGGGCAGTATCAGTTCGTGGTGCCCACCAACGCCGTCGAGGAGTTCAAGGCCATACTCCGCGACATCCAAAAGTCTGGGCACTACTCGTTTCTCAATGTGTTCAAACTGTTCGGCCCGGGCAACCAAGCGCCGCTGAGCTTTCCGATTCCCGGCTGGAACGTCTGCGTCGACTTCCCCGTCAAGCCCGGGCTCAACGAGTTCCTCAACGACCTCGATCGCCGCGTAGTGGAATTCGGCGGGCGGGTTTATACCGCCAAGGATTCGCGCGCCACCGCCGAGACCTTCCATGCCATGTATCCGCGCATCGACGAGTGGATAGCGGTGCGCCGCAAGATAGATCCCAACGGGGTGTTCGCCTCCGACATGGCCCGACGTTTGGAGTTGCTGTAGATGGTGCTTGACGCCGTGGGAAACCCGCAAACCATCCTGCTGCTCGGTGGCACCTCCGAGATCGGGCTGGCGATCTGCGAGCGCTACCTGCAAAACGCGCATGCCCGAATCATTCTGGCGGCCATGCCCGACGACCCGGGCCGCGACGCGGCGGTGGCCCAGATGAAGGCCGCCGGCGCGCGGTCGGTGGAGGTGGTCGACTTCGAGGCCACCGACCCCGACGCCCATCCGAAGATGATCGACGAGGCCTTCGCGAATGGCGATGTCGACGTGGCGATCGTGGCGTTCGGCTTGCTCGGGGACGCCGAGGAGTTGTGGCAGAACCAGCGCAAGGCCGTGCAGATCGCCGAAATCAACTACACCGCAGCGGTTTCGGTGGGTGTGTTGCTCGCCGAGAAGATGCGCGCGCAGGGCTTCGGTCAGATCATCGCGATGAGCACGGTGGCCGGCGAGCGGGTCCGCCGGTCCAACTTCGTCTACGGCTCCACCAAGGCCGGCCTGGACGGTTTCTACCTCGGCCTCTCGGAGGCGTTGCGCGACTACGGTGTTCGCGTCCTGGTGATCCGGCCTGGCCAGGTGCGGACCCGGATGAGCGCGCACATCAAGGAAGCCCCGCTGACCGTCGACAAGGAGTACGTCGCCAACCTCGCGGTGACCTCGGCGGCAAAAGGTAAGGAATTGGTTTGGGCGCCAGCAGCATTCCGTTATGTGATGATGGTGTTGCGACACATCCCGCGGAGCATCTTCCGCAAACTGCCAATCTGATCATGCGCAACGCGCTGGCCACCCTCGGCCAGATGGCTTTGGCGGTTCTCGTCGCCGTCGTCGTCGCCGTGGTGTCGCTGATCGCCATCTCTCGCGTGCAGTGGCCGGCCTTTCCGTCGTCCAACCAGCTGCACGCGCTGACCACCGTCGGGCAGGTCGGCTGCCTGGCCGGGCTGGTCGCCGTGGGTTGGTCGTGGCGGCGCGGATACCGCCGGCTGGCCCAGTTGGGCGGCCTGGTGTTCGTTTCCGCATTCACCGTCGTGACGCTGGGCATGCCGCTGGGGGCCACCCGGCTGTACCTGTTCGGCATCTCCGTCGACCAGCAGTTCCGCACCGAATACCTGACCCGGCTCACCGACAGCCCGGCCCTGCACGACATGACCTACCTCGGGCTGCCGTCGTTCTACCCGCCGGGCTGGTTCTGGATCGGCGGGCGCGTCGCGGCGCTGACGGGAACGCCCGCCTGGGAGATGTACAAGCCGTGGGCGATCACCTCGATCACCATCGCGGCCGCCGTCGCACTGGTGCTGTGGTGGCGGATGATCCGCTTCGAGTACGCGCTCGTAGTCACCGCCGCGACCGCCGCGGTCACGCTGGCCTACAGCTCGCCCGAGCCCTACTCCGCGATGATCACCGTGCTGCTGCCGCCGGTGCTGGTGCTGGCCTGGTCCGGACTGCGCGCCGGCGAGCGCCGCGGTTGGGCCGCGGTGATCGGCGCCGGGCTGTTCCTCGGATTCACGGCCACCTGGTACACGCTGCTGCTGGCCTTCAGCGCGTTCACGATCACGCTGATGGCGCTGGCCCTGGCCGCGTCGCGCTGGCGGCAGCGCGGTGCCAATGCCGCGCTGGACCCGCTGCGCCGGCTGGCCGTCATCGCCGCCCTCACGGCGGGGATCGGGATCATCACCTGGCTGCCGTTCGCGTTGCGCGTGGCGACCAGCCCGGTCAGCAACAGCGGCAGCGCCTTTCACTACCTGCCGGCCGACGGCGCCGAGCTGACCTTCCCGATGCTGCAGTTCTCGCTGCTGGGCGCGATCTGCATGCTGGGCTCGCTGTGGCTGGTCATCAGAGCCCGCTCGTCGGTGCGGGCCGGCGCGCTGGCGATCGGCGTGCTCGCCGTCTACCTGTGGTCGCTGCTGTCGATGCTGACCACGCTGGCGCGCACCACGCTGCTGTCGTTCCGGCTGCAGCCGACGCTGAGCGTGCTGCTGGTCGCGGCCGGTGCGTTCGGCTTCCTGGAGGCCATTCGCGCGTTGGCGCGCAGAAACTGGTCCCGCAGCCGCGCGATCGTCCCGGTGGCGGGCGCGATCGGCCTGGCCGCCGCGATCGCGTTCAGCCAGGACATCCCCGACGTGCTGCGCCCGGACCTGACCATCGCCTACACCGACACCGACGGCTACGGCCAGCGCGGCGACCGCCGGCCGCCGAGTTCGGAGAAGTTCTACCCCGACATCGACGCCGCCATCCTCAAGACCACCGGCAAGCCACGCGACCAGACCGTGGTGATGACCGCCGACTACAGCTTCCTGTCCTACTACCCCTACTGGGGGTTCCAGGGCCTGACGTCGCACTACGCCAACCCGCTGGCGCAGTTCGACCTGCGGGCCGCGCAGATCGAGAAATGGTCCAAGCTCAAGACCGCCGACGAGTTCGTCCGCGCGCTGGACACCTCGCCGTGGCCGCCGCCGACGGTGTTTCTCATGCGCCGCGGCGCGAACAGCACCTACACGTTGCGGTTGGCCCAGGACGTGTACCCCAACCAGCCCAACGTGCGCCGCTACACCGTCGACCTGCCCGCGGCCCTGTTCGCCGACCCGCGGTTCGTCGTCGACAGCGTCGGCCCGTTCGTGCTGGCCATCCGCAAGCCGGTGGCGTGACGGCCGATGGCCACCGAAACCTCGGCTGACTTGGGCCAAGAACTACCATCTACCCCCGTGGACGACGCGGGAGGAAACCACCGGATCGCTCGGGTGGTCGCTACCGTCGCCGGCCTACTCGGCGCGCTGCTCGCGATCGCCACCCCGCTGCTGCCGGTCAACCAGACCACCGCCCAGCTGAACTGGCCGCAGAACGGCACGTTCGGCAGCGTCGAGGCTCCGCTGATCGGTTATGTGGCCACCGATCTGAACATCACCGTGCCCTGCCGGGCCGCCGCGGGACTGGCCGGGCCGGCGGCGGCCCGGCAGGCCGGCAAGACGGTGCTGCTCTCGACCGTGCCCAAGCAGGCCCCCAAGGCCGTCGACCGCGGCCTGCTCATCCAGCGCGCCAACGACGACCTGGTGCTGGTGGTCCGCAACGTCCCGGTGGTCAGCGCCCCGTTGAGCCAGGTGCTCAGCCCGGCCTGCCAGCGGCTGACCTTCACCGCGCACGCCGACCGCGTCGTCGCCGAATTCGTCGGGCTGACGCAGGGCCCCAACGCCGAGCATCCCGGCTCGCCGCTGCGCGGCGAGAAGAGCGGCTACGACTTCCGGCCGCAGATCGTCGGCGTCTTCACCGATCTGGCCGGGCCGGCGCCGCCGGGCCTGAGCTTCTCGGCGACCGTCGACACCCGCTACAGCAGCAGCCCCAGCCAGCTGAAGATGGCGGCGATGATCCTCGGGGTGGTTCTGACCGTGGCCGCCTTGGTCGCGCTGCACGTCCTCGACACCGCCGACGGCACCCGGCACCGCCGCTTCCTGCCCGCGCGGTGGTGGTCGATCGGCGGGCTGGACGCCCTCGTCATCGCGGTGCTGGTGTGGTGGCACTTCGTCGGCGCCAACACCTCCGACGACGGCTACATCCTGACCATGGCCCGGGTGTCCGAGCACGCCGGCTACATGGCCAACTACTACCGCTGGTTCGGCACCCCCGAGGCCCCGTTCGGCTGGTACTACGACCTGCTGGCGCTGTGGGCGCACGTCAGCACCACCAGTATCTGGATGCGCCTGCCCACCCTGGCGATGGCGCTGACGTGCTGGTGGGTGATCAGCCGGGAAGTCATGCCGCGGCTGGGTCACGCGGTCAAGAGGAACCGGGCCGTGGCGTGGACGGCGGCGGGGATGTTCCTGGCGGTCTGGTTGCCGCTGGACAACGGCCTGCGGCCCGAGCCGATCATCGCCCTGGGCATCTTGCTGACCTGGTGCTCGGTGGAACGCGCGGTGGCCACCAGCCGGCTGCTGCCGGTGGCGATCGCGTGCATCATCGGCGCGCTGACCCTGTTTTCCGGGCCGACGGGCATCGCATCGATCGGTGCGCTGCTGGTCGCGATCGGGCCGCTGCGCACGATCCTGCACCGCAGGTCCACCCAATTCGGGGCGCTGCCGTTGGTGGCGCCCCTGGTGGCCGCCGTCACCGTCGCCGCCATCCTGATCTTTCGCGACCAGACCCTGGCCGGCGAGTTGCAGGCGACCGCGCTCAAGCGCGCCGTCGGGCCCAGCCTGAGCTGGTTCGACGAGCACATCCGTTACGAGCGGCTGTTCATGGCCAGCCCCGACGGCTCGGTCGCCCGCCGCTTCGCCGTGCTGGCGCTGGTGTTGGCGCTGGGCATCACGGTCGCAATGTCGTTGCGCAAGGGACGAATTCCGGGCACGGCCGGCGGGCCGAGCCGCCGCATCGTCGGGATCACCATCATCTCGTTCGCCGCGATGATGTTCACCCCCACCAAATGGACCCACCACTTCGGCGTGTTCGCCGGGCTGGCCGGGCCGCTGGGCGCGCTCGCCGCGGTCGCGGTGACCTCGGTGGCGATGCGGTCGCGGCGCAACCGCACGGTGTTCGCGGCCGTGGTGCTGTTTTTGGTGGCGCTGTCGTTCGCCAGCGTCAACGGCTGGTGGTATGTCTCCAATTTCGGTGTGCCATGGTCGAATTCGTTCCCCGCGTGGCATTACGCCTTTGCCACCGCGCTGCTCGGGCTGACCGTGGCGGTGCTGCTGTTGGCGGCCTGGTTCCATTTCGTCGCCCCCGATAACGGACCACCCAAAACCCGGCTCGGCGCACGCGTGGCGGGGATCGTCCAGTCCCCGTTGGCAATTGCGACGTGGGTGCTGGTGGTGTTCGAGGTGGCATCGCTGACCCTGGCGATGACCGCGCAGTACCCGGCGTGGTCCGTGGGCCGATCCAACCTGCAGGCGCTGGCCGGCAAGTCGTGCGGGCTGGCCGAGGACGTGCTGGTGGAGCAGGACCCGGGCGCGGGCATGCTGTCGCCGGTGACCGGCACGGCGGGCCCGGCGATATCAGAAGCCCTGGGCGCCGGCCTGTCGGAAGCCTTCACGCCCAACGGAATTCCCGCCGACGTCCGCGCCGACCCCGTGATGGAGCGGCCGGGTGACCGCAGCTTCGTCAACGACGAGGAGAAGACCGGCAGCAACCAGGCGGGCACCGAGGGCGGCACCACCCCCGCGCCGGGCATCAACGGATCGTCGGCCCAGCTGCCCTTCAACCTCGACCCCGCGCGCACACCGGTGCTCGGCAGCTGGCGCTCCGGCATTCAGATTCCCGCGCACCTGCGGTCGGGCTGGTATCGGCTGCCCGCGCGCGACAAGGCGGGGCCGCTGCTGGTGGTCAGCGCGGCCGGCCGCTTCGACCCCCGCGAGGTCCAGGTGCAATGGGCCACCGACGCCCAGGCGGCCGGCGGACACCCCGGCGGTTCGTTCCAATTCGCCGACGTCGGCGCCTCCCCCGCCTGGCGCAACCTGCGGTTGCCGCTGTCGGCGATCCCCGGCGACGCCACCCAGATCCGCCTCGTCGCCGACGACGAGGACCTCGCCCCTCAGCACTGGATCGCGTTGACCCCGCCGCGGATTCCGCAGCTGCGCACGCTGCAGGACGTGGTGGGGTCCCAAGACCCGGTGTTCCTGGACTGGCTGGTCGGCCTGGCGTTCCCCTGCCAGCGGCCGTTCGGGCATCAGAACGGCGTCGACGAGACCCCGAAGTGGCGCATCCTGCCCGACCGGTTCGGCGCCGAGGCCAACTCACCGGTGATGGACAACAACGGTGGCGGCCCGCTGGGCGTCGCCGAGTTGCTGGTGAAGGCGACCACCGTGGCCACCTACCTCAAGGACGACTGGTCGCGCGACTGGGGATCGCTGCAACGCCTGACGCCCTACTACCCCAACGCGCAGCCCGCCCGCCTGCAGCTCGGCACGACCATGCGCAGCGGCCTGTGGGGCCCGGCGCCGCTGCGCAAGACCTAGTCGCGTCAGCTGCCCGGCGGCTCGGGGCAGAAGAACAGCCCGCAGTTGCCCGGCGGCTTGCGGATCGGGGCGGGCGGATTGGGGCCGTCCCAGATGGTGTTCCAGCGGCCGCCGACGTTGCCCTTCGGGCCGCCCACGAGCAGGTACCAGGTGTGGCAGGCGCCCATATCCCACTGGATGTCGGCCTGCGGCAGGGGCTGTCCCGGACACCATTGATGCGGGCCTTCGGCCCAGGCGTCGGCGTGCGCGGTTCCGGTGGCCACGCCGAAGCCCGCCGCTACCACGCCGGCCGACAGCACCGCCCCGGCGAGGATTCGCCGCACGGTTCCAGGAGTGTTCATGGTCGAGCCCTTCTTTCCTCGTTACAGCCCGGGCAGGCACAGCCCGGGGATACAACCGAGATTCGGCGGCGGGCGGTCGCCCTCGTAGACGAAGTGGCCGCGGTTGGCCTGGAAGCCGTAGTCGACCCAGTACCAGGTGTGGCAGACGTTCATGTCCCACACGACGTCGGTCTCGGGCAGGTGCTGCCCGGGACACCACTGGTAGGGGCCCCTCGGGCCGGCCTGGGCGGTGCCGGCGGCCAACCAGGACCCGGCCGCCGCGACGGTGCCCGACAGCAGCGCCCCGGCGAGGACCCGCTTGAGGTGGACGGACTTCATGGCTACGAAGTGTGGCGCCGGGCCTTAGTGGAATCTTTGCGAAATTCTTGTAACCATTGAGGAGCCGGATCGGTAAGTCTAAACTTACGGTTCGTGGTCACTTACCAAGCGGCCGGGAACGCGTGGCTGGCGCTGGCCGACGGAACGCGGCGCGCCATCGTGGAACGCCTCGCGCACGGCCCGGCGGCCGTCGGCGAGCTGGCCCGCGATCTACCCGTCAGCCGGCCGGCCGTTTCGCAGCACCTCAAGGTGCTCAAGTCGGCGGGCCTGGTTCGCGACCGCGCCTCGGGAACGCGTCGGGTCTACCGCCTCGACCCGACGGGCCTCGAGGCGCTGCGCGCCGAGCTCGACCGGTTTTGGGCACAGGCATTGGCCAACTACGCCGCGGCCATAGAGGAGGGCCGAGACAACAGCGGAGGGGAACCGTCATGACCCGAGTCCCGAATGTCACGCACCACGTCGTCGTCAACGCCCCGATCGAGCGCGCGTTCGCCGACTTTACCGACCGGTTCGGCGACTTCAAGCCGCGCGAGCACAACCTGCTGGCGGTCCCGATCGCCGAGACGATCTTCGAGCCGCGCGTGGGCGGGCACATCTACGACCGCGGCATCGACGGCAGCGTGTGCCGGTGGGCGCGCATCCTGGTCTACGAACCGCCCCACCGCGTGACGTTCACCTGGGACATCGGCCCGACCTGGCGGCTGGAGGCCGACCCGGCCAAGACCAGCGAAGTCGACGTCCGCTTCACCGCCGAGTCGGATGAGCGCACGCGCGTCGATCTCGAACACCGGCATCTGGACCGCCACGGTCCGGGCTGGGAGTTCGTCGCCGAGGGGATCGACGGCGACGCGGGCTGGCCGCTGTACCTCGACCGCTACGCCCGCCTGCTCGGCGCCGGAGCCCAACGATGACCGCCCCCCTGATGACCATGGCCCGCGCCGAGCGGGCCGACCTCGCGGATTTTCTGGCCACGCTGTCGCCACAGGACTGGCAGGCGCCCAGCCTGTGCTCCAAATGGACGGTCAAAGATGTTGTGGCGCATGTCATCAGCTACGAGGAGCTCGGCCCCCTCGGACTGCTCAGGAGGTTCGCCAAGGGCGCGGTCGTGCGGGCCAACCAGGTGGGCGTCGACGAGTTCGCGACGCTGAGCCCCGAGCAGCTGCTGGAGTTCCTCCGCGAACACCTCCAACCCCGCGGGCTGACAGCGGGTTTCGGCGGCATGATCGCGCTCGTCGACGGCACGATCCATCACCAGGACATCCGTCGCGCGCTCGGCCGGCCGCGCAGCGTCCCGGCCGACCGGCTCGAGCGGGTGCTGTCGCTGGTGCCGGGCAACCCCCGGCTCGGCGCCGGACGGCGGATCAGGGGACTGCGACTGCGCGCCACCGACCTCGCATGGACGCACGGCGGCGGGCCCGAGGTCACGGGCCCCGGCGAGGCGCTGCTGATGGCGATGTCCGGACGCCCCGCGGCGCTCGCCGATCTCGACGGCCCGGGCCTGAGCACGCTGGCCGGACGGCTGCGCTAGGAGCCGGTGAGGCCGACCTCGAAGGTGAAGTCGAGGTTGCCGATGCGGATGTGGTCGCCGTCGGCCAGGGTGGCGCTGCCCCGGATGCGCTGGCCCCGGACCTCCACGCCGTTCGTCGACCGCAAGTCGGTCATCATGAAACCCGTTCCGGTGTCGGTGATCACGGCGTGGTGGCGACTGACGTCGGTGTCGTCGAGCACGATGTCGTTGTCGGTGAAGCGCCCGATCCGGGTGATCGCGCCCGTCAGCCGGAACAGCCGCCCCCGCGAGCCGCGCAGCCCGGCCGCCGGTGCGGAGTCCGCCAGCGGTATCGACGAGGTCGTCGGCTCGAAACTGGAGGCGCCGCGTTTGTGCGTGGTCAGGTCGCTTGCCATGGCCCCCAACGGTTCTTGGCGCAGGATCCGCTCGTGCAGGGCGCTGACGGTCGGGCCGGGGTCGATGCCGAGGCCCTCGGCCAGCGCGGTCTTGAGCCGCCGGTAGGCGCCGAGCGCGTCGGACTGACGCTCGGTCACGTAGTAGGCGGTGATCAGCTGCGCCCACAGCGGCTCGCGGTACGGGTGCTCGGCGGTGAGCGCCTCCAGCTCACCGATCACCCCGTCGGCGCGCCCGCACGCGATCTCGGCCTCGGCGCGGGCGGTGTGGGCCGCCACCTTTTCTTCTGCCAGCGCGGTGGCGAAGGCGTCGACGAAGGCGAAGCCGCGCAGGTCGTCGAGCACCGGCCCGCGCCACTCGGCCAGCGCCAGCGAGAGGTTCCTGCCGGCCTCCTCGTAGCGTCCCGCGGCCGCGGCCTGCGTACCCGCCGCCTTCGCGGCGGTGAAGCGCCCCAGGTCGCAGTCGGCGTCCGCGACGCTGAGCTGGTATCCGGGCGGGGCGCTGGCCAGCACCTGGTAGGCGTCGGCGCCCGCGGAGCGCAGCAGCCGGCGCAGGTTGGACACGTGGGCCTGGATGCTGGTGCGCGCCGCCGGCACCGGATCCTCGTCCCACACCGCGTTGATCAACGAGTCGACGGACACCGGCCGGTTGCGGTTGATCAACAGCATCGCCAGCACCGCCCGCTGCTTGGGGGCGCCCACCGGCACCCGCACGCCGTGGCTCGTCATCAGCAACGGTCCCAAGGCGCCGAACCCGAGGCCCGTGTTCGTCATCGCGCTGCCAGCCTCCCGAGTCATCGGGGCCGTTCTCGAGGCCCTCGGGTCCCCATTTTGAACGCAAACGTTGCGACGAGAGTTTATTTCGTGCGCCGGCCGCGGCAAACCACAACAGCGCGTCGAGACTGCGCACAGATCGCGGCCGGCCCCCCACAATGCGCGCTGGACGCAGACTCGGCGACAAATCGTTCAGCGGCCCTGCATCCTCAGCGGACAAAGCGGCGTCCCCTACCATCGAGCCTCGTGCCCCACGACGGTAATGAGCGATCGCAACGCATCGGTGTGATCGCCGCCGCCGCGGGCCTGCTGGGCCTGGTGCTGTGCCTGGTCGTCCCGTTGCTGCCGGCGAAGCAGACCACGGCGACGGTCCTGTGGCCGCAGGGCAGCACCGACGGGCACGTCACGCAGGTCACCGCCCCGCTGGTGTCGGGGGCGCCGCGCGCGCTGGACATCTCCATCCCGTGCCCGGCCACGGCGACCCTGCCGCCCGACGGCGGCCTGGTCGTGTCGACCCTGCCGGCCGGCGGGGTGGACACGGGCAAGAACGGGCTCTTCGTGCGCGCGGACAAGGACGTGATCGTCGTCGCGTTCCGCGACACCGTGGCCGCCGTGGCGAAGCGCGCGGCCGTCGCGGCCGGCGCCTGCAGCGTCCTGCACGTGTGGGCCGACGTGGGCGCGGCGGGCGCGGATTTCGTCGGCATACCCGGCGCCGCCGGCGTCCTGCCGTCGGAGAAGAAGCCCCAGGTCGGCGGGATCTTCACCGACCTGAAAGTCCCAGCGCAGCCGGGGTTGTCGGCCCGCGTCGACATCGACACCCGGTTCATCCTGGCGCCCACGACAATCAAGAAGGTGGTGCTTGTCGTCGGCGGGCTGGCGGTGCTCGTGGCCATCGTGGCGCTGGCGGCGCTGGACCGGCGCGCCCGCGGCCGCTACCGCACGGGTGAGCGGCGCCGCGTCGGCGCCGCGATCTGGCTCGCCGACGCCGGGGTGATCGCGACGCTGCTGCTCTGGCACGTCATCGGCGCCACCTCGTCGGACGACGGCTACAACCTGACCATTGCGCGGATCGCGCCCAAGGCCGGCTACGTCGTCAACTACTACCGGTACTTCGGCACGACCGAGGCGCCGTTCGACTGGTACTTCTCGATACTGTCGCGGCTGGCCTCGATATCCACCGCCGGCGTGTGGATGCGGCTACCCGCGACGCTGGCCGGGATCGCGTGCTGGCTGATCATCTCCCACTGCGTGCTGCGGCGGCTGGGGCCGGCGCGGGGCGGCCTGGCCACCAACCCGGTGGCGGTGTTCACCGCGGGCGCGGTGTTCTTGGCCGCGTGGCTGCCGTTCAACAACGGCCTGCGACCCGAGCCGCTGATCGCGCTGGGCGTGCTGGTCACCTGGGTGCTGGTGGAACGCGCCATCGCGCTGGGGCGGCTGGCGCCCGCCGCGGTCGCGATCGTGGTCGCGATGCTGACGGCGACGCTGGCGCCGCAGGGGTTGATCGCGGTCGCCGCGCTGCTGACCGGCGCCCGCGCCATCGCCCAGGTGATCCGGCGCCGCCGCGCGACCGACGGGCTGCTCGCCCCGCTGGCGGTGCTGGCGGCGGCGCTGACGCTGATCACCGTGGTGGTCTTCCGCAGCCAGACGCTGGCCACGGTCGCCGAGTCGGCGCGCATCAAGTACAAGGTCGGGCCGACGATCGCCTGGTACCAGGACTGGCTGCGCTACTACTTCCTCACGGTGGAAAGCAACGCCGAGGGATCGATGTCGCGGCGCTTCGCCGTGCTGGTGATGCTGCTGTGCCTGTTCGGGATGCTGGTGGTGCTGCTGCGCCGCGGCCGGGTGCCGGGCCTGGCCAGCGGGCCGGCGTGGCGTCTGCTCGGCACCACCGCGCTCGGCCTGCTGCTGCTGACGTTCACGCCGACCAAGTGGGCCGTGCAGTTCGGCGCGTTCGCCGGGTTGACCGGCGCCCTGGGCGCGGTCACCGCCTTCGCGCTGGCGCGCATCGGCCTGCACAACCGGCGCAACCTCACGCTCTACGTGACCGCGCTGCTGTTCGTGCTCGCGGTGGCGACCTCCGGCATCAATGGCTGGTTCGACGTCGCCAATTACGGGGTGCCGTGGTACGACATCCAGCCCGTCGTCGCCAGCCACCCGGTGACGTCGATGTTCCTGACGTTGTCGATCATCACCGGGCTGCTGGCCGCCTGGCAGCACTTCCGCATGGACTACGCCGGGCACACCGAGGTCAAGGACAACCGGCGTAACCGCATCCTGGCGTCGACCCCGCTGCTGGTGGTCGCGACGATCATGGTCGTCGGCGAGGTGGCCTCGCTGACCAAGGGCGCGGTGTTCCGCTACCCGCTCTACACCATCGGCAAGGCCAATCTCGCCGCCCTGAGTTCGGCACTGTCGCCCACCAGCTGCGCCATGGCCGACGACGTGCTGGCCGAGCCCGACCCCAACGTCGGCATGCTGCAGCCGGCGCCCGGGCAGACGTTCGGCCCGGCCGGTCCCCTCGGCGGCGTCAACCCGATCGGCTTCAAACCCGACGGGGTGGGCGACGACCTGAGGTCCTATCCGGTGGTGACCAAACCGGGCGTGGTGAATTCCGACGCGTCACCCAACAAGCCGAACGCGGCCATGAGCGACTCCGCGGGCACGGCCGGCGGCAAGGGCCCGGCCGGCGTCAACGGTTCCCACGCGGCGCTGCCGTTCGGCCTTGACCCGGCGCGCACCCCGGTGATGGGCAGCTACGGCGAAAATTCGCTGGCGGGCACGGCCACCTCGGCCTGGTACCAGCTGCCCCCGCGCACCGGCGACCGCCCGATCGTCGTGGTGTCGGCGGCCGGTGCGATCTGGTCGCACAAGGAGGACGGCACCTTCACCTACGGCCAGCCGCTGAAGCTGCAGTGGGGCGTGGCCCGCCCGGACGGCGCCACCCAGCCGCTCAACGAGGTGGAGCCGATCGACATCGGGCCGGAGCCGGCGTGGCGCAACCTGCGGTTCCCGTTGACGTGGGCGCCGCCGGACGCCAATGTGGCACGCATCGTCGCCTACGACCCGAACCTGAGCTCCGACCAGTGGTTCGCGTTCACGCCACCGCGCGTTCCGGTGCTGCAGACGCTGCAGCAGCTGCTCGGATCGCGCGCCCCGGTGCTGATGGACATCGCGACCGCCGCCAACTTCCCGTGCCAGCGGCCGTTCTCCGAACACCTTGGCGTTGCCGAACTTCCGCAATACCGCATCCTGCCCGACCACAAACAGACGGCGGCGTCGTCGAACGGGTGGCAGGCCGGCGAGACCGGCGGCCCGTTCCTGTTCACCCAGGCGCTGCTGCGCACCTCGACGATCTCGACATACCTGCGCGGCGACTGGCACCGCGACTGGGGATCGGTCGAGCGGTACTACCCGTTGGTGGCGACCGATCAGGCGCCCGACGCCGTCGTCGAGCAGGGTGTGACCACGGTGCACGGCTGGACGCGGCAAGGACCGATTAGGGCCCTCCCATGAGCGTGATCGACGAACAAACAGCCACCGCGCGGCGCGAGACCCGCGACGGTGTGCGGATGACGCGCTGGGTGGCGACGATCGCCGGGCTGCTCGGCTTCGTCTTGTCGGTCGCCACGCCGCTGCTACCCGTCGTGCAGACCACCGCAACCCTGAGCTGGCCGCAAAACGGTCAACTGAACAACGTCACGGCACCGCTGATTTCGCTGACGCCCGTCGAGCTGACCGCGTCCGTACCGTGCGCGCTGGTGCGCAGCCTGCCGCCCGAGGGCGGCGTCGTGCTGAGCACCGCGCCCAAGAAAGGCAAGGACGCCGCGCTCAACGCGTTGTTCGTCGTCGTCAACGGCAAGCGCGTCGACGTCACCGACCGCAACGTGGTGCTCGCCAGCGCGCCCCGCGACCAGGTGGCGTCCTCGCAATGTCAGCACATCGAGATCACGTCGACCAAAGCCGGCGCGTTCGCCACCTTCGTCGGGCTGAATGACCCTGCGGGCAAACCGATTACGGGCGGGTTCCCCGACCCGAACCTGCGCCCGCAGATCGTCGGGGTGTTCACCGACCTGAGCGGGCCGGCCCCGGCGGCTCTGAAGTTGTCGGCGACCATCGACACCCGGTTCTCCACCACCCCGACGACCCTGAAACTGCTCGCGATGGTGCTGGCGGTGGTGTCCACCGTCGTCGCGCTAATCGCGCTGTGGCGCCTCGACCAGTTGGACGGTCACCGGATGCGCCGGCTGATCCCGGCGAACTGGCGCACGTTCACCCTGGCCGACGCCACAGTGATCTTCGGGTTCGTGCTCTGGCACGTGATCGGGGCGAACTCGTCGGACGACGGCTACATCCTGGGCATGGCCCGGGTCGCCGATCGGGCCGGCTACATGTCGAACTACTTCCGCTGGTTCGGTAGCCCGGAGGACCCCTTCGGCTGGTACTACAACCTGCTGGCGCTGATGACCCATGTCAGCGACGCCAGCCTGTGGATGCGGTTGCCGGACTTGATCGCCGGGATCGTGTGCTGGCTCCTGCTGTCGCGCGAAGTGCTCCCGCGGCTGGGACCCGCGGTCACCTCCAGCAAGGCCGCCAACTGGGCGGCGGGCATGGTGCTGCTGACGGCCTGGATGCCGTTCGACAACGGCCTGCGCCCCGAGCCGATCATCGCGGTCGGTTCGCTGATCACCTACGTGCTGATCGAACGGTCCATGCGGTACAGCCGGCTGACGCCCGCGGCGCTGGCGGTCATCACCGCGGCCTTCACGCTCGGTGTCCAGCCCACCGGGCTGATCGCGGTCGCCGCGCTGATCGCCGGCGGGCGACCGATCCTGCGCATCTTGGTGCGGCGCCACCGGCTGGTCGGCACCTGGCCTTTGGTGGCGCCCATGCTGGCCGCGGGTGCGGTCATCCTGACCGTCGTGTTCGCCGACCAGACCCTGTCAACGGTGTTGGAAGCCACCAGGATTCGCACGGCGATCGGCCCCAGCCAGGCCTGGTACACCGAGAACCTGCGCTACTACTACCTGATCCTGCCCACCGTCGACGGCTCGCTGTCGCGGCGGTTCGGCTTTTTGATCACCGCGCTGTGCCTGTTCACGGCCGTCTTCATCATGTTGCGGCGCAAGCGCATTCCCGGCGTGGCCCGCGGCCCGGCGTGGCGCCTGATGGGCGTCATCTTCGCCACCATGTTCTTTTTGATGTTCACCCCCACCAAGTGGGTGCACCACTTCGGGCTGTTCGCCGCGGTGGGCGCGGCGATGGCCGCGCTGACGACGGTGCTGGTGTCGCACGAGGTCCTGCGGTGGTCGCGCAACCGCATGGCGTTTTTGGCGGCGCTGTTCTTTGTGCTGGCGCTGTGCTTCGCCACCACCAACGGGTGGTGGTACGTCTCCAGTTACGGGGTCCCGTTCAACAGTTCGATGCCGAAAATCGGCGGAATCACCATCAGCACAATCTTTTTCGCTTTGTTCGCGATCGCCGCGCTGTGGGCGGTGTACCTGCACTTCGCGTCCAAGAGCCGGGGCGAGGGCCGGCTGGCCCGAACGCTGACGGCTGCGCCCATCCCCATTGCCGCCGGCTTCATGGCGCTGGTGTTCATCGCGTCGATGGTCGCCGGCATCGTTCGCCAGTACCCCACCTACTCCAATGCCTGGGACAACCTGCGGGAGTTCAGCGGGGGCTGCGGCCTGGCCGACGACGTGCTCGTCGAGCCGGACAGCAACGTCGGCTTCATGGCGGCCCTGCCTTCTGGCTACGGCGCGCTGGGCCCGCTGGGCGGGGTCGACCCGACCGGGTTCACCCCCAACGGCGTACCGGAGCGCACCCTTGCCGAGTCCATCAAGGAGACGACGGTGCCGCAGCCCGGCACCGACTACGACTGGGACGCACCGACCAAGCTCGCGGCGCCGGGCGTCAACGGCTCGGTCGTGCCGCTGCCGTACGGGCTGGATCCCGACCGGGTTCCGGTGGCCGGCAGCTACACCACCGGGCCGCAACAGCAGAGCCGGCTGACGTCGGCCTGGTACCGGCTGCCCAAGCCGGACGATGGCCACCCGCTGGTCGTGGTGACCGCCGCCGGCAAGATCACCGGCAACAGCGTGCTGCACCACCACACCGACGGCCAGACCGTGGTGCTGGAGTACGGCACGCCCGGACCCGGCGGCGCCGACGACGTGCGGCCCGCAGGCAGGGTGGTGCCCTTCGACCTCTACGGCGAACAGCCGAAGGCCTGGCGCAACCTGCGCTTCGCCCGCTCGGAGATGCCCGCGGACGCCGTCGCCGTGCGGGTGGTCGCCGAGGACCTGTCGCTGACGCCGGAGGACTGGATCGCGGTGACCCCGCCGCGCGTGCCCGAGCTGCGCTCGTTGCAGGAATACGTCGGGTCGACGCAGCCGGTGTTGATGGACTGGGCCGTCGGGCTGGCGTTCCCCTGCCAGCAGCCCATGCTGCACGTCAACGGCGTCACCGAGATCCCGAAATTCCGCATCACGCCGGACTATTCGGCCAAGAAGCAGGACACCGACACCTGGGAGGACGGCGTCAACGGCGGCCTGCTGGGCATCACCGACCTGCTGCTGCGCGCCCACGTGATGTCCACTTATCTGTCGCGCGACTGGGGCCGCGACTGGGGCTCGCTGCGCAAGTTCGACACCCTCGTCGACGCCAAGCCCGCGCAACTGGGATTGGGCACCGCCACCCGCAGCGGGTTGTGGTCGCCGGGACCGATCCGCATCAAGCCCTAAGCGCCGCGGCCGAATTCAACGATCAGTTCACCGGGCGTATGACTCGACCTGCGCGTGATGTCCGTGCGAGCGAGCGATCCGACCATCGGATGTGACGAGCGGAAGCCCGAGCGCCTCGCTCAGTGCCACGAATGCTCCGTCGTAAGTCGTGAGATTGTCACGCAATTGCCAGATACGATCCCGCAGCGACTCGTGCGGATATCGCTCGATCGACAAATCCTCGAATTGCTCCCGCACGACCGCGGCCGCATCAACCGAAAGAGCTCGACTGCGAACCAGTCGACGAAGCACGCTCAGAAACTCGACGTCGACCAGATGGGGGGCGTGCAGCTCGGGTGCCTCGCTGATGCGCTGACGCAGCGCCATGTTGAATGGCCGCTCCACAAGGACGTCGATCAAGGCGGACGTGTCGACGACGATCACGCGTCGGGTTCGCCGTCGCGGATCCGGCGCAGTGCGGCGACCGCCTCGCCGGGGTCGACACCCCATTCCCGCCGTTCGTTGCGGCGCAGCACATCGGCGATTGCCGGCCGCTCCGCGACCCGGATCGCCTCCCGCCGCATGTACTCCGACAACGAGAGGCCGGCGGCCGCGGCCTTCGAACGAAGCGCGGCGTGAACTTCGGGGGGGACGTCGCGGATCTGGATCGTGCTCACAAATGCGACGGTACCACGCAGACTGCATGGTTCACATGCAATGTGCATGGGCAGGCGCAATAGCCTTTCTATTTGGCGCGGATCAGATACACGCTCGAATTGACGGCCGCGTAATTGCGGCGCGAAATGTTTAGTGCGTTGAACGGCGGGTCAATAACTATTTTCCTTGTGACGTACCTAACAAGGGAGTACAAAGGTGGCCCGATGCACACACTGACACGCCTAGCGACTCGTAGTGCGGCGATCGCCGCGATCAGCGCCCCCGCGACGATTTTGGGAATGGGGATCGCGGCCGCCGAGGGCGGCACCACCGTCGTTTTGGACAGCACTTTGCGGCGGTGCGATTTCAGCCGGATAACCGAGGCGCCGCAGGTGCCCCGCCCGCCGCTGGGCACCGGGGCGGCGCTCATCAGCACCTCCGGGTCGCGCGCCGTCGCGCAGGTGCACGTGGCCATTCCCAACCAGCCGAACACCCATTACGACGTCGGCCTGATCCAGGAACCCCTGCCGTCGTCGGCCGGCTGCGGTCCCGGGGCGGCCGGCACCGCGTTCACCGGAATGGACACCGACGGGGCCGGCAACGGCTCGGTGACCATCCAGGACGGCCTGCGGCAGGGCACGACGGGCGTCTGGGTGGTCGTCGAGCGCCCCAACCCGCACTCGCAAAGCCCGGCGGAGTACTACACGTCCGAGTTCGTGGTGCCGGCGTAAGTCAGTGCCCGACCCGGTGCCGCGCGCGCTCGTCGAACCGTTGCTGTTCGGCCGCGGTGACCACCAACGCGTCCGAGCCCGGAAACACCGTCGCCACATGGCCGCTGGCCAGCCAGCGCACCACATACGGCGGGGCACCGTCGGCGCCGCGCACCTCGGTGATCTCGCCGCGCTGATCCGCCAACTCGGTCGTCGTGCCCTTGACCACGAGCCAATCGCCCACGTCGGCTTTCATTTCGACCCCCTTTGATCGTTGGCCGCTAGGCCGATCATGCGCCGCGGCCGGCCGGGAGGGAAGACGTCTACCGCGCGGTGTTTCCGCTGTAATACCGTCGCCCTATGAGTCCGTTTTCCAGTCCGGAAAAGGCGCAGCGCTACGACACGGACCGGTACCGCGGCGCGGTGGGCCTCAACTGGTACACCACCGACCCCACCCTGCGGTTCACGATGGCCTACTACCTGCGCCCCGACGAGCTGGCGGTGGTCGAGCCGCACCTGACGGGCATGGGCGAACTGATGGGCGGCGCGGTCGCGCGGTGGGCCGAGGAGACCGACCGCAACCCCCCGCGGCTGGAGCGCTACGACAAGTGGGGCCACGACGTCAGCCGGGTGGTCATGCCGGCGTCGTTCACGCAGTCCAAGCGCGCGGTGCTGGACGCCCAGCAGGCGCTGCGCGATGCCGCGCGGGCCGCCCAGGTGAGCTCGGGCCTGGGCCTGTTCGCGTCCAACTATCTGCTCAACCAGGCCGACATCGGGATGGGCTGCGCGCTGGGCACCGGCGGCGGCATGGTCCAGTCGCTGGTGGCGGCCTACGCGCCGCCCGACGTGCGCGAGCACGTGCTGGCCAAGTTCGCCTCCGGGGAGTGGGCGGGCGAGACGGCGCAGCTGCTGACCGAACGCACCGGCGGCTCCGACCTGGGCGCGCTGGAGACGACGGCCACCCGCAGCGGTGACGCCTGGATTCTCAACGGCGTCAAGTGGTTTGCGTCCAACTGCGCCGGCGAGGCGTTCGTCGTGCTGGCCAAACCCGAAGGGGCACCGGACTCTTCGCGGGGCGTCGCGAATTTCCTGGTGCTGCGCACCCGCCGCGACGGTTCGCGCAACGGGGTCCGGGTGCGCCGCCTCAAGGACAAGCTCGGCACCCGCTCGGTGGCCTCCGGCGAGGTGGAATTCGTTGACGCCGAAGCGTTTTTGCTGTCCGGCGAGCCCGGCGCCGCCGGCGCCGGCCCGTCCGACGGCAAGGGGCTGGGCCGCATGATGGAGCTCACCAACGCCGCGCGGCTGGGCATCGCCCTGTTCGGGCTCGGCAACGCGCGCCGCGCGCTGGTCGAGTCGCTGTGCTACGCCCGGCAGCGCCACGCGTTCGGCGGTGCGCTGATCGACAAGCCGCTGATGCGGCGCAAGCTCGCCGAGCTGATCGTCGACGTCGAGGCGGCGCAGGCGCTGGTGTTCGACGGGACCGGCGCGGCCAACCATCGCCAGCCGCGCGCCGTGCGGCAACGCATCGCGGTGCCGGTCACCAAGCTCAAGGTGTGCCGGCTCGGGATCACCGCGGCCTCCGACGCGATCGAAATCCACGGCGGCAACGGCTACATCGAAAACTGGCCGGTGGCAAGGCTTTTGCGCGACGCGCAGGTGAACACCATCTGGGAGGGCCCGGACAACATCCTCTGCCTGGACGTGCGGCGCGGCATCGAGCGGGCCGCCGCGCACGAGGCGCTGCTGGCGCGGCTGCGCGACGCGGTCTCGGTGTCCGACGACGACGAGGCCACCAGCCTGGTCGCCCGCCGCGTCGAGGACCTCGACGCGGCGATCACGGCGTGGGGCAAGCTCGACGGCGCCCTCGCGGAGGCGCGGCTCTTTCCGCTGGCCCAGTTCATGGGCGACGTGTACGCCGCCGCGCTGCTCACCGAGCAGGCCGCCTGGGAGCGCGAGACCCGCGGCGGCGAGCGCAAGGCGCTGGTCGCCCGGCTGTACGCGCAGCGCTACCTCGCCGACCGGAGCCCGCTGCGCGGCATCGACGCCGACGCCGACGAGGCGCTGGAACGCTTCGACGAACTCGCCGATGGGGCGCTGGCGCTCTGACCGCCTTAGAGTGGTGCACGACCGAGCCGCATGGCGCGCGTCCAGGGAAAGGCAACATGTATGGCTGACGGGCTGACGCCGCATTTCGCGGACGTGCAGGCGCACTACGACCTGTCTGACGACTTCTTCCGGCTGTTCCTCGACCCCACCCAGACCTACAGCTGCGCCTACTTCCTGGGCGAGGACATGCCGCTGGAGGCGGCGCAGATCGCCAAGATCGACCTCTCGCTGAGCAAGCTGGGGCTGCAGCCGGGCATGACTCTGCTCGACATCGGTTGCGGCTGGGGCGGCGCCATGCTGCGGGCCATCGAGAAGTGCGACGTCAACGTCATCGGCTTGACGCTGTCCAAAAACCAGGCCGCCTACGTCGAACAGCTCCTCGGGGCATCGGACAGCCCGCGTTCCAAGCGGGTGCTGCTCGAGGGGTGGGAGCGATTTGACGAGCCGGTGGACCGGATCGTGTCGATCGGCATGTTCGAGCATGTGGGCTACGACCGCTACAGCGATTTCTTCGCCAAGGCCCACGCCCTGTTGCCGGCCGGTGGCACGATGCTGCTGCACACGATCACCGTCCTGTCGGAGAAGGAGATCATCGAGTCCGGTCTGCCGCTGACGATGGAGATCGTCGAGTTCAGCGACTTCATGAAAGCCGAAATCTTCCCCGGCGGCTTCCTGCCGACCATCGACATGGTCAAAGAGTTTTCGGCGAAGGCCGGCTTCAAGCTCAAGCGCCGTCAGTCGCTGCAGCGGCACTACGCCAAGACCCTCGACATCTGGGCCGCGGGCCTACAGGCGCACAAAGCCGAGGCCATCGAGATCCAGTCCGAAGAGGTCTACGAGCGGTACATGAGGTACCTCACCGGCTGCGCGAATCTCTTCCGCAAGGGCTACACCGACCTCAACCAATTCACCCTGCGGAAGCAATAGCTGGCCACGTCGGCCACGTCGGCACCAAAAACGCTGGGTCAGAAGGCTTCTCAATGCAATATCGCGAGTGAGATCGGTCGCACGTGGCGCCCGCGGACGTGAGTCCGCATTTTCCACGAACGGCGGCAACGGGGGCGGCGGTCCGCTCGGCCAGGCCGTCGGCGGCAACGGCGGCACCCCCGGCGGGGGTAGCGGGACGCCCGGCACCTCCGGAGCGTTCGGGAGCCTGCTTTGACGTGGGTCCCCGCAAGCCGCCGCGGCGACACGGTGCCGTCGTCACGCCGAGTGTGAACTTTCCGACGCTCGACGGGCGTGTCGCGTCGTGGATTTCACACTCGGCGCAGGGGCGGACCGCTAGACGGGAATCAGCCCGTGCTTGCGCGCCACCCGGAACCACAGCTGCTTGTCGCGCAGCAGGTGCATCGACTTGCGCAGCAGCAGCCGGGTTTCGTGCGGGTCGATGACCGCGTCGATGAAGCCGCGCTCGGCGGCCGTCCACGGGATCGCCATGTTGAGGTTGTAGCCCTCGATGAAGTCCTTCTTGATCTGCTGCGCCTCGGGGGTGGTCGGGTCGGGGAAGCGCTTCATCAGCAACTGCGCGGCACCCTCGGCGCCGATCACCGCGATGCGCGCGGTGGGCCAGGCGAAGTTGAAGTCGGCGGTGAGCTGCCGCGACCCCATCACGGCGTACGCGCCGCCGTAGGACTTGCGGATGGTGATCGTCACCTTCGGCACGTCGGCCTCCACGACGGAGTAGAGGAACCGGCCGCCGCGCTTGATGATGCCGCGCTTCTCCTCCTCGGCGCCCGGCAGGAACCCTGGCGTGTCCACCACGAACACCAGCGGGATGTTGAACGCGTCGCAGAACCGGATGAACCGCGCGGCCTTGTCGGAGGCCTCGTTGTCGATCGCCCCGGACATGTGCATGGGCTGGTTGGCGATCACGCCCACGGGGTGGCCGTCGACGCGCGCGTATCCGGTGATGATCGCCGGCCCGTGCTGCGCGGCGACGTCGAGGAAGTCGCCGTCGTCGAAGATGCGCAGCAGGATCTCGTGCATGTCGTAGGCCGCGTTGTCGGAGTCCGGCACGATGGCGTCGAGCTCCAGGTCGGTCGGGGTGATCTCGGGCTCCAGCCCGGGGTTGACGATCGGCGGCTTGTCGAAGCAGTTGGACGGCAGAAACGACAGGTAGTCGCGGACGTACTGGAAGGCCTCGGCCTCCGAGTCGACAACCTGGTGGATGTTGCCGTAGCGGGCCTGCGCGTCGGAGCCGCCGAGCTCGTCGAGGGTGACCTCCTCGCCGGTGACCTCCCGGATCACGTCGGGCCCGGTGACGAAGAAGTAGCCCTGGTCGCGCACCGAGACGAGCAGATCGTCCTGGATCGGCGAATACACCGCTCCCCCAGCGCATTTGCCGAAGATGAGGGAGATCTGCGGCACCAGCCCGCTCAAAGCCTCGTGCCGGCGGCCCAGCTCGGCGTACCACGCCAGCGAGGTGACCGCGTCCTGGATGCGGGCACCACCCGAGTCCTGGATGCCGACGATCGGGCAACCGACCATCGCGCACCACTCCATCAGCCGCGCGACCTTGCGGCCGAACATCTCGCCGACGGTGCCCTGGAACACCGTCTGGTCGTGGGAGAACACCCCGACCGGCCGGCCGTCGATCAGGGCGTGCCCGGTGACGCACCCGTCGCCGTAGAGCGCGTTCGGGTCGTTCGGCGTCTTGGCCAGCGCCCCGATCTCGAAGAAGGTGCCCGGGTCGACCAGCGCGTGGACGCGGGCCCGGGCGCTGGGGATGCCCTTCTTGTCGCGCTTGGCGGCGGCCTTCTCGCCGCCCGGCTCCTTGGCCAGCTCGAGGCGAGCGTGCAGCTCGGCCAGTTTTTCCGCGGTGGTGTGCTGAATGGGAGCTGCCGCCATCTCCGTCACTACTGGCCTACCTCACTTGTTCCGAGTTGTCCGGCTGGCGCCGTGCCTGGATCCCGTTCAGCGCCTGGGTCATGTGCGCGCCGACCTTGGCGATGATCGGCTCGTCGATGGCCTGGATGTGCTCGCCACCGATCGGGACGACCTCGAGGTCGGCCACGTATTCGCCCCAGCCGCCGTCCGGCTTGCGGGTGGCGTAGGCGGGCTCGAACGTGATCGCATCGTCATGGTAGCGATCGGCCATGTAGAGCGTGACGTGCCCGTCGTACGGTTGGTACTCGGCGGTGTCGATCGCCCGCTGGTCCAGGTACGACGTGCGCTGGTGCTCGATGATCCCGCCCGGGATCTGCACGCCGCTGGCCTTGACCGCGTCCAGCACGAACTGGATCTGTCCCTCGTCGTCGAGTTCCTCGAGTTGTTCGTACGGGATCGCGGGGACCTCGACGTTGAAGGTCCGCTCGGCGAAGCGCGCGTAGCGGTCCCACCGCTTGCGGGTCTCCTCCTTGGTCTGCAGGATCGGTTCGCCGGGCATCACCGCGTCGATCAGCCCGACGAACGGCACGTCGCAGCCCTGTTGTTGCAGGCCGATCGCGCACGCGTAGGCCAGGGCCCCACCCAGCGACCAGCCCGCCAGGATGAACGGGCCGTCGCCCTGCAGTTCGCGCAGCTTGGGCACGTACTGGCGGGCCCGCTCCTCGATGCTGCCCTCGACGCGCTCCAACCCGTAGACCGGGATGTCCGCCGGCAGGCGGTTGAGCAGCGGCTCGTAGACCACGGTCGAGCCGCCGGCCGGGTGGAACACGAACAGCGGCGCCTTCGAGCTGCCCTCCGGGCGCGCCCGCAGGGTGCGGACGAAGCCGTCGACCACGCCGGCCTCCAGGTAGCCCCGCACCTTCTCGGCGAGCGCCTCGATGTTCTCCGACGTCAGCACGTCCTCGGCGGTGATCGGGCCCTCGGCGCGCTCCGAAAGCCGTTGGGCCATCTTGGCCGCGGCGTCGTCGTCGAGCTTGGGCAGCGGGTTGAAGATGCCGCCCGGGGACTTGCCCGTCACGATCGCCCACGTGGCGAAGGTGACCCGCTCGGCGGCGTCGCGCGGCGGCACGTCGGAGCTGAGCGCCTTGGCGACGGCCTCCTGGTTGAGGGCTTCGGCGGCGCCGGCCAGGTTCGGCTTGGCACCGTTGGCACCCGGTCCCGACGGGTCCGTCGGCGCCGGCGGGACGGGAACGTCCGACGCCGGCGCAGCTTGCGTCTGCGGCTCGGCTTGCGGGTCGGGGGCCGGCGCCACCACCGAGGCCGCCGACGCGCCGCTGAGCAGTTCGGCCTGCGCCCGCGCGATCTCCTCGGGCGTCTGGGTCTTCTGGTGCTCGTGCAGCTGCTCGACCTCGTCGCGGTGCTCGACCGCGTATTCGATCAGCTTCTCGACGGCGTAAAGGTTGGCGTCGCGCACGGCCGTCAGCTGAATCGGCGGCAGGTCGAAGTCGTATTCGACGCGGTTCTTGATCCGCACCGCCATCAGCGAGTCCAGGCCCAGCTCGATCAGCGGCACCTCCCACGGCAGGTCCTCGGGCTCGTAACCCATGGCCGCGCCGACGATGGCGCCCAGCCGCTCGGCGATGGTCTCGCCCGAGTCCGGCGACCACTTGGTGAACCCGCTCGGCATGTAGCGGTTCGTCAGGCTGTCCGACAGCGTTCCCGCGGCGTCATCGGCGCCGGGCGTCTCGGGCGCGGCGGCGGTGACGCCGTCGGCCGGGGCCGCGACCGCCGTGCCGGCACCCACCGCCGCCGGCAGCACCGCCTGGGCGCCGCCGCGCGTCACCAGCGCGTCGTACACCAGCGTGAAGGACTCGTCGATGCGGGCGTGCACCTGGACCGACGCGCCGCCGGGATGCCTCGTCAGCGTGGTCACCAGCCGCGAGCCCTCGCCGGGCTTCGCGCGCTGCTCGGCCGCCGTCAGCTGCGCGTCCGGAAGCACTTCGGCCGCAGCGGTTTTCACCAGCGCCGCCAGGTCGGTCAGCCCGCGGGGCGCGTACTCCCAGACGTGCCGGCCGTCGGGCAGCGCGACGTGGCTGCCCGGCATGATCGCCGCGCCGCTGCCGGTGGCCAGGTTCACATCCAGCCAGTGCTCCTTGCGCTTGAACCGCGTCGGCGGGATGTTCGCGTAATCCTGCGGGCCCCCGGCGGGGGTGAACAGCGTGCGGACGTCCAGGTCGTGGCCGTAGACGTACAGCTGGGCCATTGTCGAGACCATCGACTCGACCTCGTCCTGCTTGCGGGCCAGCGTCGGGATCAGCTGCGCGTCATGCAGTCCGGCCGACGCCGTCGTCAGACCCACCTGCATCAGCGCGACCGGGTTGGGCGCGAGCTCCAGGAAGGTGGTGTGCCCGCTGTCGACGGCGTTGCGGATCCCGTGGGTGAAGTACACGGAATGCCGCAGGCCCTTCTTCCAGTAGTCGACGTCGTGGATGGGCTCGCCGCCGGGCTTGATGTAGCTGCCCTCGTGCACCGTCGAGTAGATCCCGGCCGTCGGGCTCAGCGGCTTGATGCCCTGCAGCTCCGCGGCCAGCTCGCCGAGCAGCGGATCCATCTGCGAGGTGTGGCTGGCGCCCTTGGTCTGGAACTTGCGGGCGAACTTGCCCTCGGACTCCGCGCGGGCGATGATCGCGTCCACCTGCTCGGGCGGGCCGCCGATGACGGTCTGGGTGGGCGCGGCGTAGACGCACACCTCGAGGTCCGGGAAGTCGGAGAAGACCGTCTTGATTTCCTCGGCGGAGTACTCCACCAGCGCCATCAGCCGGATGTACTCGCCGAACAGCATCGCCTCGCCCTCGCCCATCAGGTGCGAGCGCGAGCAGATCGCCCGGGTGGCGTCGCGCAGCGACAGGCCGCCGGCGAAGTAGGCGCACGCGGCCTCGCCCAGCGACTGCCCGACCACCGCGGCGGGCTTGGCGCCGTGGTGGCGGAGCAGCTCACCCAGCGCGATCTGGATCGCGAAGATGGTGACCTGGGTGGTCTCGATGCCGTAGTCCTGCGAGTCGTCGAGGATCAGCTCGAGCACCGAGTAGCCCAGCTCGTCCTGGACCAGCGCGTCGACCTTCTCGATCCACTCGGCGAACACCGCGTCGCGCAGGTAGAGGCTCTTGCCCATCTTGCGGTGCTGCGCGCCGAAGCCGGCCAGCACCCACACCGGGCCGTTGGTCACCGGCCCGTCGGTGCTGAACACGTTGGGCCGCTGCTTGCCCTCGGCGATGGCGCGCAGGCCCTTGACGGCCTCGTCGTGGTCGTGGGCCAGCACCACCGCGCGCGAACGGCCGTGGTTGCGCCGCGACAGCGACCGGCCGATCGACTCCAGTGACGACGCCTGCCCCTCGGGGCTTTCGATCCAGTCGGCGAGCTCGGCGGCCGCGGCCTTCTTGCGCGACGTCAGGAAGGCCGACACCACCAGCGGGATCAGCGGCGGTGCGGGCTCTTGCGCCGAAAGCTCTTCCAGCGCGGCCTCTTTGAGCCGTAGCGCCTCGTCGGTCACGCCCGGCAGGTCGGGCTCGTCCTCCTCGGGCGCGGCGGGGTCGGTGATGATGTTGCCGAAGTCGTCGAACCGCAGCGAGTGGGCCTCGAACGTGGGCGCTCCCCCGCCAGCGGGAGGTGCCCCCACGGCCGCTTCGGCGGGCGCCTTCACTTCGGCTTCCGGCTCGGGTCCGCGATCGACGACGTCGCGCGGCAGGACCTCACGCACCACCACGTGCGCGTTGGCGCCGCCGAAGCCGAAGCTCGACACCCCGGCCAGCGCGTAGCCGCCGTAGCGGGGCCAGTCGGTCGGCTGGTCGACGACCTTGAGGCGCATCGCGTCGAAGTCGATGTAGGGGCTGGGGCCGGCGAAGTTGATGTTCGGCGGCAGCTTGTCGTGCTGCAGGGCCAGCACCACCTTGGCCATGCTGGCCACGCCGGCCGCCGACTCGAGGTGCCCGATGTTGGTCTTGATCGCGCCCAGCAGGGCCGGGCGGTCGGCGGGGCGGCCGCGGCCGACGATGCGGCCCAGCGCTTCGGCCTCGATCGGGTCACCGAGCACGGTGCCGGTGCCGTGCGCCTCGATGTAGTCGACGGTGCGCGGGTCGATACCGGCGTCCTTGTAGGCCCGGCGCAGCACGTCGGCCTGCGCGTCCTGGTTGGGCGCGATCAGGCCGTTGGACCGGCCGTCGTGGTTGACCGCGGTGCCGGCGATGACGGCCAGGATCTGGTCGCCGTCGCGGCGGGCGTCGTCGACCCGCTTGAGCACCAGCATGCCGGCGCCCTCCGAGCGGGTGTAGCCGTCGGCGTCCGAGGAGAACGACTTGATCCGGCCGTCGGGGGCCAGCACCGCGCCGATCTCGTCGAAACCGAGCGTCACCGCCGGGGTGATCAGCGCGTTGACGCCGCCGGCGACCGCGACGTCGGCCTCGCCGTTGCGCAGCGCCTGCACGGCCTGGTGGACGGCGACCAGCGAGCTCGAGCACGCGGTGTCGACCGCGACGGACGGCCCGCGGAAGTCGTAGAAGTAGGACACCCGGTTGGCGATGATCGAGGTCGCGGTGCCGGTGATCGCATACGGGTGGGCGACCGTCGGGTCGGACACCGCCAGGATGCTGTAGTCGTTGTTGGAGACGCCGACGTACACGCCGACGGGCTGCCCGCGCAGGCTGGACGCGGGGATGCGGGCGTGCTCGAGCGCCTCCCAGGTCAGCTCCAGCGCCATGCGCTGCTGCGGGTCGATGTTGTCGGCCTCGGTCTTGGCCACGGCGAAGAACTCGGAGTCGAAGCCCTTGATGTCCTTCAGGTAGCCGCCGCGGGTGCGGGCCCGCGCCATCCGCTCGGCCAGCCGCGGCTCCTCCAGGAACTCCGCCCAGCGGCCCTCGGGCAGGTCGGTGATGGCGTCGCGGCCCTCGAGCAGCGCCTGCCAGGTTTCCTCGGGGCTGTTCATGTCGCCGGGCAGCCGGGTGGCCAGGCCCACGACCGCGATGTCGACGCGCTCGGCCGGGCCGTTGCGCGTCCAGTCGGTGACGTCGTCGCCGGTGGTATCCGGCTCGGGCTCGCCCTCGATGATGCGGGTCGCCAGGGATTCGATGGTCGGGTGCTGGAACGCCACCGCCACCGACAGCGTGACCCCGGTCATGTCCTCGATGTCGGCGGCCATCGACACGGCGTCGCGCGACGACAGGCCCAGCTCGACCATCGGCACCGACTCGTCGATCGAATCCGGCGACTGCCCGGTGGCCTTGGCCACGTAGTTGCGCAGCCACTGGCGCATCTCGGGCACCGTCATCTCGGTCTTCTTGGCGGGCAGGTTCCCCTCGGCATCGGGGGCGGGGGTGATGTCAGGTTCTGTGTCAGTCATGGTGTCGTGTTCAGTCCGTTGAGCTCGCGAAGGCGGTCGGGGAACCGATGCCGCTGCGCAGGCTCCCGTCGAGATAGGCGGCGCGGCACGCGCGGCGGCCGATCTTGCCGCTCGAGGTGCGCGGAATCGTTCCGGCCTGCACCAGCAGCAGGTCGCGCACGGTGACCCCGTGGCGCACCGCGATGGCGGCCCGGATGTCGTCGGCGATGGGCTGGTAGTCGAGCTTGTGCGTGCCCGCGGCGCGCTCGGCGACGATCACCAGCTGCTCGGAGGTGTCCTCGGCGTCGTACTTGATGCCGGCGTGCGGGTTGTCGAACACCACCTGCGGCAGCTGGTTGGCCGGCACCGAGAAGGCGGCCACGTACCCGGTGCGCAGCGCGCGGCTGGCCTCCTGCGCCGAGTACTCCAGGTCCTGCGGGTAGTGGTTGCGGCCGTCGATGATGACCAGGTCCTTGATGCGGCCCGCTATATAGAGGTGGCCGTTGAAATAGGTGCCGTAGTCGCCGGTGCGCACCCACAGCCCGTCGTCCTCGGCGCCCTCGGCGTGGGACTGGCTGATGCGCGACTTGAGGATGTTCTTGAACGTCTCGGTGGTCTCGGCCTCCTTTCCCCAGTAGCCGGTGCCGAGGTTCTTGCCGTGCAGCCAGATCTCGCCGATCTGGCCGTCGGGCAGCTCACTGGCGGTGTCGGGGTCGACGATCGCCGCCCACTCGTCGACGCCGATGATGCCCGCGGAGACCTGCGCGACGGCGTTGGGCGCGTCGGCGGCGACCTCGACGAAGCGCTGGTTGTTGAGCTCGTCGCGGTCGACGTGGATGACCGTGGGCGGCTCGTCCATCGGCGTGGTCGACACGAACAGCGTCGCCTCGGCCAGGCCGTAGGACGGCTTGATCGCCGTCTCGCGCAGCCCGTAGGGCGCGAAGGCCTCGTAGAACTTGCGCATCGACGCCGGCGACACCGGCTCGCTGCCGTTGAGGATCGCCTTGACGTTGCTCAGGTCCAGCGGCGGCTCCCCGTCCTTGGGCACCCCGCGCACCGCGGCGTGCTCGAACGCGAAGTTCGGCGCCACGGTGAACACCTCGCAGTCCGGCTCGTCGTCGGGCTTGCGCGCCATCTCCCGGATCCACCGGCCCGGCCGGCGCACGAACGCGGCCGGGGTCATGAACGTGAAGTTGTGGCCGAGCACCGGCGACAGCAGCGCCGTGATGAGGCCCATGTCGTGGAAGAACGGCAGCCAGCTCAGGCCGCGGTCGCCCTCCTTGCCTTCCAGCCCGTTGAGCACCTGCAGCACGTTGGTGGGCAGGTTGAGGTGGGTGATCTGCACACCGGTCGGGGTGCGGGTGGAGCCGGAGGTGTACTGCAGGTAGGCGATGGTGTTCTCGTCGGCTTCGGGCTCCTGCCAGGTGGCGGCGACCTCGTCGGGCACCGCGTCGACGGCGATGACGCGGGGGCGTTCTTTGGCCGAGCGGGCGCGGATGAACTTGCGCACGCCCTCGGCGGCCTCGGTCGTGGTCAGGATCGTCGAGGGGGTGCAGTCGTCGAGCACGGCGTGCAGGCGGCCGACGTGGCCCGGCTCGCTGGGGTCGAACAGCGGTACCGCGATGCGGCCCGAGTACAGGGCGCCGAAGAAGGCGATCAGGTAGTTGAGGTTCTGCGGGCACAGGATGGCGATGCGGTCGCCCGGCTGGGTGACCTGCTGCAGGCGGGCGCCGACGGCGCGGTTGCGGGCGCTGAAGTCGCGCCAGACGATGTCGCGGTAGACGCCGTCGCGCTCGGTGGAGAAGTCCACGAACCGGTAGGCCAGCCTGTCGCCGCGAACCTTGGCCCACTTCTCAACGTGACGAACCAGGTTCGTGTTGTCCGGGAACCTGATCTTTCCATTCACGATGAACGGGTTGTGGTACGCCATGCCGCCCTCTCCTGTCACAACGATGCCGGTCGGCGTAGCCGACTTACATCTCTCGTGTCGGCTGCGCCGACGGGTCCTCTATACACGAGCCAGCAGGGACGCGCTCGGAGGCGCCGGTCCGTGCTGGCTTGGGCCCCGATCGGAGCCGCGACGAAGTCCTAATTGCTCTTAGTTTTCTCTTAATGTTAAGGGTCGCCTCGCGGCAGGCCAAATCACAAGGTACCGCCGATCACGCTTGGCAAGCAGCTAGGTAACGGCTGTGTCCACCGCCCGCTTCCCGTGGCCGGATGATCGCTATCCATGCTTGGGGTGCGGCGCGTTTTCGATCAGCCCGCGGGCCCAATTCAGGGTCCAGTCGGTGGCCGGCGCCCCGTCCAGGTTCCAGAACTGCGTCGTGGCATACAGCGCGTGGACGGGTTGGCCGGCGCCGCCGGCCAGGGTGTTCAGCGTGCTGGGCAGGTTGGCGATGCTGAAGGCTTCGTTGGGCGCGGAGCAGATCAGGTCACCGGGCGCGCAGATCTCGTTGGTCTTGCCGTTCAGCGCGCCGAACCCGCCGGGCCGCTCACCCGTCATGGTCAGGCCGAGCCCGGACAGCATCGGCACCTCGTGCAGGGTGATCTCGGCGCCCTGCCCGGGCGGGTTGGGCCCGATGTCGTTGCCCACGCCTTCCTGGCGGCGGCCGTCGGCGATCAATGTCACACCGAGCACCAGGTCGTCGTCGACGGGACCGCGGCCGTTGCCGATGTCGCTGGCGATGTCGCCGGCGATCACCGCGCCCTGCGAGAAGCCCATCAGCACGTAGCTGGTCAACGGGCACTTGTTGTTCATGTCGGTCATCGCCTGCACGGTCGCGCGGGTGCCTTCGGCGCGGCTGTCGTTGTAGGACATCTGCGTGTCGCCGCTGACCGGATTGCGGAACTGCGCGGTGTAAGGCACGGTGAACGTCTGCACCCGCGACGCCGGGAACTGCTGCGAGATCTGCGCAGTCGCCTTGTGCAGCAGCGCATTTGGAAATTGCATCGGGTTGAGCGGGTCGTCCTGCACCGACGACTCCCAGGTGCCCGGGACGTTGATCAACTGCACGTCCGGGCACGACGCGTCCTGGAAGGCCGGCCGCGGCTTGTGCGGGTGGCTGGTCGTCGACGACGGCGGCAGGATCCCCGGCGGCACCGCGCTGGGCGGGGTGTCGTGGCCGCGCAGCAGCACCACCACGGCCACGACGACCAGCAACACGACGCCGGCCACCGCCAAGGCGGCAATCCAGGCGAGGATCCGGTGGCGTTTCCGCCGCGCGCTTGTCGTCATGGTCTCCCGCTAGCAGGGTCGGTAGCTCGCAGCTCGATTTTCGGTGCGGGTGGCCGTCCCGGCCCGCTGCTGCGCTCCCTACACGGTACCGGCGTTTTCGCGCGGCTTACGCCGGGCGGCGGGGCTACCGGATGGCGCCGACGATGTCACCCGACATCGCGCCCAGCTGCCCCGACCACGAGCCCCAGCCGTTGTCGCCGCCGCCGGGGAAGTCGAAGTGGCCGTTGTGCCCGCCGACGCTGCGGTACTGCTGGTAGAACATGCGACTGTTGCCCATCGCCTGGCCGGCCTGGCCGATCATCGCGGCGTCGTCGCCGCCCATGTTCGTCGGGCTGTAAACCCACACCCGGGTGTTGTTCTGCGCCAGCAGCGAGACGTGCACGTAGGGGTCGTGCCACTTCCACCGGCCCAGCTGCGGGGCGCCCCACATCCCGTTGCCGTCCACCCCGCCGAACTGCTGCAGGCCCGCCAGGATCGCGCCGTTGGTGGTGGTGTCCGACGGGTAGAGGAACCCGGACAGCGACCCGGCGAAGCCGAAGCGGTCGGGGTGGAAGGCGGCCAGCGCCATCGCGGCGTAGCCACCCTGGGAGGCGCCGACGGCGCCGTGGCCGCCGGGCGCGAGGCCCTTGTTGGCGGCCAGCCAGTTCGGCAGCTCGCTGGACAGGAAGGTGTCCCACTGCTTGCTGCCGTCCTGCTCCCAGTTGGTGTACATGCTCCAGGCTCCGCCGGCAGGCGCCACCACCGAGATCCCCTTGCCGGCCAGCGTGTTCATCGCGTTGCCGGCGGTCACCCAGTTGCTCACGTCGGGGGCGGCGTTAAAGGCGTCCAGCAGGTAGACGGCGTGCGGGCCGCCGCCCAGGAAGGCCACCGGAATGTCGCGGCCCATCGCGGCCGACGGCACCATCAGGCTCTCGTAGCCCGCCGCCCTGGCCTTGCCTCCCGTCCCCGAGGCCACCGCCACGCCCAGACCGATCGACAGTGCCGCGACGCAGAACACCCGTAGCAGCACCGACAGACCCCGTACGACCCTCATGTCCACCCTCCATCGTCTAGTCGCTGTGAGCACATTAACCAGCGCGGCAAGGCGCCCGGCCCGCAGGGTAGTGAATCAAGTCACACCGGCTCCCGAATGACGTGGGCGTTCGTCCGGGTGTTGCGCGTGAATCCTGGGCTTTGCGCGTGAATCCTGGGCGGGTTTCGGGCCGGTGCTCCGCCCACGCATCACAATCGAAGCCCAGGCTGCACAGCCAGACAAACCAACGGCGGCGATCCCGAGGGATCGCCGCCGTCGATTGCGTTGCTATCTGTTAGGTGCCCTGCCCCTGGTTGCCCGCGGCAGCGGCGGTGGCCGGGCCGGCGCCGGGCGTGGCGCCCAGCGTCGACTGCATGTCACCCTTCATGGCGTTGAGCTGCGCACCCCAGTACGGCCAGTCGTGGGTGCCGTTGGCGTCGAAGTTGAAGACCGCGTTGTGGCCGCCGGCGGCGTTGTACGCGTCCTGGAACTTCAGGTTGGACGTCCGGACGAAGCCCTCGAGGAACTTCGCGGGCAGGTTGTCGCCACCGAGGTCCGACGGCTTGCCGTTACCGCAGTAGATCCAGATCCGGGTGTTGTTCGCGACCAGCTTGCCGACCTGCAGCGACGGGTCGTTGCGCTGCCACGCCGGGTCCTCCTTGGGACCCCACATGTCGGCGGCCTTGTAGCCACCAGCGTCGCCCATGGCCAGGCCGATCAGCGACGGGCCCATGCCCTGCGACGGGTCCAGCAGCGCCGACAGCGAGCCGGCGTAGATGAACTGGTTCGGGTGGTAGGCGGCCAGGATCAGCGCCGACGACCCGGCCATCGACAGACCGACGGCGGCGCTGCCGGTCGGCTTGACCTGCTTGTTGCTCTGCAGGTACGCCGGCAGCTCGCTGGTCAGGAAGGTCTCCCACTTGTAGGTGGTGCAGCCGGCCTTACCGCAGGCGGGCTTGTACCAGTCGGAGTAGAAGCTGGACTGCCCACCGACCGGCATGACGACCGAGATGCCCGACTGGTTGTACCACTCGAACGCCGGGGTGTTGATGTCCCAGCCGTTGTAGTCGTCCTGCGCGCGCATGCCGTCGAGCAGGTACAGCGCCGGCGAGTTCGCGCCGCCGCTCTGGAACTGAATCTTGATGTCGCGGCCCATGGCGGCCGAGGGAACCTGCAGGTACTCCACCGGCAGACCCGGGCGTGAGAACGCCCCAGCGGTCGCCGAGCCCCCCACGGCGCCAATCAGACCCGATAGCAGGGCCGCGCCAACGGCACCCACCATGAGCCGGCGCGGCATGCGAGCCGCGGCGCCCCGAAACCTGTCGACAAGCGTCATCCTTGCTTCCTCATCCTTCCGGCCTTACGGCGCACTCCTCCGATTCGGCGCATCCTCGCATTGGTTCGAACTGCATACGCTTACCCGATCGCCCGGCGCCTCCTCGGGCCATCCGACCCGCATCGTCGCCGCGCCTGGCGCAGCAGTGCCCGTGTAGTCAACCACACCTTGGCTCATCCCCTCTCATCGAGCGGCTCAGGCAAACCCGGATCGGCGGCACCTTCCCAATTATTTCCGCGCCAAACAAGCAGATCTTCTGCGGCGTTTTCGCATGTGCCCGGCGCGCGTCGCCCACTGGTGAGGGCATAGATGTGAAGTTGCTGGCAATGTCGGGCGACGCGCCCGGCGGGCCGATTTGAGATGGGCGGGAAAAATTTTTTCGGTTCGGCCGCCTCACTCGCGGGGAGGCGGCGGTATCGCCTCCGGAACGGGCAGCCCACACCTGGCAAGCTCGAAGAGCGGAACGCGGTCGATCCGGTATTTGGTGAACTCGAACGAGTGCATGGCGTTGGAGACGAAGCGGTGCAAGGTCATTGGGGCCCGCACCGAACTGAGCACCGCCTGAGTCTCGGGGCATTTCAGGGCCGCCACCGCCTGGGCGACCCAATTCGCGTCGAGATAGCCCGGAATGCCCGGATATACCTTGACCCAGGGCCCGTCGGCGATCACCCAGTCCGGGAAAAGGTTCTTGTCGTGCCCGATCCGACCGTGCTTCAGCCGCTCCGTGTGCTGGGCGAGCGGGTTTGCCAGTCCGATCTGGTCGATCACCCGCACGTCGAGCCCGACGTTCATGCCCAGCATGCCCAGGTTGGTGAAAAACACCGTGTGCTGCGGCTTTTGCGGTGTCGCGCCGTTGGGGCCGCTGCCCGCCGCCGGCTGCGCCATCGGTACCAGATCCCACTGAATGTAGTTGCCCGACGGCAGCAACAACGCGCCCTCCGGCGTGTTGTCGAGCGCGGTGAGCACGGCGGCCATCCTCGGGTAGTCGAGGTAGTCCGCGGCCGTCAGCGGGTGGGCGTGCCCGGTGGCCTGCGCGTAGAAGCGGCGCTCGTCGACGATCCCGGAGTAGGTGACGTGGGTGGCGTCGTCGCCCATCCCGGGCGAGTTTGCTGCCCACAGTGACCAGCCGGCGACACCGAGCCACAACGCGCTCGCGGCACCGGCCACCCAAAAGCCCGTTTCCCGCGAGTAGTCCTGCCCGTCGGGGACCGCCACCGGGATGACGGCCACCGGCGCCAGCAAACAAAATACCGGCGCCAGCAGCACCCGCGCGTGCATGAAGTCACCGCCCTGCCGAATCCAGTACAGGCCCTGCAGCAGGCCGCTGACCAGGACGAACGCCACGACCGCCGGCGGGCTCTGGACCGCGCGCGCCACCCGGCCGTAGTCCGGCGACAGCACGGGCCGCAGGAACGACGGGCGCCGGCGCGCCACCACCACCAGCACACCCAGCGGCACCAGCAAGACCGCCGGCACCCACACCGCGTAGGGCGCGTTGAAGTTCGACAGGTAGATCATCCCCTGCGACCACTTGTCGCCGGCGGCGTCCTTGGCCAGCGCGGTCCCGGGGACCAGCAGGCCGTAGTAGCCCATCCGGAAGATCTCGTAGGCGACCGGCAGGAACCCCCCGGCCGCCACGACCAGCGCGCGGCGGCGCCGGTCGCGGGCCGCGATCAGCATCATGATCAGCGCGAGCCCGCCCATCAGGGCCAGTTCGGGCCGGACCAGGACGCTGAACCCGGCGACGAACGCCAGCGCGCCGAGGAAGACCGGGCTGTCCGGACGGCCGCGAACCGGCTGCGCCCAGCACACCATCATCCACCACAGCAAACCCAGGTAGGCCAGCGTCAGGCCGCTTTCCAGGCCGGAGGTGGCAAAGTCGCGCGCGGGCGGCAGCGCGATGTAGACCAGCGCCCCGGCGGGCACCATGATCGCGCGGCGACCCCGCAGGCTGGGCGCGTACAACCGGCCGGTGCCCAGCATCAACAGGGCCACCCCGAGGACCGAGAGCGCCAGGGCCAGGGCCAGGGCCACGTATTCCATCCGCATCGGCCCGCCGACCCAGCTGCCGAGATACATCAGGTAGGTCCACGCGGTGGACGTGTTCGCCTCGACCCGCTCGCCCTGGTTGAAGACCGGCCCGTTGCCGGCCAGCAAATTGCGCACCGTGCGCAGCACGATGAGCCCGTCGTCGGCGATCCAGCGCCGCTGCCAGGCCCCCCAGCCGAACAGGACGGCCACCACCGCCACGCTGACCCACAGGCTGACCCGCACCCAGGCGTGATAGCGGAACAAAGGCCGGCCGGGCCGCCGCGCGGGCGGCCGTCGGCGCAGCACAGCCAACTTCAGGGCCTTCAGGTCGGGGCTAGCCGAAGGCAACGGCGGCCCCGACCGTCGCGATCCACGCCAGCGCCAGCAGCTGCAACACCCGGTCGCGCAGCGCGATGTCCTCGGGCTCCCCGGCCAGCCCGCCGTCCACGTCGACGGCGTAGCGCAGGATCGCGATGGTGAACGGGACCATGGACACCGAGAACCAGCCCGCCGAGCCGTGGTCGCGCTCGAACGCCCACAGCCCGTAGCACATCACCACGGCGGTGGCCGACATCGTCCAGACGAACCGCAGGTAGGTGCTGGTATAGCTCTCCAGCGCCTTGCGGATCGCCGCGCCGGTGCGCTCGGCCAGCTGCAGCTCGGCGTAGCGCTTGCCGGCCACCATGAACAGCGACGCGAACGCCGCCGACAGCAAAAACCACTGCGACAATGGGGTATCGGTGGCAGCGCCCCCGGCGATGGCACGGATCAGGTAGGCCGACGACACGATGCAGATGTCCATCACCGCTTGGTGTTTGAGGCCGAAGCAGTACGCCAACTGCATGCCGATGTAGACCGCCATCACCACCGCGAGGTTCGGCGTCAGCCGCCAGGCCAACCCGAGCGACACCACCGCGAGCACCGCAGCCATGACGTAGGCCAGCCATTCGGGCACCACGCCGGCGGCGATCGGGCGGAACCGTTTGGTGGGATGTTCGCGGTCGGCCTCGACGTCGCGGACGTCGTTGATGAGGTACACCGCGGAGGCCGCCAGGCTGAACACCACGAAGGCCACCAGCACCTGGATCCCCAGCTGCCCGTAGTCGTAGCGGTGGTGGCGGCCGGCCGCGCTCAGCGGGGCGGCCAGCACCAGCACGTTCTTCACCCACTGGCGCGGGCGCATCGCCCGGACTACCCCGGTGATCAGGTTCCCCCGCGGCCCGACCACGGGAATTACTTCGTCGCTCATCCGGCGCACCTCTTTCGGCCCGCGATCCGCGCGACCGCGGCGCCGAGGGCCACGCCGCAGGCCACGTCGCTCGGGTAGTGCACGCCCAGCAGTATCCGCGACAGCGCCATCGGCGCGATCAGCACCGCCGGTAGCGGCAGCCCGGTGGCCCGGCCCATCAGGATGGCCGCGGCCGTGGTCGAGGTGGCGTGCGCCGACGGGAAACTGAGCCGGCTGGGCGTGCCGACGTTGACCGCGACGGCCGGATGATGCGGCCGTTGGCGGCGCACCAGCCGCTTGACCAACACCGCGGCGGCGTGCGCGACGAACGCGCCGGCCCCGGCCGCCAGCCAGTCCCGGCGCTGCGCCGGCATCAGCAGCGCCCCGAGCGCCGCCACCACCAGCCAGCCGATGCTGTGCTCGCCGAAGTGGGACAGTCCACGCGCCGCGGTCAGGACGCCGGGGCGATCGGCCAGCGCCGACTGCACGGCCACCAGCGCGGCCACTTCGCCGCGCGGGGCGTCTACAGCGGGGGCTTCAGCCATGTTTGGGCTCGTCGTGCGCCGGGGACAGCGCCGTCTCCCACTTCTGCTTGCTGGACAGCACCGGCAGCGACTCCCGGTACACCCGCCGCATCTCGTCGAAGCGGCTCACCAGCTGACGCTGGCGGCGCAGGGACGCCAGCAGCAGCGACGTCATCTTGCCCCGGTCACGCTGCCGGTAGACCACCCCGCAGCCATCGGCGGTCGTGACGGTCGCCCCGTCCAGGGTGCACAGCCGGAACCAGCGCGCGTCCTGGGTCGCGACGTTGAACTCCGGGCGCCGGTGGGCCTCCGGGTCGGCGCGGGTCATGTTGTGCAGGATCCCGCGGGCCAACCGGTAGCCGATGGACACGGGGTTCACCGGGGGCTTCATCGCCTTGCTCTGGTGACGGGGCGGGGGCAGTTCGCTGGCCGCCGGCAGCACGACGGCGTCCGGGTATTCCTTGCGCATGCGGTGCACGTCCGGCAACGCGGTGCCCAGGATCGAGAAGATGTGTTCGGGGCCGGCCAGGAAGTCGTCGATGGCCTTGTTCTGAATCGCCACGGTCGAATACTCAAGGCAGGCAAGGTGTTTCAACGTGGCCTTGAAGTGGCTGCGGACCAGTCCGGCGGCGTCACCGTCCCAGTGCATCGCGGCGACCACCAGCCGGTTGCGCAGATGGAAGTAGGCCTGCCAGTCGATGGCGTCGTCCTTGTCGCTCCAGGCCATGTGCCAGATCGCGGCGCCGGGCAGGGTCACCGTCGGGTACCCGTGCTCGGCGGCCCGCAGGCCGTAGTCCGCGTCGTCCCACTTGATGAACAGTGGTAACGGCTGGCCGAGCTCCTCGGCGACCTGCCGCGGGATCATGCACGTCCACCAGCCGTTGTAGTCCACGTCGATGCGGCGGTGCAGCAGCTTGCTTCGCGGGTTGTCGTCGTTCAACGGGTACTCGGCGAAGTCGTGGTCGTACTCCGCGTGCGGCGCGGCGGTCCACATGAAGTTCGACGGGTTGACCACCTCGCCCATGATGTGCAGGTGCGACGGCTCCTGCAGGTTGAGCATCTGCCCGCCGACCAGCATCGGGGTTTTGGCGAAGCGGTGCATCGCCAGCACCCGCAGGATCGAGTCCGGCTCGATGCGGATGTCGTCGTCCATGAACAGGATCTGTTGGCAGTCGGTGTTTTTCAGCGCCTCGTACATCACCCGGCTGTAACCGCCGGAGCCGCCGAGGTTGGGCTGGTCGTGAATGGACAGCCGGTTGCCCAGCCTTGCGGCCGCGGCGGGGAAGTCGGGGTGATCGCGCACCTTGCGCACGCCCTGGTCCGGCACGATCACCGCCCCGATCACCTGGTCCACCAACGGATCTGCGGTGAGTTCGGCCAGTGCGTTGGCGCAGTCGGCGGGGCGGTTGAACGTCGGGATGCCGACGGCGATGTTGGCCACGCCGGGAGCGGGCTCGGTCGCATACCAGCCACCGGCACGCAGGGTGACGTCGGTGTCGGTGTTGACGTCGAACCAGATCCAGCCGCCGTCCTCGAACGGCTGCAGCGACACCTCGATCTCGACCGTGGCGGGCTCGTCTCCGGTGCCCGCGAACTGGCGGCCCTCCACGAAGATGCGCGCGCCGGTGGCCTTGGTGCGGTAGACGTCGACGCGGCCCGCGCCGGTCATCTCGACGCGCAGCACCACCGACTTGCAGATCGACCAGCGGCGCCAGTAGCTGGCCGGGAACGCGTTGAAGTATGCGGCGAAGGACACCTCGGACTCCGCGCCGATCTGCAGCGAGGTCCGCGACGTCGCGTGCGCGCGGCGCGCGTTGGTGGTCGACTCCTCCAAGTACAGCTTGCGCACGTCGAGGGGTTCACCCGGACGCGGCAGGATGATTCGGGACAGCAGGCTCACGGCGGTCATCTAGGCGCGCACCTCTATGTTTCCATCGTTTTCCACTAGCGGGGCGCCCTCGCGCAGGTGCGGCGCGAGGGTGTTGTCGTACATGTTCAGGGCGCTGGCGATCGCCATGTGCATGTCCAGGTATTGGTAGGTGCCCAGCCGGCCACCGAACAGCACCTTCGATGACGCGGTCTCGGACTTCGCCCGCGCCCGATAGGCGGCCAACAGGGCGCGGTCGGCCTCGGTGTTGATCGGATAGTAGGGCTCGTCGTCGTCCTCGGCGAAGCGGGAGTACTCGCGCATGATCACGGTCTTGTCGGTCGGATAGTCCCGTTCGGTGTGGAAGTGGCGGAACTCGTGGATGCGGGTGTACGGCACGTCGGGATCGTTGTAGTTCATCACCGGGGTGCCCTGGAAATCGCCGGTGGGCAGCACCTCCACCTCGAAGTCCAGGGTGCGCCAGCCGAGGCGGCCCTCGGCGTAGTCGAAGTAGCGGTCCAGCGGGCCGGTGTACACCACGGGCGCCTCGGGGCTGTCCGAGCGCAGTTGGTCGCGAACGTCGAACCAGTCGGTGTTCAGCCGGACCTCGATGCGGTCGTCGTCGGCCATTCTCTTCAGCCAGGCCGTGTAGCCCTCGACGGGCAGGCCCTCGTAGGTGTCGCTGAAGTAGCGGTTGTCGAAGGTGTAGCGCACCGGCAGCCGGTTGATGACGGCCGCCGGAAGGTCCACGGGGTCGGTCTGCCACTGCTTGGCGGTGTAGCCCTTGACGAACGCCTCGTAGAGCGGCCGGCCGATCAGCGAGATGGCCTTTTCCTCCAGGTTCTTGGCGTCCGCGGTGTCGATCTCGGCCGCCTGCTCGGCGATGAGCCGCCGCGCTTCGTCCGGGGTGAAGTAGCGGCCGAAGAACTGCGACACCAGGCCCAGCCCCATCGGGAACTGGTAGGCCTGGCCGTTGTGCATCGCGAAGACGCGGTGGCGGTAGTCGGTGAACTCGGTGAACTGGCGCACGTAGTCCCAGACCCTCTTATTAGAGGTGTGGAACAGGTGGGCGCCGTACTTGTGCACCTCGATGCCGGTCTGCGGCTCGGCCTCGGAATAGGCGTTGCCGCCGATGTGCGGGCGCCGGTCGACGACGAGCACGCGCTTCCCGAGTTGGGTAGCCACGCGCTCGGCAATGGTCAGGCCGAAGAATCCGGAGCCGACGACGTAGAGGTCGAAACGTGCGGTCATCGGTTGCTTAGGGTATCCGACCGCGCGGGCCTAACCCATTTGGCGAGGCCAGGGAGTCGGAATTAGGCCAGGTGCCAATCACTTTCGGGGGCATCCGGAGGGCCCCGAACCGGCGGTCACGGCCGGGGTCGCAATTACCTCACGATTCAATATCAGCACTCCAGTCACAGAATCCCACTCGTACCATCGACTCTGTGTGCTTCATGCCGGATAGGACGGGCAGGACACGCCGACACAACAAGCAGTGCAAATAGTTGTCCAGATTGAGGAGACTTCCGTGCCGAACCGACGCCGACGCAAGCTTTCGACAGCCATGAGCGCGGTCGCCGCCGTGGCAGTGGCGAGTCCTTGCGCGTACTTCCTCGTTTACGAGTCGACCGCCGACAACAAGCCGGCCGAGCACCACGACTTCAAGCAGGCCGCGGTGATGACCGACCTGCCCGGCGAACTGATGGGCGCCCTGTCGCAGGGCCTGTCGCAGTTCGGGATCAACCTGCCGCCCGTGCCCGCGCTGACCGGCACCGGCACCGGCGCGTCGGGCCTGGGCAGCCCGGGGCTTACCAGCCCTGGCCTCACCAGCCCTGGCCTCACCAGCCCTGGCCTGACCAGCCCGGGCCTCACCAGCCCTGGCCTGACGAGCCCGGGGCTGACCAGCCCGGCCCTGGCCAATCCCGGGTTGCCGCCCACGACCCCGGGGGTCACCACGCCGGGCGCCGCGGCGGTGCCCACAGTGCCGGCCGCGGGGCTCAACCCGGCGCTGTCCAACCCCGGCCTGACCAGCCCGGCGGGTCTCACCCCGGGCGTCGGCAGCCCGACGCTCTCGCCCAGCGAGGTGCCGATCGACTCGACGACGGGCTTGGACCCGGGCGTGGGCGGCACCTACCCGATCCTCGGTGACCCCTCCACGCTCGGCGGGGGTTCGCCGATCGCGTCCGGCGGCACCGGGGGCGGCTCCGGCGGCGGCGGCGGGCTGGTCAACGACCTGATGCAGGCCGCCAACCAGCTGGGCGCCAGCCAGGCCATCGATCTGCTCAAGGGCCTGGTGATGCCGGCCATCACGCAGGGCATGCAGCAGGGCGCCGCGGGTGCCGCGCCGGGTGCCGCGTTGCCGGCCGCCGCCGGTGCCGCCAAGGCGCTGCCGGGCGCGGCGGCTGCCCTGCCGGGTGCGGCGGGTGCGCTGCCGGGTGCGGCGGGTGCGCTGCCGGGTGCTGCCGGTGCCCTGCCGGGTGCCGCCGGTGCGCTGCCGGCCGCCGCGGGTGCCCTGCCGGGTGCCGCGGCCGCCGCGCCGGGTGCCGTCGCCGGTGCCCTGCCGGGTGCCGCGGCTGCGGCGCCGGGTGCCGCCGCCGGTGCGCTGCCGGCCGCCGCGGGCGCGCTGCCCGCCGCCGCCGGTGCCACCGGAGCGCTGACCGGCGCGGCCGCGCCGGCCCTGCCTCACTAGCACCGTTAATCGGGAGGAACCTGTCCCCTGACGGCACCGCAGAGTCGCCCCTCTGCGGTGCCGTCGAACAGGTTTTCGGGGACTTTCAGCATCGGACCCGTGTCGTCACACTATTAACAGGGGAAACACACGTAACATCAGCTGGTGTCGTCCCGCAGTCGCGCGCCAACGATGATGCTCACCGCCATCGCGGCGACGGTCCTGATCGTCTCGTGGATCGGCGACGCGACGCGCCACCGCGGCGCCCCCGAGCCGTCGCGGCCCCGCGACACCCAGCTCGCCGCGCAACCGTTGGTCGGTCTGGGCGGCGGGGTGACGGTCCGGGAGCTCAGCCAGGACACCCCGTTTTCGTTGGTCGCGCTCACCGGCGACCTGGCCGGCACGTCAACCCGGGTGCGCGCAAAGCGCCCCGACGGCTCCTGGGGGCCCTGGTATCAGACCGAGTATGAAACCGCGGCCCCCGACGGCGGCTCGGGCGAGCCGAGCGAGGGCCCGCGCAGCACGGATCCGGTGTTCGTCGGCACCACCACGACGGTCCAGATCGCGGTCACCCGCCCGATCGACGCCCCGGTGACCCTGGCCCCGGCCACGCCGGTGGCCAACGACTTGGGCTACCGGCCGGTGTCCAAGGAACAGTCCTACGCGCAGAACATCTCCGCGATCCTCATCTCGCCGCCGCAGGCGCCGGCCAGGACCCATTGGACGCCGCCGTCCGGGGTGATGATGCCGGGCCAGCCGCCCAGCATCATCAGCCGCGCGGAGTGGGGAGCCGACGAGGCGCTGCGCTGCGGTAGTCCCCAGTACGACAACGGGATTCGCGCCGCCGTCGTCCACCACACCGCCGGCAGTAACGAGTACTCCCCGCTGGAATCGGCCGGCATCGTCAAGGCGATCTACACCTACCACAGCAAGACGCTGGGCTGGTGCGACATCGCCTACAACGCGCTGGTCGACAAGTACGGCCAGGTGTTCGAGGGCAGCGCCGGGGGCCTGACCAAAGCCGTCGAGGCGTTCCACACCGGCGGATTCAACCGCAACACCTGGGGTGTGGCGATGATCGGCAACTTCGACGACGTCGCCCCGACGCCGATCCAGCTGCGCACCGTGGGCCGGCTGCTCGGCTGGCGGCTGGGCATGGACGGCGTCGACCCCAAGGGCACGGTGGCACTGGAATCCGCCGGTAGCCACTACACGACCTTCCCGGCCGGCGCCGTGGCGAACCTGCCGACCATCTTTACCCACCGCGACGTCGGCAACACCGACTGCCCGGGCAACGCCGCCTACGCACTGATGGACGAAATCCGTGACATCGCCTCGCATTTCAACGATCCGCCCGAGGAGCTGATCAACGCGCTCAAGGGCGGCGCCATCTACGAGCACTGGCTGGCGATCGGCGGCATGAACAGCGTCCTGGGCGCGCCCACCTCGCCGGAAGACGACGCGGCCGGCGGTGCCCGCTTCGCCACTTTCGCCAAGGGCGCCATGTACTGGTCCCCCGAGATCGGCGCGGAGCCGGTGACCGGCGCCATCTACGACGCCTGGGCCTCGCTGAGCTACGAGCGGGGTCCGCTGGGGTTGCCGACCAGCGCGGAAATTCAAGAGCCCCTGCGGATCTCGCAGAACTTCCAGCACGGAACGCTGAACTACGAGCGGCTCACCGGAAACGTCACCGAGGTCGTCGACGGCATCACCACGTCGCTGTCGACGCAGCCGCCAAGCGGCCCTGAAGTGCCGCCCGAACACTTCTCGCTGCCGTCCCACCCGTCCGCCACCTAGTTTCCGGCGTTTCGCGCCGGGCGTGGGCTCGGTCACATACGCTCGAATTGTCCCGGCAAAGGCGGTGGCGCAGGGCTGAGTCGAGGGGAGACGGCCGTGTCGTTCGTGGTCACGGAACCGGAGCTGGTGACGGCCGCGGCCGAGAACCTGGCGGGGATCCGATCGAGCCTGAGTGAGGCAACCGCCGCCGCGGCGGCCCCCACGACCGGCGTCGCGGCCGCCGCGGCCGACGAGGTGTCGGCGGCGATCTCGCAGCTGTTCGGCACGTACGGCCGCCAATTCCAGGCCGCCACCGCCCAGGCGGCGGCCTTCCACGACGGGTTCGTGAGCCTGTTGAACGGCGGTGCGGCGGCCTACCTCGGGACCGAGCTCGCCAATGCCGAGCAGGGCGTGCTGGGCGCGTCGCTGCCGGCGGCGACCGCGGCCGCCGCCTTCGTTCCGGGTGGCGCGTACGGGCAACTATTCGCCAACACGTCGGCGAACCTGCAATCGCTTTTGGGCGCCTGGGAAGCCGACCCGTTCCCGGTCCTGCGCCAGGTCATGGTCAACCAGCTGCGTTACTGGCAGCAGATCGCCGCCGCCCTGACCAACACCATCGAGAACTTGCCGACCGTGCTGGCCAACCTGCCCGCGGCCATCCAGGCCGGCATCCAGCAGCTGGTGACCTTCCCCGCCGCCTACTACGCACAGCAGATCATCGCCACGCAGATCGGCTTCGCGCAGAGCTTCGCCACCAACCTCAACGCCGCGGCAACCGGAATCGTGGCCGGGCTCCCGGCATTTGGCGCGCAGCTACAGGTGGCCTGGCAGACCGTCCTGGCGGGCAACTACTACGGCGCGGTGCAGGACGTCGCGCAGGCCTTCGCGAATCTCCTTGTCACGGGAGCCGATCCCGGGACCCCGAGCGTCAGTCTGGTCAGCTTCGACGTTCCCAATGTCACTGCCACCTTGGCCGCCACGGTCAATCCCACGCTGCTGGGCCCGCTGGGGAACATGTTCGCCCTCGGGAACATCCCCGGACAGGAGGCGCAGTACTTCACCAACCTGATGCCGCCGTCCATGTTTCGGCAGATGGCGCAGAATTTCACCAACGCCCTCAATGTGCTGACGGTCCCCAGCATTTCGGCGACCGCGACGTTGCGGGTGCCTCTCCTGGGGATTCAAGGGACCACCGGAACGCTCAGCGCCTTCTTCGGGTTGCCGTTGGTGATGACCTACGCCGCGGCGGGGGCGCCGCTGGCAACGCTGACCGGCCTGGCCACCTCCGCGACCGCGGTTCAGCAGGCGCTGTTGGCCGGCAACCCCCTCGGGGCGCTCGACGCGCTCGTCAACGCGCCGGCCGTCGTCGCCAACGCGTTCCTCAATGGCGAAACCATCGTGGACATGACGATCCCGGTGCCGGTGTACTACGCGCTGCCGCAACCCTTTCAGCCCATAAGCTTCACCGCGCAGGTCGTGGTGCACCTGCCCTTCGACGGCATTCTCGTTCCGCCCCACCCGATTACGGGAACGGTCGCGCTCACCAGCCCCATCTCTACGACGCCCACGCCGGTCACCGTCTTCGGCACGCCGTTCATGGGGCTCGTCCCGCTGTTCGTCAACTACATACCCCAGCAGCTGGCGGCGGCGATCACGCCGACGGGCTAAAGCCACCAGCGTTCCAGCACCCGACCCACCCCGTCGTCGGTGTTGGGGGCGGTCACCTCGTCGGCGGCGGCCAGCACGTCGGGATGCGCGTTGCCCATCGCCACCCCGTGGCCGGCCCACCGCAGCATCGGCAGGTCGTTGGGCATGTCGCCGAACGCGATTACCTCGTCGCTGGTGATCCCCAGCGGTTTGGCGATCTCCTCCACGCCGCTGGCCTTGCTGATCCCCAGCGGCACGATCTCCACCAGCCCGTTGTTGGTGGAGTAGGTGATATCGCCTTGAATGCCAACGTGTTTGGCGAGTTCGGCGGCCATTTCCGCGCTGCTTGCGCCGCTCTTGCGGATCAGCAGCTTGATCGCCGGCGCGCTGAGCAGGTCTTCGATCGACACCTCGGTGTTGTCCGGGTTGAGCCACGCGTGCTCGTAGCCCGGCGAGCTGATGAATTGGGGCGTGGCCGTGTCATGCGCGCGCTCGCCGATCCGCTCGACGGCCAGGCCCGCGCCCGGGATGACCCGCGTCGCCAGCTCGGCCAACTCGCCCAGGGTGTCGACGGCCAACGTCCGCGCCGACAGCACCCGGTCGGTGGCGGGATCGTAGAGGACGGCGCCGTTGGCGCACACCGTCGTCGGCGCGAAACCCAGCGCGTCCACGACGGGGCGTATCCAGCGCGGCGGGCGACCGGTGGCCACGACGAACTGCGCCCCGGCGGCCACCGCGGCGCGCACCGCGTCGCGGGTACGCGGGGAGATGGTCTCGTTTTCGTCGAGCAGGGTTCCGTCGACGTCGCAGGCGATCAGCGTCGGCAGGGTCATCGATAAGATCCGCCGTTCTCAGTGCAATCCGCTTTGGGATTCCCCCGGCCGTGTCACGCCGTCGGTCCCGTACTTTCTCATGCGCTCCTGCAGTTCGGCCAACCGGATCTCGCGGGAATCCTCCTGGTTCGGTGCGCCACCACCAAGCCGCCGCGGCACCCAGTACTCCCCGCTGGGGTGGGGATACTCCTCCTGCACCCGGTAGAGCAACGCGTTCATCGCCTGGCGCAGCGCGTCGTTGAGTTGCTCGGCGGTGCCCCGCGGCTGCAGTGGGCGGCCGGCGGCCACGGTGATCGGAACCTTGTTGCGCAGCACCTTCTTTGGGTGATCTTTGGGCCAAATCCGATGCGCGCCCCACACGACCAGCGGGATCAGCGGCACCTGCGCGTCCAGCGCCATGCGCGCGGCCCCGGTCTTGAATTCCCGGAGTTCGTAGCTACGGCTGATCGTGGCCTCCGGATGCATCCCGATGAGCTGTCCCTCGCGCATCCGCTGCACGGCCACGTTGAAAGCGTCGTGTCCCGACCGGCGGTCCACCGGAATGAGCCGGGCGTGCTTGATCACGTAGTTGACCGCCTTCACGTCGGCCATCTCGGCCTTGATCATGAAGTACATGCGACGGCCGCGCTCCTTGACGGCCAGCAGCGCCGGCAGCCAGTCGAGGTAGCTGGTGTGGTTCTGCGCGAGCAGGGCGCCGCCCCGCGTCGGAATGTTCTCCAGGCCACGGAACGTGAATTTCGTTCCCTGCATTGCCACCAGCGGCGGGACGATCCACTCGCCCAGCCGGTAGAACGGCTCTGCCATGTCCTCTCCTTCCGCTACCGCGACTGAGGCGGGGTCCGGTTCGCCGATCGGGCGGCGGCCTCGTCGGCCTCGATCTGGGCCGCCTCGGCCATCGTCGGGGCGCCGCCGCCGAGCCGGCGCGGCACCCAGTAAGCCCCGGCGGGGTGCGGATACCGCTCCTGCGCCTGGTGCAGCAGTCTCGTCATCGAAGCCCGCAGGGCATCGGTGGTGGACGCGACGTCGTTACCGGCGCGCAACGGGGCGCCCACCGCAACGGTGATCGGGGCTCTGTTGCGGGCGACGTGGCGCGGATGGTCCTTGGTCCAGATGCGCTGCGCACCCCAGACGATCACGGGGACGATCGGCACGTCCGCCTCGGTGGCCATCCGGGCCGCGCCCGTCTTGAACTCCTTGAGCTCGAAGCTGCGGCTGATCGTCGCCTCCGGGTAGACGCCGACCAGCTCGCCCTCGCGCAACCGCCGCACGGCGACCGCGTATGCGTCCGCACCGGCGCCGCGGTCCACCGGAATGGTGCGGGTGCGCTTGATCAGGAAGTTGACCACCTTCACCTGTTGCATCTCGGCTTTGATCATGAACCTGAGCCGGCGCCGCCGACGGTGCACGGCCAATGCCGCGGGCAGGAAGTCCACGTAGCTGGTGTGGTTGATCGCGACCACGGCGCCGCCGCGGTCGGGGATGTTCTCCTCGCCGCTGTAGGTGATGCGGGTGCGCGTGGCCAGCACCACCAGCTGGGCCAGGATCTCGAGCGCGCGAAAGGTGGGTTCCGCCATCGGCTACTGCTCCGGCGCCCCGGCGGCGTGGGTGCGGCGAGCCGCCCGGGCGGCGGCCTCCTCGGCCTCCAGGCGCGCCGCCTCGGCTAACGATGGCGCGCCGCCGCCGAGCCGGTGGGGCACCCAGAACTCCCCGGCCGGGTGGGGTCCGTACCGCTGCTGGGCCCGTTCCAGCAAATGCTGCATCCGCGAATGCAGCAGCGCCTTCAACTCCTCGATGGCCAGCGTCGGCTGGATGGGTTCGCCCACCAGCACCACCACCGGCACCTTGGGGCGCAGCAGCTTTTTGGGGTGGTCCTTGGTCCAGATCCGCTGGGCGCCCCAGACGATGTGCGGCACGATCGGCACCCCCGCGTCGACCGCCATCCGCGCCGCCCCCGACTTGAACTCCTTGATCTCGAAGCTGCGGCTGATCGTGGCCTCCGGGTAGACCCCGACCAGCTCGCCGTCCTTGAGGTTTCGGACGGCGGCCTCGTAGGACGCGGCGCCGTCCCCCCGATCCACGGGGATATGCCGCAGGCTGCGCATGATCGGCCCGGTGATCTTGTGGTCGAAGACCTCCCGCTTGGCCATGAACCGCACCTTGCGCCCGAGGCCCTGCTTGTAGGCGGGCAAACCCGCGAAGGTGAAGTCCAGGTAGCCGGTGTGGTTGATGGCGATGACCGCGCCGCCGCTCTCGGGCAGGTTCTCTTCGCCCTCGACCGCGATCTTGAGACCCTGGATGCGCCAAATCAACCGGGCAAGCTGAATGACGGTCCCGTATGCCGGTTCCACAGCGCTTAGCCTAGTGCCACCGCCTGGGAGCCGCCTGAACCGGAAAAGGCGGCCCAAGGCGCCCGCGCGCTAAGCTCGGGGGCTGACACCCCCGTCCACCGTGCGTCCCCCGGAAAGGTATTTGTGCAGGTCACGAGCGTCGGCCACGCCGGGTTCCTGGTTCAGACCCACGCGGGCAACATCCTTTGTGACCCCTGGGTCAATCCCGCCTACTTCGCGTCCTGGTTCCCATTCCCGGACAACAGCAAGCTGGACTGGGACCAACTGGGCGACTGCGACTACCTCTACATCTCCCACCTGCACCGCGACCACTTCGACGCGAAGAACCTGCGCGAGCACGTCAACAAGGACGCGGTGGTGCTGCTGCCCGACTTCCCGGTGCCCGACCTGCGAAACGCGTTGCAAACGCTGGGATTTCATCGGTTCTTCGAGACCACCGACGCGACCAGGCACCGGGTCGACGGCCCCAAGGGCGCCCTCGACGTCATGATCATCGCGCTGCGCGCCCCGGCCGACGGCCCGATCGGCGACTCGGCGCTGGTGGTTTCCGACGGCACCACAACGGTTTTCAACATGAACGACGCCCGGCCGGTGGACCTGGACGTGCTCGACGCGTTCGGCCACGTCGACGTGCACCTGCTGCAGTACTCCGGGGCGATATGGTACCCGATGGTCTACGACATGCCCGCGCGCGCCAAGGAATCCTTCGGCACCCAGAAACGCCAGCGCCAGATGGACCGCGCCCGCCAATACATCGCCCAGGTCGGCGCCACCTGGGTGGTGCCGTCGGCCGGGCCGCCGTGCTTTTTGGACGACGAGTTGCGCCACCTCAACGACGACCACGGCGACCCGGCCAACATCTTCCCCGACCAGGCGGTCTTCCTGGAGCAGATGCGCGCGCACGGGCACGACGGTGGCCTGCTGATGATGCCCGGGTCGACGGCGGACTTCACCGGCTCGGCGCTGAATGCGCTGCGCCATCCGTTGCCGGCCGACGAGGTGGAGGCGATCTTCACCACCGGCAAAGCGGCCTACATCGCCGACTACGCCGACCGGATGGCCCCGGTGCTGGCCGCGGAGCGCGCGAGCTGGGCCCCCGCCACCGGCGAGCCGTTGCTCGACCAACTGCGCGCGCTGTTCGAGCCGATCATGTCGCAAAGCGACGAGATCTGCGACGGCATCGGCTATCCCGTCGAGCTCGTCATCGGGCCCGAGACCGTGATCCTGGACTTCCCGAAAAGGAGCGTGCGCGAACGGATTCCCGACGAGAAGGTGCGCTACGGATTCGCCATCGCCCCGGAGCTGGTGCGCACCGTGTTGCGCGACAAGGAGCCCGACTGGGTCAACACCATCTTCTTGTCGACCCGCTTCCGGGCGTGGCGCGTGGGCGGCTACAACGAGTACCTGTACACGTTTTTCAAGTGCCTGACCGACGAACGGATCGCGTATGCCGACGGCTGGTTCGCCGAGACCCACGACGACTCCGCGTCGATCACCCTGGACGGCTGGGAGATTCAGCGCCGTTGCCCCCATCTCAAGGCCGACCTGTCCAAATTCGGCGTGGTGGAGGGCAACACGTTGACCTGCAACCTGCACGGCTGGCAGTGGGGGTTGGACGACGGCCACTGCCTGACCGCGCGTGGCCACCAACTGCGGAGCTCGAAACAATGAACGCCAGCTACGACGACGGCCTGGTCCAGCTGGACCGGGCGGCGATCACGTTGCGCCGCTACCACTTTCCGTCCGGCACGTCGAAGGTCATCGCGCTGGACAGGATCCGCGGCTACCGGGCCGAGCCGCTGGGCAAGTTCGTGCAGAGGTTCCGCATCTGGGGCAGCTCCGATTTTCGCCGCTGGCTGCCCCTGGACGTGCAGCGGCCGTTGCGGTCGACGTTGATCACCCTGGACGTGCCCGGGACCTGGCCGAGCCCCGCGTGCACGCCGGCGCGCCCCGACGAGTTCACCGCGCTGCTCGACGAACTGCTGGGTCGCTGACGGGCGGCCGGCGTCAGCCGCGGTCGGCCAGCGCCTGCTGGGCCGCGTTGTAGCCGGGGATGAAGGTGATCCCCGGCCCGCCGTGGCAGCCGGCACTGCCCAGGTACAGCCCCTCGATCGGAATCGGTTGCCCGAGGAAGCCTTTCGGGCCGGGCCGGTTGGGCCCGATCTGGTTCGCGTTCAGCAGCCCGTGGCAGTAGTCGCCGCCGGGGGCGCCGAACATCACGCCCATGTGCCGGGGCGTGAACGTGGTGTGCCGGGTGATGCTGCCCTCGAAGTTCGGCGCGAGCCGGGTGATCTTGTCGATCACCCGCTGGCCCATTTCGACCTTCGCCTGGCCATAGCTTGCGGAGTCGCCCGATTCGTCGCCACCCTCGATCGGGAACCACAGCGCGAACGCCGACGCGGCGTGCTTGCCCGCGGGCGCCAGGTCCGGGTCGTTCTGCGACGGGATCTGCAACACCAGCGTCGGGTCGGCCGGAACGATCCCGCGCCGGCAGTCCTCCCACTGCTGCTGGACTTCCTCCGGCGTGCAGAAGATGCCGATGGACGCCTGCATGGCGGGGTCGTTGAGCGCCTCGTAGGGCGCGGCGAACCGGGGCGCCTCGTCCAGGGCGAAGTGCATCTGCAGGTAGCTGCCGCGGTGGTCGATGCGCGCGTAGCGGTCGCGGATGTCGGCGGGCAGCGCCGCGGGATCGATCATCTCGTTGAGGGTGGCGTCGGGGGCGATGCCGGAGACGACGATCGGCGCGCTGAACGTTTCCCCCGCCTCGGTGCGCGCCCCGGTCACCCGCCCGTCGGACACCAGGATCTCGGTCACCTTGCTGCGCAGCCGCACCTCGCCGCCGTGGCTTTGCACCAGCTCGCCCAGGTGGGCGGTGAGCGCGCCGATGCCACCGCGCAGCTTCTTCATCTGCATGGTGTCGCCGTCCGGCACGCCCAGCCCGAACGCGAGCGCCGCCGCGCTGCCCGGGGTGGCCGGCCCGCGGTAGAGGGTGTTGACGGCCAGCACGGTCATCGAGCCGCGCAGCGCGCCGTGCTTCTCGCGGTCCGGAAGGTAGCGGTCCAACACGTCGGTGACGGAGCCGAACAACATGTCATCGATGGCCGAGCGCTCGAATTCGTTGGTGGCACAGGCATACATCTCGTCCAACGTCTTGGGCGGCGTGCCTGCCTCGAACCGTCCCAGCGCGCGCGTGGGCGCCTGGCTCCACGCCATCAGCCCCGCCATCCCGTTGACGGCGTCGGCCCCGTGCACCTCGTTGAGGTGGGTGAACAACTTGACCGGGTCGCTGTACTGGACCAGCGGTTCGTCGCCGACGCCGCGCAGCGCGACCGACATCACCTCCAGGTCGATCGTGGGCAGGGTGTCCAGCCCCAGCGCCTCGACGACCACGGCCGACGTGGGGAACTGCACCGAGCCCGCGATCTCGAACTGGTACCCGTCGAAAAGCTCGACCGTGGAGGCCATCCCGCCCGCGTAGAGCTTGGCGTCCAGGCACACGGTGCGCAGCCCGGCCTTCTGTAGCAGCACCGCCGCGGCCAGCCCGTTGTGCCCGGCGCCGATGACTATCGCGTCATAGTGAGACATCTGACCTCCCGCACTGCAGGCTGGCATGCGCCGAAAGTTTTGTCAATTATGACGAAAGTCAGCGGGTGGCCCAGGTGGACCAACTGTCGGTGACGCCGCCGCGCAGCGATTCGAGCGCCAGGTGCGACATGCGCGCCAGCTCGCCGAGTGAACGGTCGTCGCCGACCATCCAGGCCTCCATCGCCCCGAACACCGCGGCGGCGATGCAGCGGGCGGTCACCGTGCTGCGCAGCCGGCCATCGGGCGGGAGCTCCTTGGCGCAGCTACGTTTTTGCAGCTGGTCGTCGATGGCGTCGGCCAGGTCGGCCTGGACGTCCCGGATGTGGCGGACGATGCGGCCCTGGTCGAGGTCGCCGCCCCGCAGCGCCGCGATTTTCGTCACGGCCTCAACGTCATAGGGGAACGCGAAGACGGCCGCCTGCACGGAGTCGATCACCGGTTCGTCGGCGGGTCTGGCGTCCAGCGCGGCGCGAAACCAATTCAGCCCGGTGTAGTCGGCAAACAGCAAATCGTGCTTGGAGGCGAAGTGGCGGTAGAAGGTCCGCAGCGACACCCCGGCGTCCGCGGCGATCTGCTCGGCTGACGTGTCCTCGACACCCTGGGCCAGGAAGCGCACCACGGCGGCCTGGCGCAGCGCCTCCCGGGTGCGTTCGCTGCGCGCCGTCTGCGCGGGCCGGACCATTTCAGTAAGGTACCAAGCAATGATTTTGGCTTCCGCTCGTTTTGACATTGTTGACAAAACTTGCCGGCCGGGGTGAGACTGCGGCCATGGTCTCGCTTCTCGTGCACGCGGTTCTCGGGCTCTCCGTCATCGGCTGGATCGTCGCCTCCAACCCCGCCGTCTTCTCGCGGCCGGCCGGCGGCCCATTGTTCTCGCCGCTGGAAGTCGTGTACTACGTCGTCGGCATCGCGTCGGTGGTGCTGGGGTGGTGGTTCAACGTGCACTTCGTGCAGCAGTATGCGCAGGGCTCGACGAACCCGATCTGGGGCCCGGGCAGCTGGGCCGACTACATCCGGCTGATGTTCACCAATCCGGCGGCCAGCTCGGCCAGCCAGGACTACACGATCGCGAATGTGATTCTGCTGCCGCTGTTTACCATCGTCGACGGCTATCGCCGGGGGTTGCGGCGCCCGTGGCTGTACTTCGTGTCCAGCCTGTTCACCAGCTTCGCGTTCGCGTTCGCGTTCTACTTCGCGACCCTGGAGCGCCAGCGGCGGCACGCCCAATCCCGCGAAACGGTGGACGCCTAGGAGCGCTCAGCGCATCGTCTCCGCCCAGCGGCTGGCCCACTGCTCCAACGGGATCAACGCCTTTCCCAGCGACCGGCCCAGCTCGCTGAGCTCGTAGCACTGGTCGTCGCGCTGGACGATGAGCCCCGCGCCCGTCAGCTCGCCGAGGCGGTCGTAGAGAACGCTGGGCGACATGGCATCGCAGCGTTCGCGCAACGACCGCGCACCCAGCGGACCGTCGCGAAGCTCCCACAGCACCCGCAGCGACCAGCGCCGGCCCAGCAGATCGAGGGCGGCCATGATCGGCCGCCCCGTCGCCGACCCGCGCGCCGGCCGGCCGGGACCAATCTCCGATTGACGTTTCGATTTCCGTAACGTAGCTTTCTCTTCCATGGTTACGGAAATCGTAACGCCTCGGATCGGGGCGCTGCACCCACCCCACGAACCGGCCGTGGCCGCCCAGCTGCAGCGGATGATGCCGCCGGGGGTCCCACCGATCGCGCTGTTTCGCACCATGGTCAAAAACCTGCCGATGACCGAGGCGATGACGGGCTGGGGCGGCTACGAGCTGAGCCGCTCGCTGTCGCTGTCGCTGCGTGATCGCGAGGTCGTCATCGACCGAACCTGCGCGCGGTGCGGCTGCGAGTACGAATGGGGCGTGCACGTCGCCTTTTTCGCGGCGAAGGCGCGCCTGGATCCCGACCAGATCGGTTCGCTGACGCGCGGCGGCGCCGACGATGCGTGCTGGACCAACGAACGAGATCGCCTGTTGATTCGCGCCGTCGACGCGCTGTGCGATCACCGAGACATCGACGACGCGCTGTGGCGGGCGCTGCGCGGGGAGTTCGACGAGCGCGAGATTCTCGACCTCACCATGCTGTGCGGCTGGTACCACGCCATCAGCTTCACCGCGCGCGTGGCCCGCGTGCCGTTGGAGGCGGGCAGTCCGACCTTCGCCAGGGCCTAGGCGGCAACCGGTTTGGTGGCGCGCCAGCGCTGCCGGCCCCCCGACACGTCGACGTGGACGTCGGCGAATCCCGCGCTCTCCAGGCGCCGGGACAGGTCGTCGGGCGCGACGGGGTTGTAGGTGTCGGCGATGTGTATGAGCCGGAAGGACAGCGACGGCACGCCGTCGCTGCCGGCGAAAAACCCGCCGGGCCGCAGCACCCGGAAGGCCTCGCCGAACAGCCGGTTCTGCGTCCGCGCGTCGGGGACGTGGTGCAGCATCGTGAAGCACACGACGGAGCTGAAGGAAGCGTGCGCGTTGATCGCCGAGGACCTGCGCGCGCCGTTGACCCTGCGGCAGTTGGGAGCCCGGATCGGCGTCGCCGAACGCACTCTGAGCCGGCTGTTCCGCGAGGAGCTGGCGATGACGTTCCCGCAATGGCGCACCCAGTTGCGGCTGCAGCACGCGCTGGTGCTGATCGCCGAGCACCACGACGTCACTTCCGTTGCGTCCCAATGCGGTTGGGCCACGCCCAGCGCCTTCATCGACACCTACCGGCGCGCGTTCGGGCACACCCCCGGCCGGGCCGCACTCAACTCGGCTCGAGCACCTCGGCCCCGACGAACGGAACCAGCGCGTCGGGCACCCTGACGCTGCCGTCGGGCCGCTGATGGTTCTCCAAAATCGCGACCAGCCAGCGGGTGGTGCCCAGCGTGCCGTTGAGCGTGGCGGCGATCTGCGGCTTGCCTTTGAAATCTGGGTCGTCGCGGTAGCGCGTGGCCAGTCGGCGTGCCTGAAAGGTGGTGCAGTTCGACGTCGACGTCAGTTCGCGGTAGGCCCCTTGCGTGGGAACCCATGCCTCGCAGTCGAATTTGCGCGCGGCCGACGAGCCGAGATCGCCCGCGGCCACGTCGATCACCCGGTAGGGCACCTCGATTCGGGCCAGCATCTCGCGCTGCCAGCCCAGCAGCCGCTGGTGTTCGGCTTCGGCCTCGTCGGGCTTGCAATAGACGAACCCCTCGACCTTGTCGAACTGGTGCACGCGGATGATGCCGCGGGTGTCCTTGCCGTGACTGCCGGCCTCGCGCCGGAAGCACGATGACCAGCCCGCGTAGCGCAGCGGGCCGCCGGACAGGTCCAGGATCTCGTTGGCGTGATACCCGGCCAGCGGCACCTCGGAGGTGCCCACCAGGTAGAGGTCGTCGGCCTCGAGCCGGTACACCTCCTCGGCGTGGGCGCCCAGAAAACCGGTGCCGGCCATCACGTCCGGGCGCACCAGCACCGGCGGGATCATCGGGATGAAGCCGTTGTCGACGGCCAGACGCAGGGCCAGTTGCAGCAGGCCCAGCTGCAACAGCGCACCCCGGCCGGTCAGAAAGTAGAACCGCGACCCGGCGACCTTGGCGCCGCGAGCCATGTCGATCAGCCCCAGCGACTCGCCGAGTTCCAGGTGGTCCCTGGGGTTTTCGAGCGCGGCGGGTTCGCCGACCACGTCGAGGACCCGGTAGTCGTCCTCCCCGCCCGCGGGCACGCCGTCGACGATGACGTTCGAAATCGCCAGGTGCGCCGCGGTGAACGCCGCCTCGGCGTCGGCCTGGGCGGCTTCGGCGGCCTTCACCCGCTCGGCGAGGTCCTTGGCGCGCTGCAGCAGGGCCGGGCGCTCCTCGGCCGTCGCGGCGCCCACGCTCTTGCTGGCGGCCTTCTGCTCGGCGCGCAGGTCGTCGGCGGCCGAAATCGCCGAGCGCCGGTCGGCGTCGGCGGTCAGCAGGGCGTCCACCAGCGCGGGGTCTTCGCCGCGGCTGGCTTGCGAACGGCGCACGGCGTCGGGGTCTTCCCGGAGCAGCTTCAGGTCGATCACGGCCACGACACTACTTTTGCGGCCCCGCCCGAACGCCAGAGCACCCCGCCGGCCGTCCCACTGGTCGACTTGCGCAACTTCCGTCACGCCGCTTCATCGGCCCTGTCAGAATGGAACGGATGTCGCAAGCGCCCGAGCAGGAAGCGAAGGAAGCCCCGGAGGTGGACACCCCCGGCGGTCCCGCTGACGTCCCCGCCGAGCGGTCGTCGGCCGGCTTCCGCTGGCCGCGCGGGTTGCAGGCGACCGCGACCAGGCGGGGGCTGTTGCTCACCGCGCTCGGCGGCCTGTTGATCGCCGGGGTGGCCACCGCGATCCCGGTCGGCACCGGGCCGGGGCGGCTGGCCGGCTACATCGACCCGGTGCCCAGCACCGGGACCAAGAGCGACGCCGCCTTCAACCGCGCCAAGGCCGGCGATTGCCTGATGTGGCCCGACGTCACGCCGGAGTCCGCCAGCATCGTCAACTGCGCCGACGACCACAAGTTCGAGGTGGCCGAGTCCGTCGACATGCGGACCTTCCCGGGCTCGGAGTACGGGCCGAACGCCGCTCCCCCGTCGCCGGGGCGGATCCAGCAGATGACGCAGGAGCAGTGCGAGCCCGCGGTCCACAACTACCTGGGACCCAAGTTCGATCCCAACAGCAAGTTCATGGTCAGCCTGCTGTGGGCCGGTGATCGGGCCTGGCGGCAGTCCGGCGACCGTCGCATGCTGTGCGGCCTGCAGCTGCCGGGGGCCAACAACCAGCAGCAGATCTTCAAGGGCAAGGTCTCCGACGTCGACCAGTCCAAGGTCTGGCCGGCCGGCACCTGCCTGGGCATCGACTCGGCGACCAACCAGCCGATCGACGTCCCGGTCGACTGCGCGGCGCCGCACGCGATGGAGGTCACCGGCCGGGTGAACCTGGCCGAAAAGTTTCCGGGCGCCCTGCCCGCCGAGCCCGACCAGGACGGGTTCATCAAGGATTCGTGCACGAAGATGACCGACGCTTATCTGGCGCCCACCAAGTTGCGCACCACCACGCTGACCCTGATCTACCCGACCGTGTCGCTGCAGAGTTGGGTGGCGGGCAGCCGCTCGGTCGCGTGCAGCATCGGCGCGACGCTGGGCAACGGGGGCTGGGCCACGCTGGTGAACAGCGCCAAGGGGCAGCTGCTGATCAACGGGCAGCCCCCGGTCGCCCCGCCCGACATCCCCGAGGAGCGGCTGACGATGCCGCCGATACCCGTGCAGGCGCCGAGCCAGCCCACCAGTACCGCGCCGGACGCCATCCCGCCGAACAATCAGCACCTGCCGCAACAGCAGCCGGTGGTGACGCCGCCGCGCGCGCCGTCCAGCCAGGCGCCGCAGGACGTCCCGCCCCCGGCCGACGCCGGTGCGCCGCCGCCACCCGCGGCGCCCCCGGCACCCGAGGCGCCGCCACCGCCGCCGCCCCCTCCCCCGCCCGAGCCGCCGCCCGCCCCGCCGGCTCCGCCGGCCGAACCCGCGCCCGCGCCGGGGGGCTAGCCGCGTGCCCGTGCGGATGGATCCGCAGCGGTTCGACGAGCTGGTCTCCGATGCGCTCGACCTGATCCCGCCCCAGTTGGCGGCCGCGATGGACAACGTCGTCGTCCTCGTCGAGGACCGCCACCCCGAGGACGCCGAGCTGCTCGGGCTGTACGAGGGGGTGGCGCTGACCGAACGCGACTCCGACTACGCCGGCGCGCTGCCGGACGCCATCACGATTTATCGCGAGGCCCTGCTCGACGCCTGCGACTCCGACGACGACGTCGTCGAGGAGGTGGCGATCACGGTGATCCACGAGATCGCCCATCACTTCGGCATCGACGACGACCGGCTGGAAGAACTCGGCTGGTCCTAGAAACCCCCGCCGGCCGATGGGCGCGGCATCCCGAGATCGTCGGGGCCGGGTGCTATGAACGGCGTATGAGCGCTGAGTGCCGCGAGTGCCGGGCGGGCTTGGATCACTGCCACGGCACCATCATTCGCCATAGCGGGGGCGGGTTCTGGGGCCGGCCGGAATGCACCGAGCCGGACTGCGACAGCCCCGAGCTGTTGCCCCACGCGTTCGTGGTCGACTGCGACGCCGTCGGCTGCGAATGCGCGGACGATGCGGCGTCAGCCCATCGGATCGGTGCTTGAGCGGACCGCGTCGGCGACCGGGCTCGCGTCGGCCTGCGGATAGAACGGCGGGGTCGCGGCGCCCCAGCGTAGGCAACTCCACCGCCCGTCGGTGATCGGGGCCAACACCACCGATTCGGCGTTTTCCAGGTGGTTGTCCAGCGCGAAGTTGGCGTCCACCCCGGCCAGGACGGCCGAGGCCAGCCGGATGGCCGCGCCGTGGCTGACGACGACGATGTCGCCGTTCCAGTCGTCGTCGTCGAGGTAGCGCATCCGCAGTTCGGTCAGCGCCGGCACGACGCGGTCCAGGACGTCGTTGCCCGTCTCCCCGCCGGGTAGCGGCACGTCGAGCTCGCCGCGATGCCAGCGCTCGTAGATCGCGTTGAACTCGGCGACCGCCTCGTCGTCGTTGCGGTTCTCCAGCCTTCCGACCTGCACCTCGTGGATGCCGGCGACTTCCGCGGCGCCCAGGTGCACCTCGGCGCCGATCACCCCGGCCGTCTGCGACGCCCGGGTGGCCACCGAGTGAGCCAGCATCGCCGGCCGCTCCCAGCCGTGGGCGAACGCCCGGGCCTGGTCGCGGCCCAGCGGCGTCAGCTCCGCGCCCGGCGGCCGGGTGTCCAGCCGGCGCTCGACGTTGCCGTAGGACTGCCCGTGCCGCAACAGCACCAACCGACCGCTCATCGCTGCGGTCCCCCGTTGGGCTTGCCCTCGCGCAGCCGCTCCAGCCAGCGCAATGCCTCGTCGGCCGGCGGCGGCGCCACCCCCGCGGCCGACCCCGTCGGCCATGAACCCAGATACCTCACATCGGCACAACGACGGTGCAGCGCCTTGAGTGCCTCGGCCACGGCGTCGTCGTCGATGTGGCCGACGCAATCGACGAAGAACACGTAGGTCCCGAGTTCCGTTCTCGTCGGGCGGGATTCGATGCGGGTCATGTCGATGCCGCGGATCCCGAACTCGGCCAGCGCCGCCAGCAGCGCGCCCGGCACGTTGTCGATGAGCAGCACCACCGAGGTGCGGTCGGCCCCGGTGCGGGCCGGGGGCGGCCCGGGCAGCCCGATCAGGACGAAGCGGGTGCGCGCGTTGGGCTCGTCGACGACGCCGTCGGCCAGGGACTGAAGACCCCAGTGCGACGCCGCCAAGGGCGAGGTGACGGCGGCGTCCGCGTGGCCCTCGGCCACCTGCCGCGCCGCGTCGGCGTTGGAGTAGGCGGGCTTGAGTTCGACGCCGGGCAGATGGGCCGCCAGCCACTGGCGCACCTGCGCGGCCGCCACGGGAAACGCCGCCAGGGTGCGTACGTCGGCGGCGGCTTCGGAGCCGGGTTTGACGACGATGCTGAACGTCACGTCCAGCGTCGTCTCGGCGAACACCTGTAGGGGCGATCCGATCGCCAGGCTGTCCAGGGTGGGCATCACCGAACCGTCGATCGAGTTCTCGAGCGGCACGCACGCGTAGTCGGCGTCGCCGTCGCGGACCGCGTTGAGCGCGGCGGGGGTGCTTTCGATCGGCAGCTGGCGGACGGCGCCCGGCTCGGGAACCAGCCCGGCGGCCGTGATTTGCAGCAGCGCCGCCTCGGTGAACGTCCCCTCGGGACCGAGGTAGGCGATGCGGACCACGCCCCCAACCCTAATGGCGCTGCACGCCAAACAGGCCTTGCGGCGCCCTGGGTCGTAAGTTAACTTAGGCTTACCTAATTTCGTCGAGGAGGACGTGTGACGACGCTGAGCAGCACCGCGCCGACGACAGCCGAACGCATTCGCAGCGCCTGCGCGCGGGCCGCCGGCGCCCTGCTGGCCTTAGAAACCGGGCCGGCGCGCCAGGACCCGGTGGCCACGCCGGTGCATCATCTGCTGCCCGACGGGTCCTTCGCCGTCGCGCTGCCCGTCGACGTCGTGGGCGAGGCGAGCTGGCCGGTCTCCGGATCGCAGGCGGTGCTGGAGCTGACGGATTACGCGCCGCTTCCGCTGCGCGAACCCGTCCGCTCGCTGGTCTGGGTCCGCGGCCGCCTGCATCGGGTGCCGGCCGACATGGTCACCGACGTGCTGGACCTGATCGCCGCCGAGTGCCCGAACCCGGCGCTGCTTCAGGTCGAGACCCCGAGGTCGGCGCCATCCGACGGCGATCCCCGCTACACGCTGCTGCGGCTGGAGGTCGCGTCCGTGGTCGTCACCGACGCCAGCGGCGCGGAGCCCGTCGGCCTCGCGGACCTGCTCGCCGCCCGGCCCGACCCGTTCTGCGAGGTCGAGGCCGGCCTGCTCTGGCACCTGGACACCGTCCACAACGACGTGGTTGCCCGGCTGGTGTCGCGGCTGCCGGCGCCGCTGCGGCGCGGGCCGGTCCGCCCGCTCGGCCTGGACCGCTACGGCGTGCGGTTCCGCGTCGAGGGCGACGACGGCGACCAAGACGTCCGGCTGCCGTTTCATCGGCCAGTCGACGACATGACCGGGCTAAGCCAGGCCATCCGGGTGCTGATGGGTTGCCCGTTCATCAACGGGCTGCGCGCACGACGGTAGCTGCCCGGGCTGGGCGCGGCGTCCACGTACGTTATCCGGGTGAGCGACGAGCGACCCCCCGCGCGGCGGCGGCCCTCAGTACGCCGGCGCCCCGAGCCGTCGCCAATGTTGTCCCGGGCAGCCACCGAGCCGGCGACGACGCCGCTGCGCCGGGTGGCGCCGCCGGGCACCGGGCCATCCGTCCCCCCGCCGCGGCCCGTCGGCCCGCGGTCGCGACGGAAGCGCCGCTGGGTCCGGGCGTGCGCGCTCGCGGTGTTGATCACCGCGCTGCTCGCCGCCGCCGGCGCCCTGGGCGGGGCCGTGTGGTTCGACACCAAGCTGCGCCGCGAACAGGCACTCACCGACTATGCCGGCCGCCCGGCGGCCGGCCGCGGCACCAACTGGCTGATCGTCGGCTCGGACAGCCGCCTGGGCCTGACCCCCTCGCAGCAGCAGGACCTGGCGACCGGCGGCGACGTCGGCAACAGCCGCACCGACACGATCCTGCTGGTCCACGTGCCCGAGTTCGGGTCGGGCACCCCGGCGACGGTGGTGTCGATCCCCCGCGACTCCTATGTGCCGATCCCGGATCACGGCAAGGACAAGATCAACGCGGCGTTCGCGATGGGCGGGGCGCCCTTGCTGACGCACACGGTCGAGCAGGCCACCGGGCTGCGGCTCGACCATTACGTCGAGATCGGGTTCGCCGGGTTCGCCGGGCTCGTCGACGCGCTCGGCGGGGTCACCGCGTGCCCGGCCGCGCCGATCAACGATCCCCTGGCCGGGATCGACCTGCCGGCGGGCTGCCAGCAACTCGGCGGCCGCGACGCGCTCGGCTACGTCAGGACGCGCGACACGCCCCGCGCCGATCTCGACCGGATGGCCAACCAGCGCCAGTTCCTGTCGGCGCTGCTGCACCGCGCCGCCAACCCGGCGGTGTGGCTCAACCCGCTGCGCTGGTATTCGGTGTCCCGCGCGGCCGCCGACGCCATCACCGTCGACCGCGGTGACCACGTGTGGGACCTGGCCCGGCTCGGCTGGGCCCTGCACGCGTCCCCGACCGCGGTGACCGTGCCGATCGGCGAGTTCACCACCAGCGACGCCGGCGCGGTGGTGGTGTGGGATCACTCGGTCGCCGGCGAGCTGTTCGGCGCGCTGGCCGCCGACGCGCCGGTGCCCGCGGCCGCGCTGGAAGGGCAGCGCTGACTAGTTGTCGCCCGCCGGCCCGTTGTTCAACCAGGCCTTGGTGCGGCCCGGGTGATGGGTGGCGAGCCAGGCCACGCCGACGTCCCGGCAGAAGTCGATGTCTTCGTACTCGTCTACGTTCCAGCAGTACACCGCCCGGCCCTGCGCGACGGCGCGGTCCACCAGTTGCGGATAGTCCTTCAGCGTCGCCAACGAGGGTCCGACGGCGGTGGCGCCGACGGCGGTGGCCGCGCTGCTGGCCAGGTAGCGCGCCGTCTTGCCGAGCAGCACCGTCGGCAGCAGCGGTGCGGCCCGCCTGATCCGCCAGACCGCGGCCGCCGAGAACGACATCACCACGGCGCGGGACCGGTCGGCGGAAGCGGGCGCGGCCAACCCGAAGCGGTGCAGCAGCGCGAGCAGCTTGGACTCCACCAGCGAGCCGTAGCGGACCGGGTGCTTGGTCTCGACGAAGATCTTCACGGGCCGGTGCCAGTCCAAAACGAGCGAGACGAGGGCGTCCAGCGTCAGCAGGCTGGTGTCGCCGTGCGTGCCGTCGGCCCGCCAGCTCTCGTGCCACGCGCCGTATTCGAGCTCGCGCAGCTCGGCGAGGGTCATCGTGCTGACCAGACCGGCTCCCGTCGACGTCCGGTCCAGGCGGCGGTCGTGCACGCAGACCAGGTGGCCGTCGCGGGTCAGCCGCACGTCGCATTCCACCCCGTCGGCACCCTGTTTGAGCGCGAGATCGTAAGCGGCCAGCGTGTGTTCGGGCCGGGCAGCCGACGCTCCCCGGTGGGCGACGACATAGGGATGCCCGGCGAGCACGTCGTCGGCCCAGGGCATACCCCTATGCTGCCGGTTCCTGCCCCTCCAGCTCAACCGGAGGGCCGGATGCGCCACCCTCCGGTTCCACCACGACCCACCGGTGCGCGGGCCGTTCGACCGGCTTGCGTTCGAATCCCTCGAAGACCCGGCCGACGGTGGCCAGCGTGGCCGCCGCGAGCAGATAGGCGAAGACCATCAGCACGGTGTTGTCGGCGATGCCCTGGGCGTCCGTGGCGAAGCTGGTGACGATGGCGAAGATCGAGACCAGGTAGCTGATAATCCACGCGATCCACCACTCGACGATCGGCCTGCGCAGCTGCGGGTAGTGCTCCTCGACGGTCGCCAGCTCGATGACGTAGACCGGGGCCCACAGCAGGTTGGCCAGCGGCACCGCGCAGCCCGCCCACAAGGCCCGCACGGAACGCGGCTCCGGCAGGCCGTGGTGGGCAAAGGCGGCGGCCCGGCGCGCGATCAGCCAGCGGATCAACACCACGCCGGAGGTGATCACCGCCGCGAGCGCACCCACGCTGGCCAGGATCCCCAACCAGTCCGCGGCGATGGCCACGATCGAGTTCAGCAGGGTGTTCCGGTTGATCATCAACAGCACATAGCGCACCACATACACCACGGCGGTGACGCTGAGGACCAGCACGCTCAACAACAGCGCGGTACGAACGAGGGGCGCCGACGGCCCTGTGCGCGAAGGCTTTTCGGTAGGTGCCGGAGCCTGCTCGACGCGGTCGGCCAATCCCCAGCGCGGGATGACGGCGTAGCGCGGCGTGGGGCCCAGCGACCGTCGCCCGCGTCGCGCGGGAGGCGCCGCGCCGGGCCGTACGGCTATCCAGCGGAAGCCCGCCGGCAGCCGCGGCGCGGTGCGCTGCCACGCCGGGGCCGGGGGCGGTCCGGCTGGCGGCGGTCCGCTCTGGGCGCCCCACCGCGGGTCGGACGCCGACATCTCCGGCAGGGGCGCCATCAGCGCCCCGCGGCAGCGCGGACACCAGTCGCGGCGCCGCTCGCGCACGTTCCACCGCGTGCCGCACTGGGAGCACACCTGGATCACCGGACCAGCGTAACCGCGCCGCCGTAAGCCGCTGCCGCGTCCGGTCGGGCAACAAAACAATTTCCCAGGGCTATCCACAGTTTCCACAGGTTTATCCACAAACACCGCGGGGGTACATATCGCGTCAGCAAGCTCCGATCGGTCGCCCCGCGCCGCAACTGTGGATAACCACCGGGTGGTACGGCTGTGCCATAAACAGGCCCGTCCGGCACCCGAGCGAAATGTATTGGCTCGCTAAGCATCTGTCGGTGGTCGCCGCGTCGGGACGCCATGGGAGCGGCGCGTTTTTCAAGCCGGGTGCAAGGGGTTATGATCACCGTCACGAAAAATCGTTTGTGACTCACCTCACTAAACGGTGGGGGTGCAGGTGAAAGGCGCTTGATGGCCACGCAGTCGTTCGGTCCGGGTTCGCCGGCCGCGTCGAACTCGTATCCCGGCTCGCCCGCCTGTAACCACAGCTATAGCGTCGCCGCGTTGCGCGCCGCCCTCATCGCCCTGGCGTTGCTCGCGGTTCTCGCCGTCATCGTCTTGTATTGAAATCACCCCGGCCGGGTATCCCTGGCGCGTAGCGCTCATCCTTGCGGCGCGCGCGGTCATGGAGCAGGGTTGACTGGTGAAGCTCGGGGCCAGGCCGCCGCGTGGCGGAGCCCGTGCGAATGCGCGTCAAGACGATCACCAACGATCATCGAGGAAAGGAATGCCGTGGCTGAATACACCCTGCCCGACTTGGACTGGGATTACGCAGCGCTGGAACCGCACATCTCCGGTCAGATCAACGAGATCCACCACAGCAAGCACCACGCGACCTACGTCAAGGGCCTCAACGACGCCATCGCCAAACTCGAGGAGGCGCGGTCCAAGGACGACCACGCCGCGATCTTCCTGAACGAGAAGAACCTGGCGTTCCACCTCGGCGGCCACGTCAACCACTCGATCTGGTGGAAGAACCTGTCGCCGGACGGCGGCGACAAGCCGACCGGCGACCTCGCCGCGGCCATCGACGACGCGTTCGGGTCGTTCGACAAATTCCGCGCCCAGTTCAGCGCCGCCGCCAACGGCCTGCAGGGTTCGGGGTGGGCCGTGCTCGGTTACGACACCCTCGGCAACAGGCTGCTGACCTTCCAGCTGTACGACCAGCAGGCCAACGTCCCGCTCGGGATCATCCCCCTGTTGCAGGTCGACATGTGGGAGCACGCCTTCTACCTGCAGTACAAGAACGTCAAGGCGGATTACGTCAAGGCGTTCTGGAACGTCGTCAACTGGGCCGACGTGCAGAAGCGCTACGCGGCGGCGACGTCGAAAACCAACGGGCTGATTTTCGGCTGACACGGCTTTCGCGCAAGGGCGGGGCGTCACGCGGATCGCGTGGCGCCCTTGCCTTTTACCCGATCACCGGCCGTGTCGAGTTGCACCGCGCCTGAACCGCAGGCATGCTGAATTATTCGGGTTACCGGTGTGGTTAATCGAGCGGATCAGTCACACGGGAGGTCGCGATGGAGACCGGTTCGGACCGTCCTATCGGGGTTTCGCCCTTCCACGCCCGTGGCGCCCTGAAAGGGTTTGTGATCTCGGGCCGTTGGCCCGATTCGACCAAAGAATGGGCCCAACTGCTGATGGTGGCGGTCAGGGTCGCGTCGTTGCCCGGATTGCTCTCCACCACAACGGTTTTCGGGGCGCGTGAGGAACTGCCCGACGAACCCGAGCCGGGCACCGTGGGCCTGGTGTTGGCCGAGGGCACGGTGTTCGGTGAATCAGCCATCCGGCCAGGCTATTTCGCCGACCATCAACCACCGGCGCTGCTGATGCTGCATCCGCCGTCGGAAACCACGCCCTCGCTGCCGGAGTGCAACGGCGCGGCGTCCGGGTGCGTCTTGCTGCCGGGGCTGCCGTACCTCGGACTGGAGCACCGGGCGGCCTGGGTCGAGGCAGAGGCCGACGGAACCATCACGTCCATGGTGAGCCGGGTGGGCGTCGACCCGATCAGCCACCCCGACACCGCGATTCTGGCGATGCTGCTTGCGGCATAAGGCAATTCGAACCCCGGAATTCGGCCACCGAATCGGCAAATACGGGTTTCCGAACTTGCCCGTCTTTCTGGCGTCCGGCCGGTCCGGCCGTTAGCCTGGGGACCGTTAGCGAAGGGGAGTAGCCCCCAATCGTCGTGTCGACATACTGGCGCACAGCCCGGCCGGCGAACCGGTCCCACGGGGACCGGTGGGCGAGACCTTCGACCGATGTTCGGTGGATCGTCACCGACGACGTGTCGAAAGGTCGCCTCCCATGCTCGCCGCCACGCTGCTGACCCTCGGGGTCGTCTTCGTCGCCGAACTCGGCGACAGGTCCCAGCTCATCACCATGACGTACGCCCTGCGCTACCGCTGGTGGGTCGTGCTGGCCGGCGTGGCAATCGCCTCCTGCACGGTGCACGGGGTCACGGTCGCGATCGGCCACTTCCTCGGCGCCACCCTGCCGGCACGCCCGATCGCGTTCGCGTCGGCGCTCGCGTTCCTGATCTTCGCGGTATGGGCGTGGCGCGAGGGCGGCGCCGACGACCCCGGCGAATCGGCCGACCGCGAACCGCGCTTCGCGCTGCTGACCGTCGTGTCCTCGTTCAGCCTCGCCGAATTGAGCGACAAGACATCCCTGGCGACCATCACGCTGGCCAGCCACCACCACTGGGCCGGCGTCTGGCTGGGCTCGACCCTGGGCATGGTTTTGGCCGACGCGCTGGCGATCGGGGTGGGCACGCTGCTGCATCGGCGCCTTCCCCAAGGGTTCCTCCACGCCCTGGCCAGCCTGCTGTTCTTGATGTTCGGGCTGTGGATGCTGTTCGACAACGCGCTCGGGTGGCGTTCGGCGGCCCTTGCCGTGACCGTTTCGGTGGCGCTGACCGCCGCGGCGGTGGCCGCGGCGCAAACTCTGCGCCGGCACCGAAGAGAAGCTGCGCCCACGAGGAGGACGCCGGCCGTCACCTGACCCGCCCGCGGCGCCGCTTGCCTCCCGCCGCCGCTACCCGCGCTCGCCCCCGGGGGTATCTCCGGGGGCGATAAGGTGCACCCTTGCCCGGTTTTGCGGGGCACTTTCAGACCTGACAGCAAAGGATGTCAACAATCGGCCAGGGTTGCCGTCCGGTTGCGGTGCAACTGCCCAGCATCCTCGGGGGGATCCTGCGGCCCGCCGTGCGTCCATCGGCCCGCCACCTCGCCCGTCCCCCCCGATTCTGCGTATAACCTGTGAGTTTCACGTTTACGGTGGACACCTCAGCGAATTAGTTAGACCCTCGTCGAGTGGGGATTCGGCAACCGTCGGCAACGCCGGCGCCGAACCGCCCGAGGTTTGCACCTGGCTGCCGACTGAAACCGTCGCTACCATGGTCAGCAAATACACCTAGGTAACAATCACTCTCCAGCCCAGTGGAGGTCATATCGATGAGCACGACGTTCGCTGCCCGCCTCAACCGCTTGTTCGACACGGTGTATCCACCCGGACGCGGGCCGCACACCTCGGCGGAGGTGATCGCGGCGCTCAAGGCGGAGGGCATCACGATGTCGGCTCCCTATCTGTCCCAGCTACGTTCCGGCAACCGCACCAACCCGTCGTCGGCGACCATGGCCGCCCTCGCCAATTTCTTCCGCATCAAGCCGGCCTACTTCACCGACGACGAGTACTACGAGAAGCTCGACCAGGAGTTGGCGTGGCTGGCCTCGATGCGCGATGACGGTGTGCGCCGCATCGCGGCGGCCGCCGCGGGGTTGTCGCCGCAGGCGCAGCAGGACGTCGTGGAGCGCGTCAACGAATTGCGCCGCCTCGAGCGCCTGGACGCCTAGCGGAACATCCCGACCTGAACGGCTGTCGTCGGCGTATTCCGATTAGGGTTGGCTCTCGGATCGCGCGTTCGCGAGCGCGACGAATCACGAGATACCGGGAGGCGGCCGGGAATGAGCTTGTTCCGCAAGCGAAAGAGTCGCGCGACGCGACGCGCCGAGGCCCGCGCGATCCGGGCCCGCGCCAAGCTGGAGGCCAAGCTGGCCGCCAAGAACGACGCCCGCCGGCTCAAGGCCGACCGGCGCGGTGCGGAGCGGGCGCTGCGGGCGCAGATCAAATCGCAGCGCGACAGTGACCGGACGGCCCTGAAGGTCGCCGAGGCCGAGCTCAAGGCCGCCCGGGAAGGCAAGCTGCTGTCGCCGGCGCGGATCCGCCGGATGCTGACGGTGTCCCGGCTGCTGGCCCCCATCCTGATGCCGGTGATCTATCGGGCCGCGATGGCCGCCCGCGCGCTCATCGACCAGCGGCGCGCGGATCAGCTCGGCATCCCGCTGGCCCAGATCGGCCAGTTCTCCGGGCATGGCGCCCAACTGTCGGCCCGGCTCGCCGGCGCGGAGAAGTCGCTGCGGACGGTTCAGGAGCGCAAGCCCAAGGACCCCGAGACCCGGCAGTTCGTCACCGCCATCACCGAACGCCTCGCCGATCTGTCGGCGGCGATCACGGCCGCGGAGCACATGCCGCCCGCGCGCCGCCGGGCCGCGCACGCCGCGGTCTCGTCGCAGCTCGACGGCATCGAGGCGGACCTGATGGCCCGGCTCGGGCTGACCTGACCACCCCAGTGCGTGTCCTGATCCCGCTCGCCGCGGCCGCCGCGCTGTATCTCGGTTCGGCGGTGGGCGTCCCGTCGGCCTGGGCGCACGTCCACGCCAGCGCCGACAACCCCGTGCGCGGCGCCGTGGCGATCGTGACCTTCAAGGTCCCCAACGAATCCAGCACCGGCGCGGCCACCACCGGCTTGACGGTCGACCTCCCCAACGTCGGCTCCGCCAGCACCGAAACCATGCCCGGCTGGACGGCCAAGCTCGACCGCGACGCGGCGTCGGGCACGGTCCGCTCGGTGAGCTGGACGGCGGCGCCGAGTGGCGGCATCGGGCCCGACCAATTCGCGCTGTTCCGCTTGTCGGTGCAGCTGCCCGACGCCGACACCGTCAGCTTCCCGGCCACGCAGACCTACGCCGACGGGTCGGTCGTGAAGTGGGATCAGCCGCCGCTGCCCGGCGGCGGGGAGCCGGAACATCCGGCGCCCGCGCTGACGCTCACCGGATCCGCCGGGACGCCGCACGCGCACCATCCGGCGCCCGGTGCGCCCGCCGACCACGCCGCCGCGCCGGACAACAGCGCCCGCCTGCTGGGCGGGGCGGCCCTGGTGGTGGCCGCCCTGGCCGTCGCACTCGCGCTGCTCCGCCGGCGGACATGACGCGCCGGGCGGTCGCCGCGTGGGCGGGCCTGCTGCTGGCCGCCACAATGGCCGCCACAATGGCCGCCGCAATCCTGACCGCCCAGCCGGCCTCCGCGCACGCCGCGCGCGTCGCCGCCGACCCCGCAGACAACGCGGTCCTGGCGACCGGCCCCGACCGGGTGACCGCGACGTTCAACGAACGGCTGCAGACCACGTTCGCGGCCATGACGGTCGTCGGGCCCGACGGCAACGTGTGGTCGACCGGCGAGCCGACCGTGCAGGGCGCGGCCGTCTCCGTCGGCCTGCGACCGCTGGGGCCGGCGGGCACCTACACGGTGAACTACCGCGTGACCTCGGCCGACGGCCACGTCGTGTCGGGGTCCTGGTCGTTTCGGTTAAGCGTCCCCGGTGCGGGATCGCCGGGGCCGCCCGCCGCGGGCCCGGCGGGCGCCGGCCGGGCCATCCCCGTCTGGCCGTTTGTGGTGGTGGCCACCGCCCTGGTCGCGGCGGCCGGCCTCTGGGCGCTGCGGGGCCGGCGCTGAGCGCCCTGGCATGATGGGAACCGGCGCGCAAGAGAAACACCGAGACAGCTGTAAGGAGCGGCCGCATGACCGACCCGCAGGACCAACCCGACAGCGGACCCGACGGCGCGCCGATCCCGCCGGAGCAGCAACCTCCCGCTGAGGTCGTCAAGAAGGCCGCCAAGAAGGCGCCCGCGAAAAAGGCGCCCGCCAAAAAAGCTCCTGCGAAAAAGGCGCCCGCCAAAAAGGCGCCCGCCAAAAAAGCCCCGGCCAAAAAGGCTCCCGCCAAGAGCGCCGAGGCCCCGAAGCCGGCCGAGCAGCCACCCCTCGGCGTGCAGCACCGGATCGAGAGCAACGGCCAGCTCGCCGCGGCCGCCAAAGACGCTGCGGCACAAGCCAAGTCGACCGTGGACGACGCCCCCAACCCCGTCTCGCCGCACGCCGAGCCCGCCGCGCCGGGCCAGTCGCCGGTGCCGCTGATCGTCGCCGTGGCGCTGAGCCTGTTGGCGATCCTGTTGATCCGGCAGCTGCGGCGCCGCTGAGGTGGGCGTGCGCTTCCAGCCGACCGCCGACCTGGTCGACAGCATCGGCGCCGACGCGCGCAGCTGTGACCTCCAGTTCCGCCAGTTCGGCGGTCGTTCGCAATTCGCCGGGCCGATCAGCACCGTGCGCTGCTTTCAGGACAACGCGTTGCTGAAATCGGTGCTCTCGGGCCCGGGCGACGGCGGGGTGCTGGTGATCGACGGCGCCGGCTCGCTGCACACCGCGCTGGTCGGTGACGTCATCGCGGAGCTGGCCCGGTCCAACGGCTGGGCCGGGCTCATCGTCAACGGCGCGGTGCGCGACGCCGCCGCGCTGCGCGGCATCGACATCGGCATCAAGGCGCTGGGCACCAACCCGCGCAAGAGCGCCAAGGCCGGAGCCGGGGAACGGGACGTCGAAATCAGCCTGGGCGGCGTGACTTTCGTGCCAGGCGAGACCGCCTACAGCGACGACGACGGCATCATCGTCGTCTAGATTCCGGCAACCTTAAGCCGCCACCGCCGCACGCTTCTTGGCGAACCGCAGTCCCTCGTCGGCGACCTTGCCGCGGCGGATCGTGCGCATGTCGAAGAAGTAGTTCTGCTTGAGCCGCCACGGCGCACGCGACCCCGATTTGGGCAGGATGTGCATCGAGCGCTGGAAGTAGCCGGGGCTGAAGTCCATGAACGGCAGCTCGTCGACGTCCTCGCCCGGATGTTGCGGCTCGACGATGTCGAAACCCTTGGCGTCCATGTAGTTCAGCAACCGGCAGACGAACTCCGAGACCAGGTCGGCCTTCAGCGTCCACGACGCGTTCGTGTACCCGAAGGTGATCGCGAAATTCGGGACGCCGGAGAACATCAGGCCCTTGTAGGTCATCAGCGACGGCAGGTCGAAGGGCTGACCATTCCTGGTCGGCTTCACCCCGCCCAGCAACTGCATGTTCAAACCCGTTGCGGTGACGATGATGTCGGCCTGCAGCTCCTCACCCGAGGCAAGTTTGATGCCTGTCTTGGTGAACCGGTCGATGGTGTCGGTGACGACGTCCGCCTTGCCGTGCCGGATGGTCCGGAAGAAGTCGCCGTCGGGGGCCAGGCACAGCCGCTGATCCCACACGTTGTAGCTGGGCCCGAAGTGCTTTTCGACGTCGTAGCCCTTGGGCAGGCGGCGCTGCGCCATCGTCATCAACGTCTTGCGCATGTAGGCCGGCCGCTTGCGCGACAGCTGGTACTGGAAGGTGCTGAACGCGATGGCCTTCCAGCGGTTCGCGATGTGCGCCAGCCGGTCGGGCAGCCACCGGTTGAACCGCACCGCGAAGGGGTCTACGCCCGGCAGCGAGCCGATGTAGGTCGGCGAGCGCTGCAGCATCGTGACGTGGCCGGAGCCCGAGTTCACCAGGGCCGGGATCAGGGTGATCGCGGTGGCGCCGGAGCCGATGACGACGATCTTCTTGCCCGCGTAGTCGAGGTCCTCCGGCCAGTGCTGCGGGTGCACGATCGTGCCGCCGAAATCCTCGGCGCCGGGGAAGGTGGGCGAATAGCCCTCGTCGTAGTTGTAGTAGCCGGTGCAGGCGAACAGGAAGCTGCAGGTGATCTCGCTCTGCTGGCCGTCGTGCTCGACGGTCAGGGTCCAGCGGTTGTCGGCGTCGGACCAATCGGCGGCCACCACCCGGTGGCCGTAGCGGATCTTGCGGTCGATCCCGTTCTCGGCCGCGGTCTCCCTGATGTAGGCCTTGATCGAGGCGCCGTCGGCGATCGACTTCGCCGAGCGCCAGGGCTTGAACCGGAACCCGAGGGTGAACATGTCGGAGTCCGAGCGGATGCCCGGGTATTTGAACAGGTCCCAGGTGCCGCCGAGGTCGTCGCGGCGCTCCAGGATGGCGTAGCTCTTGGTCGGGCAGCGCTCCTGCAGGTGCCAGGCCGCGCTAACCCCCGAGATGCCGGCGCCGACGATGAGGACGTCGAGGTGCTCAGTCATGACGCCACGCTATCAACGGTGTGTTGAGTTGGTCAACACCCTGTCGAAATTCTCAACGGCGTGTAAAGTAGCGGCCGTGACTACCGTTGGCCAGACTCGCGCGCTGCGCGGTCGCCGCGCCCTGCGCCCCTCGGGCGACGACCGCGAGCAGGCGATCCTCGCGACGGCCGAGCGGCTGCTCGAAGAGCGGGGGTTCGGCGGCATTTCCGTCGACGACCTGGCCAAGGGGGCGGGCCTGTCGCGGCCGACGTTCTACTTCTATTTCAAGTCCAAGGAAGCGGTGCTGATCTCGCTGCTGGAGCCGATCATCGCGCGCGCCGACTCCGAGTTCGACGGCGCGGTGCAGCGACTGCCCTCCGATCCGCGCCGGGTCTGGCGCAACGGCATCAAGGCGTTTTTCACCGCGTTCAGCTCGCACCGCACGTTGGCGCGGGCCGCGACCGAGGCGCTGGCCACGAGTTCGGAGCTGCGGTCGGTGTGGCTGGGCTTCATGCAGAAGTGGATCGACCAGACCGCGGCCATGATCACCGCCGAGCGGGCCCGCGGCGCCGCCCCCGAGACCATCCCGGCCGCCGACCTGGCGACCTCGCTGAACCAGATGAACGAGCGCACGATGATGGCCGCGCTCTCGTCCGAGACGCCGGCCGTCGACGAGGACCGCGTCGTCGACACGCTCACCCACATCTGGGTCAGCAGCATCTACGGCGAGGCCAACTAACTGTCGTAGCCTCGTGCGAACATATGTTCGTGCGGTGTGACGCGTCCATCCTGCACGCGGACCTGGATTCGTTCTATGCGTCCGTCGAACAGCGCGACGACCCGGCGTTGCGGGGACGTCCCGTGCTCGTCGGAGGCGGGGTGGTGCTGGCGGCCAGCTACGAGGCCAAGGCCTACGGCGTGCGCACCGCAATGGGTGGCGCCCAGGCGCGGCGGCTGTGCCCGCACGCCGTGGTGGTGCCTCCCCGGATGTCCGCGTATTCGCGCGCCAGCGACGCGGTGTTCGAGGTGTTCCGCGACTGCACGCCGATCGTCGAGGCGCTCTCGGTCGACGAGGCGTTTCTCGATGTCGGCGGTCTGCGCCGCGTCGCAGGCACGCCGGTCCAGATCGCCGAGCGGCTGCGCGCCGACGTGCGCGATCGCGTCGGCCTGCCCATCACGGTCGGGGTCGCCCGGACAAAATTCCTCGCCAAGGTCGCCAGCCAGGAAGCCAAGCCCGACGGGCTCCTGCTGGTGCCGCCCGACCGGGAACTGGCGTTTCTGCGGCCGCTGCCGGTGCGCCGGCTGTGGGGCGTCGGGGCGGTGACCGCCGAGAAGCTGCGCACGCACGGCCTGGCGACCGTCGCCGACGTCGCCGAGCTCAGCGAGTCGACGCTGGCGTCGCTGCTCGGGCCGGCCATGGGACGGCAGGTGTATGCGCTGTCCCGCAACATCGACCGCCGCCGGGTGACCACCGGCGTGCGGCGCCGGTCCATCGGCGCGCAGCGGGCGCTGGGCCGCGCGGGCAACCGCATGTCCGCCGCCGAGCTGGACGCGGTGGTGGTCAGCCTGATCGACCGGATCACCGGCCGGATGCGCGCCGCCGGGCGCACTGGCCGAACGGTGGTGCTGCGATTGCGCTTCGACGACTTCGGCCGGGCGACGCGCTCACACACGTTGCCGCTGGCCACGTCGTCGACGCAGCCCATCCTGGCCGCGGCGCGGCGGTTGGTTGCGTCGGCCGCGCCGGTGATCGCCCAGCGCGGCCTGACCCTGGTCGGCTTCGCGGTCTCGGGCATCGACCGCAGCGGCGCCCAGCAGTTGATGCTGCCCTTCACCGGAGAGTCGCCGGCGATCGACGCGGCCATCGACCGGGTGCGCGATCGCTACGGCAAATCCGCGCTGACGCCCGCGGTGCTGATCGGCCGCGACCCGGGCCTCGAGATGCCGCATCTGCCGGACTGACGGTTAGTTCGAGCCCGTCCACTCCAGCAGCTTGTCGGCCGGCCAGGTGTTGACGATCTGGTCGACGGGCACGCCGGCGTCCAGCGCGCGCTGGGCGCCGTAGCCGAGGAAGTCCAGCTGCCCGGGCGCGTGCGCGTCGGTGTCGATGCTGAACACACAGCCGATCTCCAGCGCCTGCTTGAGCAGCCGGGTCGGCGGGTCGCGGCGCTCGGGGCGGGAGTTGATCTCCACCGCCGTCCCGTGCTCGCGGCAGGCAGTGAACACCGCCTCGGCGTCGAACTTCGATTCGGGCCGGATGCCGCGGCCGCCGGAGACCAGCCGGCCCGTGCAGTGGCCGAGCACGTCGGTGTGGGGATTGGAGACGGCGTTGATCATGCGGCGGGTCATCGCCGCGGAATCCATCGACAGCTTCGAGTGCACGCTCGCCACGACGACGTCGAGCCGCTCGAGCAGTTCGGGCTCCTGGTCCAGGCTGCCGTCGTCGAGGATGTCGACCTCGATCCCGGTGAGGATGCGCAGCGGCGCGAACTCGTCGCGCAGCCTGTCGATGACGTCGAGCTGCGCGCGCAGCCGCTCCGGCGACAAGCCGTTGGCGATCGTCAGCCGCGGCGAGTGGTCGGTCAGCGCGCAGTACTCGTGGCCCAGCTCGACGGCCGTGGCCATCATCTCGTCTATCGGCGCCGACCCGTCCGACCAGTTCGAATGCAGGTGCAGGTCCCCGCGCAGCGCGGACCTGATATCACCACCGCCGAGATCCTCTGCTGCCGAACGCAATTCGACCAGCAGGTCGGGCTCGCGACCGGACCACGCCTGGTCGATCACCTTGGCGGTCTTGGGGCCGATCCCCGGCAGCGTCTGCCAGCTGTTGGCCTGGCCGTGCCGCTCGCGCGCCGCGTCGTCGAGGCCCTCGATGATGTCGGCGGCGTTGCGGTACGCCATCACCCGCCGGGGGTCGTGGCGGCTCCGGTCCTTGTAGTAGGCGATCTGCCTCAGCGCGGCGACGGGGTCCATCACACCAACTGGCCGGCGATGAAGCCGGCGAGGATCACGCCGAAGCCGCCGATCTCGCCGAGGATGAGCAGGGCCATCGAGACCCTGGTTTCCCGGCCGGGGTGCTCGAACTGGTTCTCGGTGTCGCGCCGCGCACCGTGATAGATGTACGCGAGGATGGCCGTGACGAAGAAGAACACGACGACCATCGCGGCGGTCAGGTTGACCCAGGCCGGCCACGCGCTGAGTTGCACGAACACCGCGATCAGCAGCGTCGCAAACGAGTAGAGCAACGCCGCCCGATGTGCGATGTCGACGTAGACGTGGGCGCGGTGGTCTTCGGCGGCCATGATCTGGCGGTACTTCCAGACGCCGAGAATCAGTGCGAGGAGGAAGATCAGCCCCGCCGCGAGCAGCGTGATCTTGGTGTCGATTCCGAGGGTGCAGCAGGCGCAAGTCATCGTGTCACCAGTTTAGTTTCCCTTAATAAACCCCGACTACCGTCGGGCTCATGCGATTCGCGTTCAAAACCTCTCCCCAAAACACCACCTGGGCCGACATGCTCGCCGTCTGGCAGGCCGCCGACGACATCGAGGTCTACGAATCCGGCTGGACCTTCGACCACTTCTACCCGATCTTCTCCGACAGCCAGGGCCCCTGCCTCGAGGGCTGGACGACGCTGACCGCGCTGGCGCAGGCCACCACGCGGCTGCGGCTGGGCACCCTGGTCACCGGGATCCACTACCGCCACCCCGCGGTGCTGGCCAACATGGCCGCCGCGCTCGACATCATCTCCGACGGGCGCCTCGAGCTCGGGATCGGCGCCGGCTGGAACGAGGAAGAGTCGGGCGCCTACGGCATCGAGCTGGGGTCGATCAAGGAACGCTTCGACCGCTTCGAGGAGGCCTGCCAGGTGCTGATCGGCCTGCTGAGCGACGCGACCACCGACTTCGCCGGCAAGTACTACCAGCTCAAGGGCGCCCGCAACGAGCCCAAGGGTCCGCAGCGCCCGCACCCGCCGATCTGCATCGGGGGCAGCGGCGAGAAGCGCACGTTGCCGCTCACGGCCCGCTACGCCCAGCACTGGAATTTCGCCGGTGGCACGCCGGAGGAGTTCGCGCGCAAGCGCGACGTGCTGGTCGCGCGCTGCGGCGACATCGGGCGCGATCCGAAGGAGATCACCCTGTCGGCCCACCTGGGCCTGGGACCGGACCGCAACTACGGGAAGGTACTCGAGGACGCCGCGGGCTTAGGGGCCGAAGGCCTGGACCTGGGCATCGTCTACATCTCGCCGCCCCACGATGCCGGCGTGCTGGAGCCCTTGGCCGAGGCCATCCGGGAGTCCGGGCTGTGGGAGCCGTCCCAAAACAGCTAGCTGAGCAAACTTAATTTTCTTAATTTTGCGCCGGTCGCGCGGGGGCCTGGTGCTTACACCCCGAACAGCATCAGTTCTTCGGCGGTGATCAGGCGCTCGTGTTTGGCGGGAAATTCGCGACTCTTGACCGGGTGGCGAAACCATGACCAGGCGATTCGCCCCATCCGTGATCGAGGTACCGGGTTGATATTCACAGTGATCACTCCTGCGGTCGGTCCGATCAACCGGGGCTCCCCCCGAAGTCACCCCGTGACTTCATGTGATCGAGCCCACAAGATTCCATTAGACATCAACCGTCTGGCAAACGTGAGCAGAAACGCCGAATTGAATTCTTTTGTTTCTGGTGTGACTGATGTGACTACTGCAGGGGCGCCGCGGTCGGCTTGATGGGCGCCGGCAGCGCCGTCGAACCCATCAGGAACCGGTCCACGCCGGCGGCGGCCGCCCGGCCCTCGGCGATCGCCCAAACGATCAGCGACTGGCCGCGACCCATGTCTCCGGCAACGAACACACCGGGCACCGACGTGTCGAAGTCCGCGCCCCGCGCGACGTTGCCGCGGTCGGTGAGCTTGACGCCGAGCTCGGTGAGCAGCCCCGGCTTCTCCGGGCCGACGAATCCCATCGCCAGCAACACCAGATCGGCCTCGAGTTCGAAGTCGGAGCCCTCGACCTTGACGAACTTGCCGTCCTGCATGGTGACCTCGTGGGCCTTGAGACCGGTCACGCGCCCGTCCTCACCGACGAACTCCTCGGTGTTGACGGAGAACACCCGCTCGCCGCCCTCTTCGTGCGCGGACGACACCCGGTACATCAGCGGGTAGGTCGGCCACGGGGTGGATTCGGCGCGGGTGTCCGGCGGGCGCGGCATGATCTCGAACTGGTGCACGGCGATCGCGCCCTGGCGGTGCACGGTGCCCAGGCAGTCGGCGCCGGTGTCGCCGCCGCCGATGATGATCACCCTCTTGCCCTTGGCGGTGATCGGCGGCTCGCCGTCCGGCCCCAGCACGTCGTCGCCCTCCTGGACGCGGTTGCCCCACGGCAGGAACTCCATCGCCTGGTGGATCCCGTCGAGGTCGCGGCCGGGGATGGGCAGGTCGCGCCAGGCGGTGGCGCCGCCCGCGAGCACGACGGCGTCGAAGTCGGCGCGCAACTGCTCGACGGTGATGTCGACCCCGACGTTGACGTTGGCCCGGAATTCGGTGCCCTCGGCGCGCATCTGCTCCAGCCGCCGGTCCAGGACGCGCTTTTCCATCTTGAACTCGGGGATGCCGTAGCGCAGCAGCCCACCGATGCGGTCGTCGCGCTCGAAGACGGTCACGCTGTGTCCGGCGCGGGTCAGCTGCTGCGCGGCGGCCAGGCCCGCGGGCCCCGACCCGACCACGGCGACGGTCTTTCCGGTCAGCTTGTCGGGCGGCAACGGCACCACGAAGCCTTCGTCGAAGGCCTTGTCGATGATCTCCAGCTCGATCTGCTTGATCGTGACCGGATCCTGGTTGATGCCCAGCACGCACGCCGGCTCACAGGGCGCCGGGCACAGCCGGCCGGTGAAGTCCGGGAAGTTGTTGGTGGCGTGCAGCCGCTCGATCGCGTCGCGCCAACGGCCCCGGCGCACCAGGTCGTTCCACTCCGGGATCAAGTTGCCCAGCGGACAGCCGTTGTGGCAGAACGGGATCCCGCAGTCCATGCAGCGGGTCGCCTGCTCGCGCAGGGTGCCCTCGTCGAAGTCCTCGTAGACCTCGTTCCAGTCGCGCAGCCGCAGCGGGACAGGCCGGCGCTGCGGCAGTTCCCGATGCGTGTATTTCAGGAAGCCGGTGGGGTCAGCCATGCGCGGCCGCCATGATCGCTTTGTCGACGTCGACGCCGTCGCGTTCGGCCTCGGCGATCGCCTGCAGCACGCGCTTGTAGTCGCGCGGCATCACCTTGGCGAAATGCCGCTGCTGGTTCGGCCAGTCGGCCAGGATCCGTTGGCCCACCGCGGAATCGGTGGCGTCGACGTGCGCTTGAACGGTGGCGTGCAGGTACTCCACGTCGTCCCCGTCGAGGGCCTCGAGCTCGACCATTTCGCCGTTGAGGTTGCTCGGCAGCTCGCCGTCGGGGTCGTACACGTAGGCCACGCCGCCGGACATGCCCGCCGCGAAGTTGCGGCCGGTGCGGCCCAGGATGACGACCTTGCCCCCGGTCATGTATTCGCAACCGTGGTCACCGACGCCCTCGACCACGGCCTGGGCGCCGGAGTTGCGGACCGCGAACCGTTCACCGACCACACCGCGCAAATAGACCTCCCCGCTGGTGGCGCCGAACAGGATCACGTTGCCGCCGATGATGTTGTCCTCGGCGACGTAGTCGGCCGGCGCGTTGTCCGACGGCCGCACCACGATCCGGCCACCCGAGAGGCCCTTGCCGACGTAGTCGTTGGCGTCGCCGTAGACCCGCAGGGTGATGCCCCGGGGCACGAACGCGCCGAAGCTGTTGCCGGCGGATCCGTCGAAGGTGATGTCGATCGTGCCGTCCGGCAGGCCTTGCCCGCCATAGGCTTTGGTCAGCTCGTGGCCGAGCATGGTGCCCACCGTGCGGTTGACGTTGCTGATCGTGGTGGAGAACCGGACCGGCTTGCCCGAATCGAGCGCCTCGCGGCTCATCACGATCAGCTGCTGGTCGAGCGCCTTGTCCAGCCCGTGGTCCTGGCGCGAGCTGCAGTACAGGTCCTGGTTCATGAACGCCGACTCCGGCTCGTGCAGCACCGGCGTCAGGTCCAGCTTGTGCGCCTTCCAGTGCGCTCGCGCCAGCGTGGTGTCCAGCGACCCGACCTGTCCCACGGCCTCGTTGAAGGTGCGGAAACCCAACTGCGCCATGTATTCCCGCACCTCTTCGGCGATGAACATGAAGAAGTTCTCGACGAACTCGGGCTGGCCGGTGAACCGTTCGCGCAGCACCGGGTTCTGGGTGGCGACACCGACCGGGCAGGTGTCGAGGTGGCAGACCCGCATCATGATGCAGCCCGCGACCACCAGCGGGGCGGTGGCGAAGCCGAATTCCTCGGCGCCGAGCAGCGCGCCGATCATCACGTCGCGGCCGGTCTTGAGCTGGCCGTCGACCTGGACCACGATCCGGTCGCGTAAACCGTTGAGCAGCAACGTCTGCTGGGTCTCGGCCAGGCCGAGTTCCCAGGGGGCACCCGCGTGCTTCTGTGAGGTCAACGGGGTGGCGCCGGTGCCGCCGTCGTGCCCGGAGATCAGCACCACGTCGGCGTGCGCCTTGGAAACGCCCGCGGCCACGGTGCCCACGCCGTTCTCGGACACCAGCTTGACGTGCACCCGCGCGGCCGGATTGGCGTTCTTCAGGTCGTGGATCAGCTGCGCCAGGTCCTCGATGGAGTAGATGTCGTGGTGCGGCGGCGGCGAGATCAGCCCGACGCCGGGCGTCGAGTGCCGGACTTCGGCGACCCACGGGTACACCTTGTGACCCGGAAGCTGGCCTCCCTCACCGGGTTTCGCGCCCTGGGCCATCTTGATCTGGATGTCCGAGCAGTTGGTCAGGTAGTGCGAGGTGACCCCGAACCGTGCGGAGGCGACCTGCTTGATCGCGCTGCGGCGCCAGTCCCCGTTGGGGTCGCGCTCGAATCGCTTGACGTCCTCGCCGCCCTCGCCGCTGTTGGACCGGCCGCCGAGGCGGTTCATCGCGATGGCCAGGGTCTCGTGCGCCTCCGCGGAGATCGACCCGTAGCTCATGGCGCCCGTCGAGAAGCGCTTGACGATCTCGCTGGCCGGCTCGACCTCCTCGAGCGGAACCGGGGGCCGCACGTCGCCGCGGAACTTGAGCAGCCCGCGCAGCGACGCCATCCGCTCGCTCTGGTCGTCGACGAGGCGGGTGTATTCCTTGAAGATCTTGTACTGCCCGGTGCGGGTGGCGTGTTGCAGCTTGAAGACGGTCTCGGGGTTGAAGAGGTGGTACTCCCCCTCCCGGCGCCACTGGTAGTCGCCGCCCACCTCGAGCTCGCGGTGCGCGCGCGCGTCGGGCCGGTCGATGAAGGCCAGCTGGTGGCGGGTGGCCACGTCGGCGGCGATGTCGTCCAGGGTGATCCCGCCGGTGGGGCAGCTCAGCCCGGTGAAGTATTCGTCGAGCACGTCCTCGGAGATGCCGACCGCCTGGAACAGCTGCGCGCCGGTGTAGGAGGCCAGCGTCGAAATGCCCATCTTGGACATCACTTTCAGCACGCCCTTGCCGGCCGCCTTGACGTAGTTGTTCAGCGCCTTGTTGCGGTCCAGGCCGTTGAAGTCGCCGCGGTCGAGCATGTCCTCGATCGACTCGAACGCGAGATAGGGGTTGACCGCCGCCGCGCCGAAGCCGACCAGCGCCGCCATGTGGTGCACCTCGCGGGCGTCACCGGTCTCGACGACCAGGCCGACCTGGGTGCGCGTGCGGTCGCGAACCAGGTGGTGGTGCACGGCGGCCACGGCAAGCAGCGACGGGATGGGCGCCAGCTTTTCGTCGGACTCGCGGTCGGACAGGATGATCACCCGGGCGCCGTCGGCGATGGCCGCCGACGCCTGGGCGCGCACGTCCTCGAGCGCGGCGGCCAGCCCGGTGCCGCCGTCGGCGACCGGGTACAGGCAGCGAATCACCTTGGACCGCATGCCATGTGCGCGCCCATTGACCTTGTCGTCGGGGTCGAGGTGGATCAGCTTGGCCAGCTCGTAGTTCCGCAGGATCGGCTGCTGCAGCACGATCTGGTGACAGGAGTTCTCGTCGGGGTTGAGCAGGTCGCGCTCGCCGCCGGTGGTGCCCTGCAGGCTGGTCACCACCTCCTCGCGGATGGCGTCCAGCGGCGGATTGGTCACCTGGGCGAAGAGTTGGTGGAAGTAGTCGTAGAGCATCCGCGGGCGCTGCGACAACACCGCGACGGGGGTGTCGGTGCCCATCGACCCGATCGGCTCGGCGCCGGAGCGCACCATCGGCGCGACCAGCAGGTTGAGCTCCTCGTAGGTGTAGCCAAAAGCCTGCTGCCGCTTGACCAGTCGCTCGTGCGGCATCCGGACGTACTTGCCCGCCGGCAGGTCGTCGAGCGGGACCAGGCCGTTGTCGAGCCACTCCTGATACGGGTGCTCGGCGGCCAGCTCCGCCTTGATCTCCTCGTCGGAGACGATGCGGCCCTGGGCGGTGTCGACCAGGAACATCCGGCCGGGCTGCAACCGCATCCGGCGAACCACCTTGGCCGGGTCCAGGTCGAGCACGCCGGCCTCGGAGGCCATCACTACCAGGCCGTCGTCGGTGACCCAGATCCGGGAGGGGCGCAAGCCATTTCGGTCGAGCACGGCGCCGATGATGGTGCCGTCGGTGAAGGTCATCGACGCCGGTCCGTCCCACGGCTCCATCAGCGAGGCGTGGTACTGGTAGAACGCGCGGCGCGCGGGATCCATCGACTCGTGGCGTTCCCACGCCTCGGGGATCATCATCAACACCGCGTGGGCCAGGCTGCGCCCGCCCAGGTGGAGCAGTTCGAGCGCCTCGTCGAAACGCGCGGTGTCCGAGGCGCCCGGGGTACAGATCGGGAACAGCTTCTCGACGTCGTCACCGAACAGGTCGGTCTTGATCAACGCCTCGCGCGCGCGCATCCAGTTCTCGTTGCCGGTGACGGTGTTGATCTCACCGTTGTGAGCGATGCGGCGGAAGGGGTGCGCCAGTGGCCAGGACGGGAAGGTGTTGGTGGAGAACCGCGAGTGCACGATGCCCAGCGCGCTGGTCAGCCGATCGTCTTGCAGGTCAAGGTAAAACGCCTTGAGCTGCGGGGTGGTCAGCATGCCCTTATAGATGAACGTCTGGCCCGAAAGGCTTGGGAAGTAGACGGTTTCGCGTCCCGGCCCGTCCTGGCCGGGGCCTTTGGTGCCCAGTTCGTGCTCGGCGCGCTTGCGTACGACATAGGCGCGGCGTTCCAGCTCCATGTCGGAGGCGCCCGTCATGAACACCTGCCGGAAGGTCGGCATCGCGTCGCGGGACAGCGCCCCCAGCGACGAGTCGTCGGTGGGCACGTTGCGCCAGCCCAGCACCTCGAGGCCCTCGGCCTCGGCGATCTTTTCCACGGCGGCGCAGGCGGCCGCGGCGTCCTTGGACGACTGCGGCAAGAACGCGATGCCGGTGGCGTAGCTGCCCGGAGGGGGCAGTTCGAATTCGACGACCTCGCGCAGGAACGCGTCGGGGACCTGGATCAGGATGCCGGCGCCGTCACCGCTGCGCGGCTCGGCGCCCTGGGCGCCGCGGTGCTCGAGGTTGAGCAGCGCGGTGATGGCCTTGTCGACGATGTCTCGGCTCCGGCGGCCGTGCATATCGACGACCATGGCTACCCCGCACGAATCGTGCTCGAACGCGGGGTTGTATAACCCGACGCGCTTGGGCGTCATATGCACCTGACCCTTCACCAGAACGTTCCAGCGGCCGTGCGAGGCCGTTACGAGCTGCTCCGACGGACCTGGTAGGTCCCTTCGGCTTGTCGATTTGGGCTGTCCCCCAGGCGGAAAGGATCCGGTTAGGGATTCGTCCGTGCAGCGCTGAACGGTGGCCTGGAACCGGTCTCGACAAGTCGTAAAACGATATGACAATACCCGCCTGACATGCCAACTTCGTCAAGTCTAACCGCCAGCCGGCAGCACCGTAAATTCGCTGCGGCGGGCGGCCGACGACGGCGTCGACCTGCGGTTTGCGGCGGGGATTTCCCCGGCTCCGGCGTCGAATCTAGCCGACGGCCCGCCACAATCACGAATCGCGTGCGTTTGCTGTGATCGCGCTCACGCACCGCAGGCCTTCGGAGGAGTTTGCGCGCAACTCGGCGGGCCACGAGGTGGCACGTGAGGAGATACTGGGCGGATGAACGAGCGCGACGAATTCCTGCGCGACCGTCTGCGGCCCGACCAGCCCCCCGCGCCCGCGGAACGCCCGCCCGGCCCCCCGCCCCGGGACCCCCGCACCGCGGCGCCGGCCTCCCCCGCGGCCGTACCCCCGCCCGCCCCACAGGGACCGCCCCCGCCCCGTCAAGGCGTTCCCGCGGCCCAGCCCCCGCCGGCCCCGCCGCGCCCGTCGCCGCCGCCGCAACGGCCGCCGGCCGCGCCCCAGCAACCGGCCCGCCCGGCCCCGGCGCCGCACCAGTCCGGGCCCCCGCCGTCCTTCACGACCGACCTGCCCGAGCGCGGTTGGCGCCGCCTCGTGCGGGTGGCCACCTTCGGTCTGGTCAAGCCGGGCCCGTCGGCCGCCCAGCGCCAGGAGGCGCAATTCGAGGCGGCCATCCGGACCGCCCTGCACGGCAACTACAAGGTCGGCGTCCTGGGCAAGGGCGGCGTGGGCAAGACGTCGGTGGCCGCCAGCGTGGGATCGCTATTCGCCCAGCTGCGCCGGCAGGACCATGTGGTCGCGATCGACGCCGACACCGCGTTCGGCCGGTTGAGCAACCGGATCGACCCGCGGTCGAGTGGCTCGTTCTGGGAGTTCACCACCGACCGGAACCTGCGATCCTTCGCGGAGGTGGTCGGGCGCCTCGGCCGCAATCCCGCCGGCCTGCACGTGCTGGGCGGCGAGCCGGCCTCGGGTCCGCGGCGGGTGCTCGATCCCGCGGTCTACCGGGAGGCCGCGCGGCGGCTGGACCACCACTTCACGATCTCGGTCATCGACTGCGGCTCGACGATGGACTCCCCGGTGACCCAGGAGGTGCTGCGCGACTTGGACGCGCTGATCGTCGTCTCCTCGCCGTGGGCCGACGGGGCCTCCGCGGCCGCCCGGACCATGGAATGGCTGTCGGACCAGGGCCTGACGGGTCTGCTGCGCCGCACCATCGTGGTGCTCAACGACTCCGACGGCCACGCCGACAAGCGCACCCGCGAGTCGCTGGCGCGCGAGTTCGTCGAGCATGGGCAACCCGTGATCGAGGTGCCCTTCGATCCGCACCTGCGGCCGGGCGGCGTCATCGACGTGAACGGCGAGATGGCCGCCGCGACGCGGCGCAAGTTTCTCGAGGTCACCGCGACGATCGCGGGCTACTTCGCCGCGCGTCCTCAGGAACGCTGATCCGCGCCGGCCCGCGCCGACGGGTCGGCGACGGCCTCGATCTTGGTCACCAGGCCGCCGCGGATGGTCAGCACGATCGCCGCGAAGAGCCGGCGCTCGGCGAAGGCCAGCACCGCCGGCTGCCCGGCGGGACCGCTGACCAGGGTGACGTCCGGGCCGATGTAGCGCAGCAGGTTGGTGGCCACCGCGTGCGGCCCGTGGTTGACCTGTGGCGGCGGCGCCGGGTCGGCCAGCACCGTGCCCACACCCCACACCGCCGGGTCCAGCACGGCGGTCAACCCGGCGATGTCGCCGTTGGCGCACGCGGTGATGAACTTCTCGGTGACCAGCTGATGCTCGGCCGAGGCCACCTCGTTCAATTTCGGTTGCGCCGCAGTGAATTTGGCCCGCGCGCGCCGAGCCAGCTGACGGCAGGTGCCCACCGGGCGACCGACCGTCTCGGCGATCGTGTCGAACGGCACCCCGAAAACGTCGTGCAGTACGAACGCGACCCGTTCGCCGGGGTTGAGCCGTTGCAGCACCTCCAGCAGCGCGGCGCGGACCTCGTCGTCGAGGGTGATCCGGTCGGCGGGATCCGAACGGGGCGACGCCGGCTGGTCGACGTCGCCGGGCCGCTCGTGCCGGGCGCGCGCCGAGCGCACCTGGTCCAGGCAGAGCCGGCTTGCCACCACCGTCAACCAGCCGCGGACATCGTCGATCTCGGCCGGATCGGTGCGCGATAGCCGCAAAAACGCCTCCTGCGCAATGTCTTCGGCGTCGCCGACGTCGCCGAGCATCTGGTAGGCGAGGTTGACCAGATACGGGCGGTGACGGCGCCAGGCCTCGGTGACCTGGTCGGCGGGTGACTGGCTCATGACTCTTCGACGATCCGGCGGGGCAAAAAGTTACGCGTTTCGGATGTAACTTTCCCAGCTCCCGCGCCGTCGTATGGGCATCGAAGTAAACGGACCGAAGGGAGCCACCCCATGACCATCGTCATCACCGGAGCGACGGGCAACGTCGGACGCCCGCTCGTCGCCGAACTCGTGGACGCGGGCGCCCGGGTCCGCGCCGTCACCCGCTCCCCCGACGCCGCCGGATTTCCCTCGGGTGTCGAGGTGTTCGGGTCGGTGACCGACGCGCTGCCGGGCGCTTCGGCGGTGTTCCTCAACTCCCGGGCACTCGGCGCGCAGCTGCGCGACGTGGTCGCGCAGTGCCGGCGCGCCGGGGTCGCCAAGCTGGTGGCGCTGTCGGCGATCAACGCCGATGACGACTTCGCCCGGCAGCCCTCGCGGTTTCGCGGGGACCGCAACAAGGAGGTCGAGCAGCTCGCCGTCGAATCCGGGCTGGACTGGGTGAGCCTGCGGCCCGCGGTCTTCGCGACCAACTTCGCCGGCATGTGGGGGGCGCAGATCCGCGCCGGCGACGTGGTGGGCGGGCCCTACGCCGCGGCGTCGTCGGCCCCGATCGTCGAACGCGACATCGCGGAGGTCGCGGCGCGGGCGCTGCTCATCGATGACCTTGTCGGCCAGCGCATTCCACTGACCGGGCCGCAAGCGTTCACCAACTCCGAGCTGGTCGGGGTCATCGGCGACGTCCTCGGCCGCCCGCTGCACTACCGCGAGGTGCCGGAGGCGCTCGTGCGCCAACGGTTCACCGGTTTGGGGTTTTCGGCCGGCTTCGCCGACGCCTACACCGCGATGCTCGCCGAGACCCTCGACAAACCCGCCCTGGTCACCCACGACATCGAGAAGATCCTCGGCCGCCCGGCGACACCGTTCGCGCAGTGGGTGGCCGAGCACCGCGACCTGTTCACCGAGTCCTAGAAAGGAAACGACAGATGTCCGAACCACGCCCGCCGCGCTACCTCAAACCGATGAACAAGGTGATGATGGCCGTTCAGCGGTTGGGGATCCCGACCGGCCCCGCCATGGTGCTGACCGTGCCCGGCCGCAAGTCCGGTCAGCCGCGCAGCACGCCGATGACGCCGTTCGAGTTTCGGGGCGGCCTGTATGTGGTGGCCGGCTACCCGGGCGCCGACTGGGCGGCCAACGCCCGCGCGGCCGGGACCGGCACGCTGCGCCGCGGCCGGCGCTCACGCGAGGTCAGGATCGTCGAGCTCAACGCCGAGGAGGCGCGCCCGGTGCTGCGGGCGTTCCCCACCGAGGTGCCCGTCGGCGTCGCGTTCGCGAAGCGCTCGGGCATGGTGCGCGACGGCACCGCCGACGAATTCGAGGCGCTGGCCGGCCGGCTGGCCGTGTTCCGGTTCGAGCCAACTGCTTGACGCGGGCTAGCAGTCCCGACGCCGGTAGTCATCGGCCCCGGCGCGCCGACTTAGTTTTTTGACGGTGGTGGTTGGGGCTGGAATGGCTCGTACCACCACCAGTCGGCGCGTTCGCCGGTTGGTCCGGGGCAGGGTGGGACCGCGGGCGGGGGTTGGGTCGCTGGGCGGGCAAGCGAGCCTGGGTGCAGCGCTCGCCCGTCGCTGTCGGTGACGGTGGGGTGGTGCGCGGGTCCGGTGATGGTGATGATGCCGCGATGGTGCAGCCGGTGGTGATACGGGCACACCAGCACGAGGTTGGCCAGCTCGGTCAGCCCGCCGTCTTCCCAGTGAATGATGTGGTGTGCGTGAAGTCCCCGGGTGGCCCCACAACCGGGAACCGCGCAGCTGGGGTGGCGGTGCTCGAGCGCACGACGAAGCCGGCGGCTGATCACCCGGGTCGCTCGACCGCAGCCGATGACCTCGCCGTCACGTTCGAACCAGGCCTCACAGGTGGCATCACACAACAGGTATCGGCGGTCGGCTTCCGACAGCAGCGGACCCAGATGCAGCGCAGCGAGTCGCTGCTTGACGTCGAAATGCATCACCACCGTGGTGTGCTGCCCGTGCGGGCGGCGCGCCACGTCGACATCCCAACCGGTCTCGACCAGGCGCATAAACGCATCGGCGGTAGTGGGCAACGGCGGCGCCGCATCCGGTGCGCGGTCGCCGCTGTCGCGATCGCGCTTCCACTCGGCGATCAGCGCATCCAGATGCGAGGCCAGCGCCGCGTCGAACTTCGCCGCATCAGGCGGCGCAAGCTTGATCCGCCAGCAACTGAAGTCCTCACCGGTGTGCTTGGTGATCGAGCGCTGCGGTTCGCGGCGAGGTTCGGATTCGGGTCGCGGTTCGAGCTTGACCGCGGTGCGCAGCTGGCTGACCGTGGCGACCGCGGCCAGCTGCGCGTAATGCTCATCGGATCCCCGCCCCGCCCGCGCCGCGATGACGCCCACCTGATCCAGCGACAGCCGGCCCTCCCGCAGGCCCGCCGCACAGCGCGGAAACTCCTCCAACCGGCCCGCCACCGTAGTGATCGTGTGGGCGTTGGCCGACGACGCACCCAGCTTCCATGCCACCAACGCCCCCACCGACCGAGCACCCGTCATCCCGCACAACTCGTCGCGCTCGATCTCGGCGGCGATCTCCACGATCCGTCCATCGATCGCATTGCGCTGACCGGCCAACTCCGCCAACTCCTCGAACAACACCTCAAGACGCTCTTTAGGAGTAACCTCCACGGCGTCAGCGGATGCGGTCGAAGACATAACCTCATCATCGCAGTCGGGTACGACAAGTCCGGGCTACCAGACGATCGCGGCCATGTCGCGGTTGTCCGAGCACACGCTGCGCACCGCGGCTTCGACGTCGGCGGCGGTGATGATCTGCAGGTCCTCCACGGTCACCGGCTGCCCCGAACGCTTTTGGGCCACCACCCGGGTGTCGCGGAATCCCTCGGCGCGCTCGACGACGTTACGAGCGAAGCGGCCGTTCTGCATGGCGTCGATGCCATGCCGTCCGCCCGGGGTGGTGTAGTTGCGGATCGTGGTGGCCGCATCCAGAAACGCCTCGCGCGCGCCGTCGTCGAGCAGGCTGGCCCGCGGTGCGGCGTAGCGGTGCCCGATCTCGACGATCTCGGCCGGTGAGTAGGACTCGAACCGCAGCTTGCGGTTGAACCGGCCGGCCAAACCCGGGTTGACGGTGAGGAATTCGTCCACCTGGTCCTCGTAGCCCGCCCCGATGAAACAGAAGTCGAACCGGTGGGCCTCCAGGGCGACCAGCAGCTGGTTGACCGCTTCCATGCCGATCATGTCCGGCGTGCCGTCCTGGTGGCGCTCGATCAGCGAGTAGAACTCGTCCATGAAAATGATTCGGCCCAGCGACTTTTCGATCAGCTCGTTGGTCTTGGGTCCCGACTCCCCGATGTAGTGGCCGCAGAAGTCGGAGCGGCGTACCTCGCGGATTTCGGGATGGCGCACGATCCCCATGCCCGCGTAGATCTTGCCCAGCGCCTCGGCGGTGGTCGTCTTACCGGTGCCCGGCGGCCCCACCAGCAGCATGTGGTTGGTCTGGCCCTCGACCGGCAGCCCGTGCTCGAGGCGCATCATGCGCACCTCGAGCTGGTCCTCCAGCGCCGACACCGCATCCTTGACCGCCGCCAGGCCGACCTGTTTGGCCAGCAGCCGGCGGCCCTCGGCCAGCAGCACGGCGCGCCGCTCGGCCGCGTCGTCGTCGTCGAGCTCGTCGCGGCTCTTGGCCGTGGCGGCGTCCCACTTGTCGGTGCGGGTGGCGATGGACTGTTCGTCGGTGACGACCAACTGCAGATTCGGGTCGGCCAGCGCGGCTTTGGCCGCGTCGATCAGGACCCCATTGATGGTGGCCTTGGACAACCAGATCTGTGCCCGGTCTTCCTCGCGTAGCTGGCGGTGCACCATGCCCCGCACGTACGCCAGGTCCGCGGCGAGCAGCGGGATGTCGGCCGGGCCGATCGAGGCCGTCAACACCTCGGCGCCGAACCGGCTCGACGAGGCGTTCTGCCCGATCACGTCGACGCGGTCCAGCCAGTCCAGCGCCACCCGGCCCTGCCCCAGGTGCGCGGCGGCGTGGGCGGCCAGCGCGCAGATCGACGCGGTCACCGCCGACATGATGATCGCCTGCGGCGGCAGCTCTTCGGCGGCCGTCAGCAACACGTCCGGCCAGCGCTGCGTCGCGTACATCAGAAACGCCCGGGCCAGCTGGTGCCACTGGTAGTTGCCCCACGAGTCGAGCAGCTCGCGGTTGGACAGCAGCTTGTCGGCCTCGTCGTATTCGCCGGCGATCGTCAGCGCCGACGACAGCGCCAGACCGACCTGGGACGCGTCGGTGACCGTGATGCCGATGTAGGGGCCCAGCTGCAGCTCGGCCGCCAGTGTGCGGCCGATCCGGGTGGTCTCGCGGTGCAGCCATTCGCGGTGATGGCTGAGCCTTTTCAGCGACGCCAGGTCGTTGTCGCCGCAGGCGACACGGCCCAGCCAGGCATCGGCCATCGACGGGTCGGCCTCGGTGGCGGCGACGAACTCCGGCAAGGCCGCCGCACGGCCCTGCCGATCCCTGATTGCCATGGCGCGGTCGAAATGCCTGCGCGCCGTGAGCAAGTCCCCCATGGTCTGCACCATCCTCGACGCTAAGTGGCGAACGACATCGCGACTGACTCAAGGTTGACATAGCGGTTCTCCGCCCGGAACAGGTCCATGTCAACCAGCCAACTTTGGCCCGCCGCAGTCACTTTCACCGTCGCGCCGCTGACCTGCTCGATGGCCACCTCGAACGTGTGCCCGTGCCCGTCGGGCAGGGCCGTGCCGGCCGGCGCGACGGTGATCACGGTGGCCGGCCGCGGCGCCGGCGAGACCGCGGTGGGGGCGTGCTCGACGACGCTGACGGTGGTGCGCGGCGAGGGACGCGACGTGCTGACGACGCTGACCACCGGCATGCGCACGCTGGCCCAGCGCTTCGGGTCGCGGGTGTGCACGCAGACCCGCTCGCCGGCGCCGGCGGTGCGGATCACGATCCGCTTGGCGATCGCATCGTCGCCCGCCACGAACACCCTCGACAGCTCGCCTGCGTCGGTGACCGGGATCATCAGCCGGTCGCCATTGCTGAGCTTGCCCACCAGCACGCCCGACGGCCCGATCTCGACGATCAGGTTCTGCGGCAACGGACTTCGGCGCAGCCCCCGCAGGTAGGGCCGGGGGCCGCACATGTTGGCCGCCGCCGCGGCCGCCTGCTCACCGTTGAGGCGGCGCAGGATCACGCTGGGCGGGCTCGGCGCCGGCGTGGGGGTGCGCACGGTGACCGTCGCCGTGCACATGCCATCCGGGAACACCGTCACGTTTTGGATGACCTCGTCGACGCGCAGCGTCCACGCCTGGGCGAGCACCTGGGAGCTGATCGCCTCGGCCGGATAGGCATACGTCGTCATCCATCCGGCCTCCCCGCGGATGGCCTTCCACTTCTGCATCGCGCCCGACACCGCATCCCAGCCGAGCCTGCGATCGAGCTCGCTCAGGTCGGTTGCCGTGGCCACCTTCGCGCGCAAGCCGTGGCACCGCAGCAGCCCGGCGATGCGCTGGGCCGCCGAAATGGCCGTCGCGCCAAGGGTTGTGCGCCAGCGCAACGCGGTGGTGTTGTCGATCGCCGGCAGCCGCAGAATCAGCCAAGTCTCACGCCGGCCCGCGTACGGTGGGGTGCCGATCTCGGCGTCGTACACCCGCGGATAGTCGCCGACGCTGCCGCAGCGCGACCCGAACGTGACGACGCTGATCGAGTCGAGCTGCAGGCCCAGCGGGTGCTGCAGCATCGGCACGAGTTCCGCCACGTCGATGACGTTCTCCGTCTCGACGCTCACCGAGCCCGTCACCGTGGTGGCCCGGTGTGCCCGGCCGAGCAGCTGCACCGCCACCACCGCCACGCCGTCCTGGACGCGCACCCCGCCGCCGGATCGGTTGCTGGCCACCGTGACCGGCTCGCTCCAGCTGATCGGCCGCCGGCCCCGCAGCGCCAGCACCGCCCACGACCACGCCGGCTGACCCCGCCACGGGACGAACACCACCGCCACGCCCACCACCACGGCGACGGCGGCGCCGATGTACCCGCCGAACGGCCAGCTCGCCAACGCGAGGAGGAACACCACCAGTATCCCGACCACCCGCCGATTGCTGGCCGCGCCGAATCCGGTCAGCCGCGACCTCATCGCGCTCTCCGCAACCGGGTCCCGACCGCCACCACCAGCACGCCGGCGACCACGGCGCCGAGGAAGCCGAGCGCGATGTTGCGCGCCCGGTGATCGGGCGGCGGCGGGGGTGCGGCCGGTTTGATCACCCGGGTCTGCGCTCCCGGGGGCAGCCGGTCGCCGGGCGGGATGTTGAACGTCAACGCCGCGACCGGGTCCACCAGGCCGTAGCCGACCTTGTTGTCGACGCCGGCCGGCGGGTTGTGCGCAGACTGCACGATCCGGTTGATCACCTGATGTGCGCTCAGCTCAGGGTATTTCGCGCGCACCAGTGCCGCGACGCCGCTCACGTAGGCCGCCGAGAAGCTGGTGCCCCAGAACGGCATGTTCTTCTCACCCGGCCGCGACGGCGGGTAGGCGTTGACCGGGCCGCCGCCCTGCGGCGACAGGCCCATGATGTGGGTCGCGGGACCGGCCACACCGACCCAGGGACCCGACATGCTCTTGTCGATCGGGGCGCCGGTGGCGTCGACTCCCCCCACCGACAGGACGTAGTCGGAGAACCACGACGGCGAGGAGATGACCTTGACCTGATGCCAGTCACGCGGGTCCGACGGGTCCAACGGGTCATACATCGGGTTGTTGTCGCAGCCGCCCTCCCCGTCGTTGCCGGCGGCGGCCACGATCACCGCATCCTTGGCGGTCGCCGCGTACCACAGCGCCGCACCGAGTGCCCGCTGGTCGGTGGACGACGCGGCCGGCAGGCAGGAGGTCACAGAAATGTTGATCACCTTCGCGCCCATGTTCGCCGCGTGAACGACGGCCCGGGCCAACGTGTTCAGCGTGCCGGCCTTGACCTTCTCGTCCGAGTTCGGGTCGGCCGGGGCGGGATTGACCTGTTCGAAGGCGCGTGAGGACTGCCGGATCGAGATGACGGTCGCGTGCGGGGCCACGCCCACCACCCCGTCGGGCGCCCCGGGCGGGGGCGGCGGCACCGCGGGTTCGTCCTCGGTCTGCGGGTCGGGCGGCCCGTTGGAGGGCGCCATCGCGCCGGCCTCCGGCGGCGGGGGCGGGGGTGGCGGCGGCGGGGGGACGAGGGTGATCGTCACCGGCGGCGGCGGGGGCGGGGGCGGTACGGGCGGCGGCAGCTCCACCGGGGGCAGCGGCGCCCCGGCGGCCGGCGGCGGCGCGGCGGGCGGGGGAAACGCCGGCGTGGCCGGGATCGGCCGCGGCATCGGCACCAGTCCCTGAGGCGCGGCGCCGATGATCGCGCCGACGACGGTGCCGTGGGCGTCGCAATCCGACAGCCCGTCCTCACCCATGATGTAGTCGCCGCCGGGCACGACCGGCAGCCGCGGGTTCGGGGTGATCCCGGTGTCGATGACCGCCACGGGCACCCCGTTGCCGGTGCTGTACTGCCAGGCCTGGCTGACGTTCAGCAGGTTGAAGCCGGGCGCCAGCTGCGACACGTCGGGGGTCTTCACGGTGATCGGCACCGAGCAGCTGTTGGCGCGGCGCATCGGTTGGTCCGAGCGCGGCGGCCCGTCCGGGGGCACCGCTCCCGGATCCACCTTAGGCGGTGAAATGGCTTGCGCGGCAGGGATGTTCCCCGCGAAAGCGACCAGGGTCAGGACTGCGACGACCGCGGCGGCCTTCGTGCACAGTGGTTTCAGTGACGCAGCCACGCGAACAGCCCTCCCAGCGCCGCGGCGGCCGGCAGCAACACGATGATGGCGATCACCTCGAGCCACTCCACGGTCAGCCGGATCAACGGCCGGAACCGCGTCGCCGGCACCAGAAGCGCTGCGGCCAAACCGAATGCGGCGAACGCCACCACCAGCGCCACCGGCCAGATCAGCCCGGTCTCGAGGCTCCTGGGTCCGGCCAGCGCGTACTTGACGATGCCGGCGCAGACCGCCGCACACGCCCCGCACACCAGCGCGACCGCCTGGTACTTGGCGGCGAACCCGCGGCCCTGCGTGATGAAGATCCCCACCACCAGGCCGGCCACCAACAGCGCCAGCCACGACCAGTGACGGCCCGGCGCCAGCACGCCCCACACCGCGACCGGCAGCACCATCGACACCCCGGCGCACAGGCCCACCTGGATGGCGTTGACCAACCGCGCCGACGCGGCGATCGCGGCGCCGCGGGCGGTGATGTCGGTGAGTTCGTCGTCCTCGTCCTCGGTTTCCTTCGCGGTCACCGGCGACACCGTGTCCACGGGCATGCCCTCGCGGCGCGCGAACAGGTCGCGGCCGGTGATGGATCCGAAGTGCGGCGGCCGCACCCGCGCCACCCACAGCGCGATCGTCGGCGCCATCCGCACCAGGACGAGCAGCCCGACCAACACGCACACCGACAGCACCTGCACCGACACCGGCCGGAACATCCGGGCCGCGGCCACCGCGGCGACGATCCCGCACACGGTAACGACCGCGGTCGCCGCGGCGGTCTGCCACCGCTTCCGCGTCGCCGCGCTGATCGCGATCGCGCCCAGGATCACCACTACGAGACCGATCAGCGCATGCGGCGCTCCCAACCGTCCGGGTGGGGCGCAGGCGCCGGCGACGGCGACCAAAAGCACGGTAAGCCAAGCGAATCCACTGAACATGTCGCGCCGATGCGACCAGCCCCGGAACACCACGATGGTCGCGATCGCCAGCAGCACACCCACCCCGCCGGCCACCAACGCCGGGATCAGGCTGTCGTTGGCGGCGCGTTCCCGCAGGGTCAGTCCCACCACCACACCGACGGCCATGGCCGCGATCACGATAGCGGTGTGGGCTGCGGTCAGCGCCGACACCGGTGCGAACATCCGATCCCCGCCGTCGCGGCCCAGCCACTTGCCCATGGCCGCCAGCGCCGTGGACAGCGACTCGTATTGCGGCTCAAAGGAATCGCCGTCGACGCGAGGCACCAGCACCAGCGTGTCGCCGTCCTGGACCCCGAGTTCGTCGAGGCTCTTGTTGATGTCCAGGCGCACCCCGTTGACCTTGTGCAGCTCGTAGCTGCCCGGCGGCAGGGCGACCCCGTCGAAACCCTTGCGCTTCAGGTCGTCGCTGAGCAGCTCGACCATGCCCTCGAAGAAACCCTCCACCGGTGTCCCCGCCGGAAACACCTGGGAGCACAGGTGTTTGTCGTAGGAGACGTTGACTGCACAACGCGCCGGGAAAGCGACCTTGTGCGGCTGCAACCGCTCGGTCACTGCTGCGCCCTCTCAGCGCCTGCCTCGGGCACGTATTTGTCGGCCAGCCCCGCGGTGATCTCGAACAGCCGCAGCCGCGACTTCTTCTTCAGCTCGTGGACGGTGTCGATGATGCCGCCCTTCGCCAGGTGCGGATCGAACGGCATCACCTCGACGGTCGCCCCGACCTTGGTGAATCGCTCGGTCAGATAGGCCAGCGCGTCCTTGTCGGCCGCGCTGTCGGTGTGGTTGATGATCACCGTGCTGTGCGACACCAGCTCGTGATAGCCCTGCGCGCTGAGGAAGTCGATGGCGCGCAGCACCGGCCGGGACCGGTCGGCGGTGATCCCCGAGACGAACACCAGGGTGTCGGTGTTGTCCAGGACGGTCTTCATGACGGGGTGCTCGAGGTCGGGGGCCGTGTCGACCACCATGACGTTGTGGGTGCGCCGCAACCGCGCCAGCACCCCGGCGAACATCGCCGGGACCAGCGGCCGGGGCTGGTCGGACGTACGGTTGCCCGCGAGCACGTCGAGCCCAACGACGTTCTGCCCCAGGTGTTCCCGGATGTCGGCGTAGCCCTGCACGTCGGTGTCGTTGATGATGGCGGTGTAGTCGCCGGGCGGGGACTCGTCGATCCGGTCGGACAGCGTGCCGAAGCCCGGGACGGCGTCGATGGCGATCACGTTGGTCGGCCGGCATTCCCGGAACACGCCGCCGATGCACGCGGCCATCGTCGACACGCCGACACCGCCCTTGCCCGACACCAGGGTGATCACAAATTGCCGACGGATATGCCGACGGATGCGTTCCTTTAATTCGCGATAATGGCGTTCGCCCGGCGATTCTCCGAGGTTTATCTTGTGGAACGAAATGTTGTAAATGAATTTACGCCATCCCGAGCCCGGCGGAATTTTTCGAGGGGCGGCTAAATCGGTAATACGCATCGTGTCCGATACCGAATCCCGGTGGCGCACCGCTGGCGGATCCCCCCGCCCAAGCCTCTCTTCGTCGAACATATTGGGGTCATTCCACGAGGTCGTCACGACCGTCGATGCTAACACGATTCGCGATACGCCGTTTACGCGATCAATGCCGGATCAAACCCGCTCAAACCGCGAAGTGCATTAGCAGCGCGACCAGCTTTGCTATTACCAAGATTGGTTGTAACGGCGCCGCTTTGGTGCTTTCGCTCAGACCACGCGTCGGTAGGAGTACCACTCCTCGCCCGCGGGCAGGCTCTGGATGAGCCGCTGCACCGCTGCGGCGATGTCGCTGCGGGATCCCGGTGCGAGGACCTGGTAACGACGCCCGCCCGACATCACGCCTTCCACGCACAGCCGACCGGCGGCGGTGTCGACGACGGCCACCGCCGACTGCCCGATCGCCAGGCGGGCCGTCTTCTCCGGGCCGACCCCGGCCTGCAGCGCCACGATGGCGGCGGACGCCGAACGGGCCGGGTCGGCGGCCATGGTCAGGATGTGCAGCTGGTCGACGTCCAAACTCTGCTTGAGCAGAAACGATTTCAGGCTGGCGGCGTCGTGCACGGACTCCTGCAGCTCGGCGGTGTCCACGGTGACCGGCCGCAGCGGCGCCGCCTCGGCGACACCGCACAGCCGCTCGACCTGGCCCACCACGAGCTCGGTGGCCGTGCCCGAGTCGCCGGCGGTGCCGGCCGGATAGAGGCGCACCAGCTCACCGTGGCGCTCCAGGACCACCCACCAGGTGGCGAACCGGCAGATGGCCGCGCGCGTCGGGTCGCGGCCCGGCACGTTGATGTGCAGGAGTAACCCGAGGTCGCGCCGAAAGAGCACGGTCAGCCACTCGCGGATCATCGGGTCGGCGTTTCCGGCCTCGTCGAGCGCACCGCACGCTTTGAGTTCGTCGACCACCGGGTGGCGCAGCGCAAACTCCGGGGTTTCCAGCCGCGGCAGCAGCGGCCGCAAACCCAGCTCGGGGCACAGCTGCTCCACGCCGGTCACCGCCTGCAACACCCACAGGCCGTCGAGCGTCGTTGTCAGCACGGAAGATTCACCTCAGCCAGCTTGCATACCAAAGGTGGGGCGATGCGGATGCCGGCGGCGCCCCACCTTTGCCTCACCCGCCGTCGGTCACCAATGGCGCCGTCGGGCAGGCGATTTCAGAACAGGCGGCGGATGTGCTCGTCGGTGGCCATCGCGCCGTCGAGCACGTTGCCGGTCGTCTTGCCGTGCTGGCGCACCGTGTCGATGAGGCCCTGCAGGCCCGAGAGCATCTGGTACTGGGCGTCGAAGAATCCGGCCGCGCCGTGACCGGCGAAGAACTCCTGAAGCGAGTTGGTCTTGTTCGCAACGTCGGCGTGGATGGCGTCGAGCTGGCCGGCGCGCGATCCGACGTCGGCCGCGAAGTCGGCAACGGGGCCGGGGTTGTAAGCGATGGGACCGGTCATGATGACTTCCTTCCTGGAAAGCTAACTGGGCTGGTGATTAGGTGACGTTGTGGGCGGTGCCGCCGAACAGGGCACGAAATGCGTGCTGCGAGTCGGCCTCGTGGCCTTCCATCAGCGCCGCGGCCTGCTTGAGGCCCTCGGCCAGGCGGGTGCCGCCCGTCAGGACCTTGTTGAGGTCGTTCGAAACTTCCATGGCCGTCACGTGCGAGGCGACGACCGCGTCACCCGACCAGGTCGAAGGGTTCATCACGTTTTCCTGGTTCGCCAGGTAGCCCTGGCCGATCGCGATCGCATGCTCCATGTGCGCCTGGATCGCGTCGCTCATGCTTCGTAGCACGTTGGCGTCTACAACAATTGACACGGTTGACTTCTCCTTCTGCGGTTAGGCGTTTTCTCTATTCGATTTGATTGTTCCCGCTGGTTTCTCGGGGGATCGTCGAAGTGTATGGCGGCTATTCAGATGTGTCGATTCACCCTTTGAGCAGGCCTTTTCAGACTCTTTCGTCGACGACGCGCACGGTTGCCGGCTGCTCGGACTTCTTGTCGGACCCACCGTGCCCGCCGGCCGCGGCGCCCACCGGCATGCCGCCGACGCCCGTGCCGGCCGGCGTCGTCGTAGTGGGGGACCGCAGCGCTTCGGCCCCCAGCGCCCCGCTGGGTCGCAGCCCCACCGGGCGCCCGCCACTGCCGGGCTCGAACGCGCTGACCGGGCGGGTGAAGGTGGACGCGGGCACGCCGCCGCCGAGCGATGCCCCGCCGCCGCCGCCGCCGACCGCTCCCGGCGCGGCGGAAACCGCGCTGACCGCGGTGGCCGGTGTGCCGGCGCCTGCCAGCCCGGCGCCGGGGCTGGCGAACATGCCGCACATCATCGACTGCATCGGCTGCATCGCGCTCATCGGCGCCTGCATCAGCTGCGCGGGGGCCTGCATCGCCTGCGGGACCGCGCCCAGCAACGACTGCACCGGCTCCATGAAGCTGTTCAGGCCACCCATTCCCTGGCCCCCCGACGCTGCCCGGCCGGCGCCCGACGTGCCGGTCTGCGCGCCCTGAAAAGCGGTGCGCATCCCGTCGCCGGCCGCGGCGTCACCCGCCGCCTGGCCGATCGCGGAGGCAGCCTCGGCCGGCGCGGCCGGTGAGGCCCCCATGGTCGCCAATGGCGGTGGGATGGCCAGGCTTTCGGCCAGCACGGCGAGCGCGGCGCCATACGTGGCTCCCCGCAGGGAGTTGTTGTTCCACATCACCTCGAAGTACTCGACATTCAGCTCGGCGATGCGCGGCGTCAAGGTCCACAGGACGCTCGGATTGGCGATGTTGTCGGCCGCCTCTTCGGTACGGTTGGCGGTGCACACCGGCGCCGGGACCATGCCGGAATTGGCCATCTCATACGCCGAGATCGCGGCGGCGACCACTCCCGGCTTGACGTCCACCCAGCCGGCCAGTCCGTGCAGCGACGCATTGAGGGCGGTGACGCTCGCGGCGGACCCCAGCGACCCGCCGCCCAGCCAGCTTGCCGAGGTCACGGCGGTGTTGATCATCGACGCGCTGGCCGAAGCGTGATGACTGGCGCCCACCGCGGTCCAGGCCGTTTGGTTGGCCAGCATCGTGGCCACCCCGGTGCCCGTCTTGAGCAGCAGGTCGTTCGCTTCGGGTGGACGCGCCGCCCACCCTGGGTCAGGCATAAGCGGCTTACAGCCCGAGCGTCAGGCTGCGCGCCGCCTCGGTGGCGGTGTAGACGCACGCCGAAATGCTCTGCGTTCCGGCGAACAGCCCGCGCTGCACGGCGTGCTCCTGGACGACGCCGAGGTAGGCGCCCCCGCATGCGTTCAGGGCCGCGGCGAACAAGGCGGAGTCAGGATCATTTCCCATCGGCAAAGCGCCGAGCAGCGCCGGCGCGGCCGCCGCGGCCGATGACTCGACTTCTGCGCTGATCGCCGATTCCGCGCCGGCTGAGCCCAGGACAGCCTCGGGCTGAACGGTAAACGACATATTTCCCTCCGAACGTTCTCGCAGTCCCACCGCTGCGAATGATGGGTCAGTCTAATGCCTGCGCGCCGATCGTGTATTCACAATATTTATCCGCCGATCCTGCGACGCCAAATCCGGTTCGCAAGAGCGATTGTTGTACTTGCGTAGAATTGTTGCCACTTGCAGCGCAGCGGACGCTATTGCCACTTCTGCAACGCCAGTCACTCGGACAGCCTCGGCCGACGTCGAAGCGGAAATCGCCGTTTTCACAACGGGACTGGTGTCGGACTTTCCCCGGTGAATTTGGTGTTTAATGCGATGAAATCGCCGCCGCTATTGGCTGGCAACGATCGATGGCAAGCCCACCAGAATTCCCTCGACGTCCGATTCGTCGCTCACCAATAATCCGCGTCCCGGCGGCAGCATTTGGGCCCGAACGAGCCGGTTGATCTTGTTTTGCGGATCGTTATCCATATACAGCTGCGCGACTTTTGCCGACGATTGATATCTCATCCACGGGTCCATCTGCAACGTCGCCCAGTTGGTGCTGTTGCGTGTCGTGAACACGTGCAGACCGATCTGCCGGGCGCGTTCCATCAGCATCCACAGCGCCGCCCCCACCGGCGCGGTCGCCGGGTAGGTCCCCGACTGCGCCGGCCGCAGGTCCTGGACGTCGTCGATGAGCACGAAGTGCCGCGTGCCCTCCCACGGCTTCAGCGCGCGCAGTTCCTCCTGGCTCAGACCCTTGGGTGGCAGCCGGGGCAGCAACACCTCCTGGGCCAGTTCGGTGATGACCCGGTCGATCTCGTCCTGGTCATAGGCGTAGGCGCGCACATAACCCGGCGCGTGCAGGTCCCGTAGCCCGTGCGGAGCGGCCTTGGGGTCGATCAGCGTCAGTTGCGCCTCATCCGGACTGAAGCGGCTCATCACCGCCTCGCCGATGGCCACCAGCGACAGGCTCTTGCCGCAGCCCTGGCGGCCCAGGATCATAAGGCCCGGGGTCTCCGCCAGCCGCACGGGCACCGGCCCCAGCTGGTGTCGCTCGCCGATCGCGAACGCGATAGACAGCTCGTCGGGGCCGCGGGTGGCGGCGTGGGCCTGCAGAATCGCCTTCAGCTCCACGCGGTCCGGCAGCCGTTGCAGCACCGCGTGTTTGGTGATTCCGGCGACCTCGGCGACGCGGGCGCCGACGCCGGGGGTGTCCACCAGCGTGCGGGTGGCCGGGTCGACCACCATGGGCAGGCCGATCAGCAATTCGTGTAGCGAGTCGGTCAGTCCGAAGCCCGGGCGGTTCAACGTTCGACGGGCCGCCTCGCGCGACTCGATCGCGGAGTGCCCCATCTGGCTCTCCCCCGGCTCGGCCAGCCGCAACTGGATTCGCGCCGTGGCGTTCTGCAGCAGCTTCTGCCGCTGCCCGTGGATCCAGCCGCCGGCGCTGCACATCACGTGCACCCCGTATTCGGGGCCGCGGCTGCTCAACGAGATGATGCGGTCGCCCAACACCATGTCCTTCGTGTACAGGTCGTCGTAGTCGTCGACCACCACGAAGACATCGCCGAACGGGTCGTTCGGGTCGGTCCCGCCCAGGCCGTCGCTGCCGGGCCCGAACCGTCGCTCGCGGAACCCGTCGAGGTCGATGTTGGCGCGCCGGAACGCGTCCTCGCGGGCGTCGATCAACGCGTCCATGCTGCTCAAGATCCGCTCGATGCCTTCGGTGTCCTTGGGCGACACGATGTCTGCGATGTGCGGCAGAGAGCCGACCTGAGCCATGGTCGCGCCGCCGACGCAGAAGAATGTCACCCGCGACGGGGTGTACATCATTGCCGCCGAACACATCAGCGTCATCAGCGTCGTGGTCTTGCCGCGCTGCTTGGCGCCCACCACGATGATGTTGCTGCGCAACGCATCAATGGAATGCACGACCTGCTTGGATTCCTCGGGAATGTCCATGATGCCCACGGGGAACACCAGTCCCGGGTTGCGGCCGTAGTCGACGTGCCATGGCTTGCCCCGCCACCCCGCCACCACCACGTCGACGGGCTCGGGGTTCTCCAGCGGCTCGAGCCATGGCCGTCGCGGCGCCCGGTGGGGCACCGTGTGCAGCGACTCCCGCAACACGTCCACGATCTTCTTCTTCTTGAAACCGTCGTCGTGCAAGAGGAATTCGTCGGGTTCCTCGTCGGCGGCCGACGCGGCCTCCAGCGCCGCGGCGTCGGCCTCGTCCAGGGGCTGGTACTGCCAGTTGTACAGCCGCGGCTGCGTCAGGGTCATGTCGACGGTCCTGACCACCTCGGCCTTCTTGGGCACGACGAACGGCGCGGACAGGTAAAAGCAGCGGAACGGTTCCAGGTCGCGCGGCCCCACCTTGAGCAGCGCGAAACCGTTCTCCTTCGACGGCAGGTGGTAGGCGGCGTCGGTGCCGATCACCTCGCGGCTGTCGTCGCCGGACTCGGCGCGCAGCGCGATCCGAAAGGCGATGTTGGACTTGACCTTCTGCAGCGAAGACAGGTCGAGTCGTTGGCCGCCCAGCATGAAGAATACGTTGGCGCCTCGGCCCTCCTGGCCGATGTGGATGATCAGATTGATCCACTTGTCGTGGTTGGCGAACAATTCGAGATATTCGTCGACGATGACCAGCAACACCGGAACCGGCGGGAGATCACGCCCGGCGAGGCGGATCTCCTCGTAGTCGTTGGCGTCGCGGGCACCCACGGACGTGAAAAGCTCGTAGCGCTGCTTGATTTCACCGTCGATGACCCGCCGCATCCGCTCGGCCAGGTGCCGCTCGTCCTTGCCCAGGTTCGACAGCGCGGCCACCACGTGGGGGATGCCCAGGATGTCCTGTGCGGCCGACTCGAACTTCATGTCCACGAAGATGACGTTGAACGTCTCCGGTGAGTGTGTCAGCGCGATGCCGTAGACCAGCGACAGGAAGAACTCCGACTTGCCGGAGCCGCTGGTCCCGATGACCACCGAGTGAAAACCGAAGCCGCCGAAGTCCTTTGCGCGGACGATGACGTTCTGCAGCTCGCCGTTCGGTTTGGCGCCCACCGGGATCTCGCACCACCGCTCGTCGCCGCGGCCGCGCCGCTCGGCCCACAGGCGATCGACATCCAGGTCTCGCGGATCGCTGATCCCCAAGGCGCGCAGGAGCTCGGCGGCTCCGCTGGTGGAGTCGGCGATCTCCGCGCTGCTCGTCGGCGACCACCGCGCCATCGCGCGGGCGTACCGGTAGGCCCGCGGAATCGACAGCTGGTCGGCGTGGGCAAAGAACTTGCCGCCCGCGCGCAGCAGCGGCGCCGGGCGGCCGTCGTCGTCCTCGGCGCTGTCCCCGTTGCGCGAAAGCTTCGCGGACCCGTTGGCGAGCGCGTGCGACACCGGCCGCTCACTCATCTCATAGAGCTGGTCCTTATCAAACCCCACGCCGATACCGGCCCGAGACGCGATGCGCAGCACGGTGATTCCCGCCTTGCCCACCTGGCCGACCACGCTCTCCCAGGCCTCCGGGCTGCCGGTGTTGTCGTCCACGATCACCCAGTGCGGGCCCAGTTCGGCCCCGGTGTCGAGTTGCCCCGTCTCCAACGCCGAGCCGGTCGTCGTCGGGGCGGCCGCCGCCAGCGGCGTCCACTGGCCCCGCCGGCCCTTCATGTGCAACTCGGCGCCCAGCGTCGCTTCGAGGTCCTCTGGCGTGGCGAAAATCAGCCGCCGCCAACCGCACGCGTCGAACAACTCGTCGTGCAGGTTGTGCGGCAGCCACACCATCCACGACCACAGCTCGGGATTGCGGGTCACCACCATCAACTTGACGTCGCGCGGGTTGTGGAACACCGCCAGCGAGCACAGCAGTGAACGCATCAGCGACCGCACCCGGTTCAGGTCGTCGCCGACGAAGCTGAATCCGGGCGCCGATCGCAGGTTCACCACCTTGGCGATATCGCGAATCTTCCGCTGCTCCAAGATGAAATCGCGCAGCGCCTGCCCGGTGACGGGCTCCAGCTCCTCATCGGAGGCGATGTCGGGCCAGGTCACCGACAGCACCGAATCCGGGGCGTGCTGCACGCCCGTGCCGAGTCGGACCTCCAGGAAGTCGACGTCACCGCGGCCGCGCTCCCACATCCGTGGGCCGCCGATGATGGCGCCCAGCCCGCGCGGATCGGAATGCACAGACTCCTGCCACTTGCGCTGCGCACACACCGCCGACTGGATCTCGTCGCGGTTGCCGTCGAGGTCGCGAAGGTAGCGGCGGCGGCCCTTTTCCATTTCCCCCCAAGTGATTTTGCGGGCTCGCCCGAAGCGTCCGGAAAACGCCAGCATGCTGAACGCGCCGATGCCCATCAACGGGAAGAAGCCCGTCGACAGGCTGCGCACCCCCGAGACGTACAGCATGACGATCGTGCCGATCAGGGCCACGATGAGCGCCGGCACGCCGATCATCACCCAGATGTTGCGCGGCTCGCGCTCGGGGAGGGCGATCGGCGCATTCGGCGCCACCCGAACGGGTTTCGGCGGCTGGATCTTGACCCGGTTGATGGGAAACGCTCTCTTGGACATCCGCTAGCCTCCCGCCTTCGGCGATGTCGTCAGCACGGCCGCCTGCCCGAGCGCCGGCACGGTGTCACGCGCAACCAGCGCCGCCTGTTGCGACAGCGCCGGGCCCGCGGCGAAGGTCCGCAACAGCGGCCAGGGGGCCTGCACCGCCATCGCCGGATCGAGGGCCAGCGCACGCAGCGTCGAGTCGTCGGAGGCGATGCCGAACCGCACTCCGTTGTCGGCCACCCAGAACAGCGATTCGCGTGAATCGCTGGTGATCACGCCGCTCGTCGATGTCACGAAGTTGGCCGCGCCCGGCAACACCAGCACCTGGTTGGCCACCACCGATGCCGGATCGCGGTCGTCACGGACCAGTCGCACGATCCGGTCGTCCATCGACGGAAGCACCGGAAGCCCCCGCCCGTTGTAGATGGCGACCCGGGCCTGCGGATCCGTCGACGCCTTCTCCCATGCGACGCAGGTGGTCGGATTCGCCGCGGAGTCAATGAAATTCAGTCGCCCGGTCGGGTAATAGTCGACGGGCAGTGAATTCACTTCCGGGATGTTGACCAGCACGTCGGGAGTCACCGTCCGTGGCGTCGTCGATCCGTAGGAGTTCGCGCTGCGCATCAGGTCGGCAACGAAGCCGCCGACCTTTTGCACCCCGTCGGCGAGCAACACGTAGAACTGGCTGCCGCCGCCGGCCGTTTGGGACTGCAGCACCGCACCCACCTGCGAGCCCGCCAGGAACCTCGACGGTGTACCGGCCTCGGGGACCTTGGGTACGCGCAGCGGCTCGGTCGCCGGCATCCCGTCGAACAGCGCCCGCGAGATCTCCACGGGGACAGTGACTCCGGGGTCCAGCCCCAGGCTCAAGGTCACCGCCCGGTCGGTGGGATCGACCTGCGAGCGCTTCCCGCCCCAGATCACGTAGGCGGAGCCTTGAAAGCTCGCCAACAGCGCCGCGTCCTTGGCCATCGGCGCCGCCCGTCCGCCGAAGAGCTGTCCAGCAATGGACGTCACGACGGGCTTGTCCGACGTGCGGGGCCGGCCCGCCGTGTCGCACACGGCCCACGCCGAGGCGGCGCCCCGATGCACCGGCATCGCCGCCGGCGCGCCCGGGATGCCGATCAACGGGCCCGTCGGATATTTCGCGACCTCGGCCGGCTTCACCCACGTCGGCTGCCCGGCGTTGCCCGTCGCCAGCCGCGCGGAGGTCAGGTTCAGTGCCGGATACAGCCGGCCGTCGATACGCGCGTAGATCGCCCCGGATTCGCGGTCGCCGATGATGGCCGAATCACCCACCACGCCACTGGGTTTGAGCACGTTCAGCAGCACCATCCAGCCCGCGGCGATGGCCACCAAAACCACCGACAACGCCAAAGCGGCGGTCTGCTTGCGGTCGTCGTGTTTCATTCGCACCGAGAAGCGGGTCGTCGCCGCCCGGAGCCGCCGGTTGTAGAACAGGTGGCCCGAATTCTGGTCGCGGTTGGACAAACTCAACGGCATCGGTCAGTAACCCCTTGGTCCGCGGTGGGGATCGGCCTGCTGGATCCGGGCCGCCAGATTCGACGCATCGGCGGCCACACCGTAGCGGCGTTGCGCGTAGTTGATGAACGCGCAGGCTTGCGCTACCAGATCGTGGATGCTCGCCGAGGTCCCCGGCTCGTGATACGCGGCGAATGTCGGCGCGATGAACTGAAAGACCCCCTTGGCCGGGGTGCCCCTGGCCGCGTTGGAGTCCCAGCGGTTTACCGCGTAGACGTTGTAGTTGGACTCGCGGCGCGCCACCAGGTCCATGCCGCGCGCCCATCGGGCCCGGGCGTCGGCATCGTGAATGCCCTTGATGTCCAGGGCTTCGCGGATTGCCTCCCAGACTGCCGCGCGCCCGCTGCCATGTCCGTGCCGTGCCCGGTGTGCGTGTGGGTAGTGCAGCCGTTGTAGCCGCGTCGCCAGCTGCCTTGCGCGCGCCCGCGACCGCACGATGTGGCGGTGCTGCGTGCGCAACCGTGCCGCCATCCGGGCCATCGCCTCGCGTCGGCCCATCGGCGTATCGGCCGCCGGCATGGCATCGACAACCGCTGCGTCCAGGTTGAGTCGGGTCGCGGTGCGTGCGTCGGCTCGGTCGGCCCGCGCTCGTGCCAGGGCGGCGTCCAGCGCCGTGTCCGTCTCGGCCAGCCGGCGCAGCCTGGAGGCCGACGTGGCTGACCTCGCCGCCGCCCTCCCGGCGTGCGTTGCGCGCCGTATCCGGTCGGCGTGAGCGTCTACCCGCACAGGTGCGTCGCCGACCCCGTGGCCCGCATCGCCGCCGACGAACAGGCCGTGGCCGCGGGACAGGGCGGCCACCGCCCGCATCACCAGCGGATCATTCAACGATTCCCCCACCGTAATTCCGATCAAAATCGGCCTGCGCTTCTTCGCGCAATGCCTCGAAAACCATATTCAGTCGATCCACCAGCTCCCGACAGGTGTACGACGTCATCACGTGCGGCGCCAACGACAGCCCCGTGAGCCGCCCATCGGAATTGCACACCGCGTAGATGTCGCCGACGTCGGCGGTAAAAGTCACCGCCTCCTGGGCGGCCAGTACTTCCTCCCACTTTTCGAAATTCGCCTTCAGGTCGGCCAGAACCTGGTCGACCAATGCCTTGTCCGCCGCCGCGTCCGGGCGCACCGCATCCGTACCGGACACCTCAGCCGCAACTCCCATAACTTCTGGCTCGTCGACCGCCGTCACTTCGGCCGCGTCGATAGGATGCACCACGCCGGTGGTCGGTGGGCACCTGTACCCCCAGCACGTTCGCTACCCCCGCAACAGTCGCTGTGCCGCAAGGATTTTCGGAAGCGTTTGTGTAGCCCACGATGGCCTCAGCAATTCCGAACTCGGCAGCGTCTCGATAATGGCCACAGCCCAAGACATTACTGCCTTTAACCACGCCCGGACCACTCGCCTTGTGTTGGGGGTTTAGCGGAATTAGTTCGGTAATGCATATGGCGAAACAGCCATTTTCAGTGCTATTGCGTAGGCGGCTCTTCGTCCGCCGGCACAATCACGATCCGCCGGTTGGGCTTGGCGACGACGGGCGGCTTGCCGTCCGATTTCGTGACGGGAACACTCGGCGGCACCGTCAGGCGGCCCTTGACCGGTTGGCCGTTGGGGATGCCGGAGACGGTCACCCGCTTTTCGGCGGGCTTGTCCTTGCTGCTGGCTTCACCGCCTGCGCCCATCGCGCCGGGCATCATCGGCATACCGGTCATTCCCATCGGTCCCGCGGCCGGGGGCATTCCGCCGGTCGGTGTCATCGCCGGCGACTTGACCGATGCCGCCGCCGGTGTGGTGGGCGGTGATGACGACGGCACGGGCGGCGGTCCCAGGTAGCCGGTCGGGGTGGTTCCCCCGGCCCCGATGCCGCCTCCGCCGCCGGAACCGCCTCCACCTTCACCGGCACCTTCGAAGGGCGCCGCCTCGCCCGACATACCCGTGAGGGCGGCTTCCGCCGCTCCGCCGCCTTTGGCCGCTCCCATCAGCGGCTGCATCGCGCTCTGCGCGGCCTGCATGAACTGTTGCGGAATCTGGGTGAGCGGCCCCATGAAGCCGCCGAGCGCGCCGGTAAACGCGCCCATGAACCCTGATGCCATTTGCGGAAGCATCTGTGAGAGTTGCTGGAACTGCTGTGCGGAGTCGGCCTCGTTGGCGGGAAATTTCTGGGCGGCGTCGAGCGCGTGCGCCCGGCGATCGGCCTCGCCTTCCAGGCTGGAGGCCTGGTCACCGGGGACACCGGCATTTCCGAGTTGCGTTAGACCGGTGATGGTTATATCTGTCGGCGTTGCACCGCCGCCAGGAACCGGGTTCGGCCCCACCGTCGGCGGAAGGTTAGGAGCGGTCGGCAAGGTCGGCGCGTCTATGAATATCGGACGCCCCCCGCCCGTCGTCATAATTGCACCTCAACCCTCACGTGTCGCTGCCTAGTCAGGTTAGCTGCCACAGCCGCTCAAGACATGTCCTAGTGGATCGCATCGTAGGGCGCTACGTGCTTGAAAGGTAGTCACCTCAGCTATGCCGCGACTGCTAGATACCACGCCATGTGGTAGTTCGCTATGGATTCGCGTCCGGCGATAAGGGCCTCGATAGCTGCCAGGAGCATCCAGTCGGCCGCCCGCGCGAGGTCGTGTGGATCCTCCAGGGTCTTCTGATATGCGGCTTGCTGCTCGTGTTGCAACACGTCGACCTCGTTCTCGGTAACGCCCGTTCCCCGGCTTGCAGCTTGCGCCAGCGTCTGGGCGATTCGCGGCAAGCCGTCGCGGCGCCTAACGGCCTCGACCAACGCCGGACCCAGCTCGTCGACTTCGGGTCCCGTCCGCGTCAGTCGGTCACCGGTGAGCGCGGGATCATCGGGCTCCGCCTTGCCGATAAATCCGTGCGGCTTGTGCACCGCGGCCGCCGAGACGGTCCCTAGCAGATCAACCACGCTGGCATCAGTCCGGCGGAGTGCGGGGTCCAGCAATCGATTCACGCCGACGGGGATCTTCACGTTTGGTGGGATCCATCCGCCGGCGACATTGCTGACCAGAAGAGTTGTGCCGTCGTCACGCAGGCCGGCCGCCCATGACAGACCCGGCGCCTGGCGAGCTACCGCGTCGACGAGGCGCTGGAGCCGCTGTTGTTCAGCGGCCCGGCTCGATACATCGCCCGCGACAGCACCGGCGGTTGCGGACAATGCCGATGCACCTGCTGGACTTGCCGCGCTCGCGCCGACCTGCTCGCCGGCGCCCCGTTGGACCGTCGACATTAATGGGCTGCCCGCTGAGGGGGACGTGGGTGGCGACGTCGAGGTCGACGGTGCGACAGGCGCGCCAGACACCGGGGTAGTCGGCGCCGAAACCGACGGCGGAGCAATAACTGGGGGCCGCAGGTCGGAGCCGTAGGCGGGCAACGGGCCGGCAGGGGTCGCCGGGGCTCCGGTCACTGGAGTCATCGGCGGCGACATGGGCATCGGTGCGGCGACCGGCACTGCGCCACCCGTCGAGACCACCGGTGCACTGGCGCCGGTGGAGGCCGGGGCGCCCGAGCCGTGGTCCACCACAGCGGCGTCGATACCTGCAGCAGCAGGGGTACCTGCCGCAGATACCGGCGGCACGACTGGCGGTTGTGGGGGTGGCGCCGAACCCGCACCGGTCGCATTCATCAGCCCTTGCGACAGTTGGTTCGCGCCCGACCCCGCCGGCTGGCCTGCCATAACTCCTTGGGAGAATGAGTTGCTCAGTTGGTTCGGTGAAAGCCCCCCAAAAGCAGTTGCCGGCGAGAGTCCACTACCTCCGGCTAGTGGCGAATGCACTGCAGGCGGGCTTGGAAGATGCCCTGCGCCGGCAGGAGGCGCAGCGATGACCCCGTTGCCACCCACCCCACCGGGTTGCCCGATGCCCGCCCCAAACGCACTCGGCGCCAGTTCGCCGCCCTGGCCCGGACCGCCTCCGGCGAATTGGCCGCCATTGCCCATCCCCGAGCCCATGGGGCGGGCAACAAACTGGCCACCACCACCACCGTTCTGACCTTCGTTGCAGATGCCCCCACCCATAGCAGTCTGCTTCCCGGGATCCAGCCCCTGACTGCCGAGGAATTCCTGCGGTGACATCGTCATTCCCTCGGCGGTGAGAATCTTCTGGATCGCATCCATGATCGTTGCAACCGCCGCGGCAGACTTATGTGCTGCGAACCCGTTAGCCTCGGCGATCAGCTGCTCGATTTCCGCGGCCTTCACGGCTGCGGGCTCCTTCGAGTTCTCGATATTGGCGATCCTCTGGTTGTAATCGTCAGCGATCCCTCGAAGCCCCTCGCGTAAATTATCGACAGCGTCTGCTCCTTTTTCAAAAGCGGCGGCCTTGGCCTTATACTTCTCTGCTAGGTCCAGATGGTGCTTTTCGCCCTGTTGAAAGCGTGTCACAAGATCGTCGACAGTATGCCCTTTATTCTGCGACGCTAATTGTGTCCATTGGTTATGTAATTCCTGGGCATACCCTTCTTGCTGCTGCTGCATGGATATCCAATGTGCAGCACCCGTTCTGGTACTCGTTGAGGGTTGCGGCCACCAGGCGCCGATAAGAGCGGCGGTGTACTTCCCAGCGGGCAAGTCAGGTCCCACCGCCCCCTCCTCACCGCATCAGCTCTTCGAGACAGGTCTCCGCCCCGGCGCCTCTTCGCTCTCAATGTTGGAATACCGGCACTGTGGTGGCAAATCACTGCCTCCCTCGCTATGTCCCGCGTACCACATCGACCCTACTGGCCCAGTGCTAATTGCGTGGTCCGCAAGGTGCTGGAGTCGCGCCTTCCGCATCCATGCCAGCGTCTCACTAGGGACACTTCGCGGCCATGACCCCGTCCAGTCGGTTCACATCATCTATTGACTCTTGGAGAACCGACGACGTCTTATCAAAAACGCTACTGATCGCGACAGCGGTGCGGTATCCAGCAGCTAGGTTATTCGCAGCATCTCGGTCACCCTGTTCCAGTGCTGGATTGCTGGCTGCCGCTTCAAGCATCCCGGCAGCATTAGTCGTCGAAATTCGTGCAAGGGCGACATCTGTCCCGTTGGTGTCGTGCTTCACCGATCGCGCCGCGACTTGATACATAGTGCATAGATTCTTCTTCGCGCTTGCTACCTGTTCGGGCGTAAACGCCGGCGGTGGGGCCGCGGTTGTCGAGCCCTTCGCCGCGCCATCTGCAGCGGGCCGGGAGACGGCAATAATCCCGATAACAAGCGCGGCTAGCGCAATTAAGCCAATAGCGGATATGGCGGTAAGGCTGCGGCCATTCGATTCTGGCCTGACCGGCCCCGCGGATGGCGGCCACTGCGCCGGATGAGGCGGTTGAGGATTCATCACCTTGCCAAGGCTAATAGCCAGTGAGGCAACGTCACTTTAGGCCCGCGCCCGGAGGCCTTCGGAGGTCTGGCAATCGAAACGTACCCGTCGCGTTACAGACTGCAACGTTGTGCGAGCGGCGCTTAACCCGTCGGCGCCGGATGCCGATGCCCGCCAGTCCCCGGCCGCGCGAGTTCGGGGTCGACCCATTCGCCCGCTCCGTATTCGCCCCGGTGCCGCGCGGTCATGCCGTCGCGTTGCAGCGCGTCGCCGTGACCGGAGACCACGTCGGAGATGCTGAACAGCGACTCCGACCCGTCGTCGAAGTAACGCAGGTGGTCGTAGACCGGATTCAGGGAGGTGCCGGGCACCTCGGCTTTGAACCGGGTCGAGCCATAGCCGTCGACGGCAGGATCGTCGCCCAGCCCACCAAAACTCAGGCCGATCAGGCCGGGGCCGGTCACGTGAGTGGGTGACCAGGTGACCGCGTCGCCGGAGGCCGCACCGACGTAAAGGTGACCACCGGCGGGCAAATGGAAGTCAGCCGCCGAATGCGCCAGGTCGGTGCCCGGCGAGCCGACCAGCACTACGTCGCTGGCGCGCATCCCGTAGGCCGTCGCCGCATCGGCGACGGCGGTCGATCCATAGGAGTGGCCGACCACGGTCACGTGCGCGGGCGCGCCCTCATGCGTCACCGCAAGTGCGTTCACGTCGGCGGCCAACACCCGCGCCCCGACACGAGCCATGTCCGGCTCCCGAAGGCCCGGGTCGTACCAACCGTCGGGGGTGTCGTAGCCAATCCACGTCACCACCGCAGTGCGCCTGCCCCACTCGGCACGGGCCGACTCCCGGTACACGTTGACGCCCTCGGCTTGGGCCAAGCTTCCGTCGCGCACGCTCGTGCCCGCGCCCTTCACCAGCACCGCGGTGTTGGTCGCTGTGTCGGGATTTCCGATCGCGACGGCCGCGGCCCCCTCCCCGCCGAAAGCCTCGGGTTGGTACTTCACCAGGAAGGCGTCCGCGCCGCCCGAGCGCGCCTCATCGAGGCCCTGTTCGGTGCGGCAGGCGTTGGTGTAGCGCGTAACGGCTGCAGGGCTCACCCCGAACTTGGCCGGGTCGGCGAGCACGACGTTGATCGACACGCCGCGCTCCGCGGCGACATCCTCGACGCGCCGCAGATCGTCGTACAGCACCGCATTGTTGACTTGGCTGCGGACGACGACCGGGATGCCATTGAGGTTGCCCAGCTCCGGCGGGTGGTCGGCGATCAGCCGGCTCTGCTGCTCGCGGCTGAGGGTTTTCCACCACCGATTGATCCCCTCGGCGCTGGTCTCCGGCGGCGGGAGTTGCAGCGGCTCATCAAAATTCGCGTGACCCGGCGCATCCACCGCGGACAGAACCGCGGGGTCATAGCCGTCGGTGCGCAACATCGTGAGCGACCTGTCCAGGGACTGCGAGTAGCCGTTGCGCTCCGACGTGAGCCGGCCCACCGCCGCGGAGGTGCCGTCGATAGCTTGCTGCTCCAGAGCACCGACAAGCGCATCCAGCCCGGACCGATCGCCCGCGTCGAGTCCGCCGTTCCGCTCGAGCGCCATCGCCTGACCGAGCAGGTCGTCGGCCTGCCGCAGCTGCGCCTCCAATGCCGAGATCAGCGCCGCGCCGGCGCGTTGGGCCTCGGCCAGCCCGGCCGCGACGTTCTCCAGCTCCGCCGCGATCGCCGGCAGCTGCAACGACTGCCGTCCCAGCGACTCGATCACGCGTCGCACCTCGGCCGAGTCGTTGATCGGGTGCTCACCATCAACCCGGTTCCACGACGCCTCGAAGCGGCGGCGCGCGTCGTCGAAGGCGGCCCAGGATTCGGCGGTGCACCGACCGGAGCCAAGAAAGGCCCGCGCCAAATCGGAAATCTGCCCTGGGCGCCCGGCTTGCAGGCTGTCGTTGATCGCCCACGGATCGCCGCGGGCTTCGGCTATCAGGTGCGGACGGCTGATGTATCGGAGGTCCATCGCACCGCCCGCTCTTCTGCGGCGTTGCGCTCATCCATGTTGGTGAAACCGTTCGCGGCGTAGTGCGCCTTGTGACCGAGTCCGGTCAGCGTCTCCTGGTGGGCCTGCAAGTTCTTGACGTGCTGCCCATGCGCGGCGGTCACCGCCCCGTGAAACATCTCGGCCGCGGGAAAGCCGCCGAACATCCCGGGGGCCAGCGGGCCCTGCGAGAGCCGGTCGGCCCCCTCTTGGGCGTGCCCGCCCGCTCGGTGCGAGTCATTACCGCCCGTGTGCAGCAATTCAGTGTCGACGAACATCGCCATCCCCTCCGCGTGAGCTGGTGGTAAAGGTAATTTCCGCCGGGATGCCGGTCAATTCAGTCCCTGCCGGCGCTGTCATAGGTTGCCCGCCCCGTCGGCGCGACCGTCGCCGTCGGTGTCGGTGAGCCGGACGTCCCACTTGCCGTCGCCGTCGGTGTCGACGTACCCGGTCGCGCCGTTCTCGCCGGCGCACAGCACCCGGTCGGCCACCCCGTCTCCGTCGGTGTCGAGCAGGCGGTCGTCGGCCTGACCGTGGCCGTCGAAGTCGACCAGCGGCCCGCCGGTGTGCTCGACGCCGTCGAGGCCGAACCACCGCAGCTGCCCGCCCCGGTCGACGGCCACGCCCCAGGTGCCGGCCCCGTCGTCGGTAAACCAAGCCTCCGGGGCGCCGTCGTTGTCCACATCGAGGACGGCGTGGTCGGCCGTCCCGTCGCCGTCGAGATCGGCCAGCGCGTCGTCCTGCATCCCGTCGCCGTCGAGGTCCAGTCCGATCGCATCGAGGCGGCCGTCGCCGTCCAAATCGAGGGTGGGCTGGCCGTGCCAGATGGCCGCTGCGCCACCGTCATTCGCGAGGCAATAATCCATGCCTTCTCGGACGCACCGCCGCCGCTATGCGTTCCCCCGCGATCGCCACCAGGACAGCAGCTCGGCGGTCGCCTCCTCGGTGGTCAGCGGGCCGCGCTCGAGTCGCAGCTCCTTGAGATAGCGCCACGCTTCGCCCACCTGCGGGCCCGCCGGGATCCCCAGCAGCTGCATGATCGCGTTGCCGTCCAGGTCCGGGCGCACTCGCGCCAGGTCCTCCTGGGCGGCCAGCTCGGCGATGCGCTCCTCCAGCCGGTCGTAGCTGGCCTGCAGCCGCGCGGCCCGGCGCTTGTTGCGGGTCGTGCAGTCGGCGCGCACCAGCTTGTGCAGCCGCGGCAGCAGCGGCCCGGCGTCGGTGACATACCGGCGCACCGCGGAATCGGTCCACTTGCCGTCGCCGTAGCCGTGGAACCGCAGATGCAGATACACCAGCTGCGAGATGTCCTCGACCATCTGCTTGGAGTACTTCAGCGCCCGCAGCCGCTTGCGGACCATCTTGGCGCCCACCACCTCGTGGTGATGGAAGCTCACGCCGCCGTCCGGCTCGTGCCGGCGGGTCGACGGCTTGCCGATGTCGTGCAGCAGCGCGGCCCAGCGCAGCACCAGATCGGGCCCCTCGTCCTCCAGCGCGATGGCCTGACGCAGCACCGTGAGCGAATGCTGGTAAACGTCCTTGTGCTGGTGGTGTTCGTCGATGGCCATCCGCATGCCCCCGACTTCGGGCAGCACCACCTCGCCCATCCCGGATTCGACCAGCAGATCGATCCCGGCCACCGGGTCGTCGCCGAGCAGCAGCTTGTCCAGTTCGGCGGCCACCCGCTCGGCGCTGATCCGCGCCAGCTGCGGGGCCATCTGTTCGATCGCCTGCCGCACCCGCGGGGCCACGGCGAAGCCCAGCTGCGACACGAACCGCGCGGCGCGCAGCATCCGCAGCGGGTCGTCGCCGAAGGACACCTCCGGCGCGGCCGGCGTATCCAGCATCCGGGCGCGCAGCGCCGCCAAACCGCCCAGCGGGTCAAGGAATTCGCCCGGGCCCGTCGGCGTTACGCGCACCGCCATCGCGTTGGCCGTGAAGTCGCGGCGCACCAAGTCGTCCTCGAGGCGATCGCCGAAACGGACCTCGGGCTTGCGTGACACCTGGTCGTAGGCGTCGGCGCGGAACGTGGTGATCTCCAGGCGGTAGTCGCCCTTGCCGACGCCGACGGTGCCGAACTGGATCCCGGTCTCCCACACCGCATCGGCCCACCGCCGCACGATGTCCTGGACCTGCTCGGGGCGGGCGTCGGTGGTGAAGTCCAGGTCGGGACTCAGCCGGCCCAGCAAGGCGTCGCGCACCGAACCGCCCACCAGATACAGCTCGTGGCCCGCGGCGTCGAACGCGGCGCCCAGCTCGCGCAGCACGGGCGCGTGCTTGTTCAGCGCGACCGCGGCGGCGGTCAGCAGCTCGGCATCCTGGGCGTCAGGCACGTTCGATGAGCGTAGTCGGGTGACGCGGCCAACAACGCCCCCTGGCCCGGTCGCCCATCCGGCCAGCGGCGAGCATCTCGGGAAGACCGGCCCCCGCCAGCTACTATCGCTTGGGTGTCGGACGCCGAACAAGCTAGACCACGTCGACGCCGGGGGCGGCGCCGGCGTCGCGGCGCTGGCGGCGCAACCGAGAACACCGCCGACCCGCAAACCAACGGCGACGCGACGGCGTCCAAACCTCGCAAATCGCGCGCACCCCGCCGCGGCCCCGATCGGCTCCGAACCGTGCACGAAACCTCCGCCGGCGGCCTGGTCATCGACGGCATCGACGGGCCGCGCGACGCACAGGTCGCAGCGCTGATCGGCCGAGTCGACCGGCGCGGACGGATGCTGTGGTCGCTGCCCAAGGGACACATCGAGATGGGCGAGACCGCCGAGCAGACCGCCATCCGTGAGGTCGCCGAGGAGACCGGCATCCGCGGCAGCGTCCTGGCCGCACTGGGACGCATCGACTACTGGTTCGTCACCGACGGCCGCCGCGTGCACAAAACGGTGCACCATTATTTGATGCGCTTCTCCGGCGGGGAGCTTTCCGACGAGGACCTCGAGGTCGCCGAGGTGGCTTGGGTGCCGATCCGCGAGCTGCCGTCGCGGCTGGCCTACGCCGACGAGCGCCGCCTGGCGCAGGTCGCCGACGAACTGATCGACAAGCTGCAGAGCGACGGCCCGGCCGCGCTGCCGCCGCTGCCGCCCACTGCGCCGCGCCGGCGCCCGCAGACCCATTCGCGGACCCGGCATTCCGACAAGCCCATCGCGGGCCGGAAGAACGGTCACGGGCCAGGGCCGTGACCGCGCCGCGACTCTGCTGGGCCGGCTTAGTGCGCCTTGCCGCAGTGGTGGGCATCGTGGCCGGTTTCGCGGTCCTCGCCGGACCCGCCCCGCGCGCGGTCGCGGGCGAGCCCGGTTCCACGCCGTTCGTCCGCGTCCGCATCGACCAGGTGACCCCGGACGTCGTCACCACGACCAGCCCGCCCGTCGTCACCGTCAGCGGAACGGTGACCAACATCGGCGACCGCCCGGTCCGCGACGTCATGGTGCGGCTCGAGCACGCCCCGGCCGTCGACGCCTCGGCCGCCCTGCGCACGTCCCTGGACGGCGACACCGACCAATACCAGTCGGCCGCGGACTTCCTCACGGTCGCCCCCGAACTGCAGCGGGGACAAACCGCCGGCTTCACGCTGGCCGCCCCCCTGCGATCGGCGACCAAGTCCTCGTTGGGCATCGAGAAGCCGGGCATCTATCCCGTGCTGGTCAACGCCAATGGGACACCCGACTATGGCGCCCCCGCCCGGCTCGACAACGCGCGGTTTCTGCTGCCCGTGATCGGTGTCCCGCCCGACCACGCCGACGACGTGAACTCCGCCGTCGCGCCCGACACCTCCAAGCCCGTGTGGATGACCATGCTCTGGCCGCTCGCCGACCGGCCGCGGCTGTCGCCCGGCGTGCCCGGCGGCGCCATCCCGGTCCGGCTGGTCGACGACGATCTGGCCTCCTCGCTGGCCACCGGCGGCCGGCTGGACATCCTGCTGTCCGCGGCCGAGGTCGCCACCAGCCACGACGTCGACCCCGACGGCGCCGTCGGCCGCGCGCTGTGCCTGGCGGTCGACCCCGACCTCCTGGTCACCGTCAACGCGATGACCGCCGGCTACGTGGTGTCCGATTCGCCAGACGGCCCCGCCCAGCTACCCGGCACCCCCACCCACCCGGGCACCGGCCAGGCCGCCGCGGCCGGGTGGCTGAACCGGCTGCGCGCGCTGGCCCACCGCACCTGCGTGGCGCCGCTGCCCTACGCCCAGGCCGACCTCGACGCCCTGCAACGCGTCAACGACCCGGGCCTGAGTGCGATCGCGACCAAGAACGTCGGCGGCATCGTCGACCGCATCCTCGACGTGCCCTCCGCCCGCGGCGCCACGCTGCTGCCCGACGGCCCGCTCACCGCCGGCACGGTCAGCCTGCTCAACGGCGACGACAGCACGGTCGCGATCGCCGCCGGCGACCTGTCCGCCCAGGATTCGGCCGCTTCCAGCGTGGACACCGCGCCCCGGCGGCTCTCCCCCCAGGTGGCGGTCGCGCCGTTCGACCCGGCCGTCGGCGCGGCGCTGGCCGGCGCGGGCAACAGCCCCGCCGCCCCCACCTATCTGGACCCCTCGCTGAGCGTTCGGCTCTCGCACGACTCGAACGTCGCTCGACGCCAGGACGCGCTGGGCTCCATCTTCTGGCACGCCCTGCAGCGCGACGCGGCACCGCGCACCCAGCTGCTGGTCCCGCCGGCGACGTGGAACCTGCAGGCCGACGACGCGCAGGTCATCATGACCGCGCTGGCCACCGCGATTCGTTCCGGGTTGGCGGTGCCCCGACCGCTGCCGGCCGTGGTGGCCGAGGCCGCCGCCCGCAACGACCCCCCGCAGCAGGTGGCGGCGGACGGATCCACCCGCGGGCGATTCGCCGACGACGTGACCGCCGCCATCTCCGGTCAGGTCGGCCGGCTGTGGGGCTTGACCTCGGCGCTGAGCACCGACGAGCGCACCGGGCTGACCGGCGTCCAGTACACCGCTCCCCTGCGCGAGGACATGCTGCGCGCGCTGAGCCAATCCGAGCCGCCCGACACCCGCAACGGCCTGGCCCAGCAACGCCTGGCGGTGGTCGGCAAGACCATCCACGACCTGTTCGGCGCCGTCACGATCGTCAACCCCGGCGACTCCTACACCCTGGCTACCGAGCACAGCCCGCTGCCGCTGGCGCTGCACAACGCCCTGGCGGTCCCGATCCGGGTGCGGCTGCAGGTCGACGCGCCGCCCGGGATGACGGTCACCGACGTCGGCCTGATCGAGCTGCCGCCGGGCTACCTGCCGCTGCGCGTGCCGATCGAGGTGAACTTCACCCAGCGCGTCGCCGTCGACGTGGCGCTGCGCACCCCGGACGGCATGCGGCTGGGCGAGCCGGTGCGCCTGTCGGTGCATTCCAACGCCTACGGCAAGGTGCTGTTCGCGATCACCCTCAGCGCGGCGGCGGTGCTGGTGCTGCTAGCCGGGCGCCGGCTGTGGCACCGCTTCCGCGGCCAGCCCGACCGCGCCGACCTCGACCGCCCCGATCCGCCCCACACCAGGCCCGCCGAGCTGCATGACGAGATCGGCGAGCGCGTCGACCACGAGCAGCACACCGTATGAGTCCCGCCTATCGGCGCACCCACCCCCCGGCGCCGTCGCACGCCCTGCGCCAGCCACCACCGACGCACCGGCGGCGCCCGGGCCCGCCCACCGGCCCCCTTCCGCCGGTGCCGGAGCTGGCGCGGCGGCGACCCGAACTGTCGGACGCCGCACTGGTGTCGCGCTCGTGGGGGATGGCGTTCGCGACGCTGGTCAGCCGCCTCACCGGCTTCGCGCGCATCGTCGTGCTGGCCGCCATCCTGGGCGCGGCGCTGTCCAGCTCCTTCTCGGTGGCCAACCAGCTGCCCAACCTGGTCGCCGCGCTGGTGCTGGAGGCGACGTTCACCGCGATCTTCGTGCCGGTGCTGGCCCGCGCCGAGCAAAGCGACGCCGACGGCGGCGCGGCGTTCGTGCGGCGCCTGGTCACGCTGACGACGGCGCTCTTGGTGCTCGCCACGGCCCTGTCGGTGCTGGCCGCGCCGCTGCTGGTGCGGCTGATGCTGGGCCGCATCCCGCAGGTCAACGAGCCGCTGACCACCGCGTTCGCCTACCTGCTGCTGCCCCAGGTGCTGGCCTACGGGCTGACGTCGGTGTTCATGGCGATCCTGAACACCCGCAACGTGTTCGGGCCGACGGCGTGGGCGCCCGTCGTCAACAACGTCGTCGCGCTCGTCACCCTCGGGGTGTACCTGGCCGTCCCCGGCGAGCTGTCGGTCGACCCCGTCCGGATGGGCAACCCCAAGCTGTTGGTGCTCGGCGTCGGCACCACCCTGGGCGTGTTCGCGCAGACCGCGGTGCTGCTGGTGGCGCTGAAGCGCCAGCGCGTGAGCCTGCGCCCGCTGTGGGGAATCGACGAGCGCCTCAAACGCTTCGGGGCGATGGCCGCGGCCATGGTGCTCTACGTGCTGATCAGCCAGCTCGGCCTGGTGATCGGCAACCAGATCGCCAGCACCGCCGCGGCGTCCGGGCCGGCGATCTACAACTACACCTGGCTCGTCCTCATGCTGCCGTTCGGCATGATCGGCGTGACCGTGCTGACCGTGGTGATGCCGCGGCTGAGCCGCAACGCCGCCAACAACGACACCCGCGCCGTGCTCGCCGACCTGTCGCTGGCCACCCGCCTGACGTTGATCACGCTGATCCCGATCGTGGCGTTCATGACCGTCGGCGGCCCGGCGATCGGCAGCGCGCTGTTCGCTTACGGCCATTTCGGCGAGGTCGACGCCGGATACCTCGGCGCCGCGATCGCGCTGTCGGCGTTCACGTTGATCCCCTACGGGCTGGTGCTGTTGCAGCTGCGCGTGTTCTACGCGCGCGAGCAGCCATGGACGCCGATCGTGATCATCCTCGTGATCACGGCCGTCAAGATCGCCGGCTCGGTCCTCGCGCCGCACCTCACCGGCGACCCGAAGTTGGTGGCGGGTTTTCTTGGCCTGGCCAACGGCATCGGATTCCTGGCCGGCGCGATCGTCGGCTACTACCTGTTGCGCCACGCGCTGCTACCCAAGGGCGGCCAATTGATCGGCGTCGACGAGCTGCGCACGATCCTGGTGACGATCGTCGCGTCGATGCTGGCCGGATTGGTCGCCCATGTGGCCGATCGGCTGCTGGGGCTGAGCCGGCTGACGGCGCACGGCGGCGCGGGTTCCCTGCTGCGCCTGTTCGTGCTCGCGCTCATCATGGTGCCGATCATGGCCGCGGTGCTGGTCCGCGCGCGGGTGCCCGAAGCCCGGGCGGCGCTGGGCGCGATCCGGCGACGGGTTGCCGGGGGCCGAGCGGTAGCCGCCCCACAGGGATCGTCCCGACACGCCAGCGTCACGTACCCTGAGCAGAGGAATTCGTCCCCGCCGGGGGTAAGTGCGGTCCAGGAGCCGATCCGGCGCAGGCCTCCGGAGCGGGTTGGCAGCGCCCGCCTAGCGAAAGGACCGGAGGTGACCGACCGCCCAGTGGAAAGCGCATCCGGCGCTGGATCCGGCGTGGGATCGGGAGCCCAGCTGCCGTCCGACCACAAGAGGCCCGTCGCCGACGACTTCCAGCCCGACATCCCGCGTGAACCCGGGCCGCGCCGGTCCGACCGCCAGAACGGCGACCCCGCGGCCGAAAACGGCCGCGGCCCAACGCCATTCGGCGCGCCCCGCGACCGCGGCGGCGATTCGTCCACGGAGACCTTGCACCTGGTTCCCGGCGCCCGCATCGCCAGCGGTCGGTATCGGCTGCTGGTCTTCCACGGCGGCGCCCCTCCCTTGCAGTTCTGGCAGGCGATGGACACCGCGCTGGACCGTCAGGTGGCGCTGACCTTCGTCGATCCCGACGGAGCCCTGCCCGACGAGGTGCTGCAGGACGTCCTGTCCCGCACGTTGCGGCTGAGCCGGATCGACAAGCCCGGCGTCGCCCGGGTCCTCGACGTGGTCCGCACCGGACCCGGGGGCCTCGTCGTCTCGGAGTGGATCCGCGGCGGCTCGTTGCAGGAGGTGGCCGACACCGCGCCGTCGGCCATCGGCGCCGTCCGGGCGATGCAATCGCTGGCGGCCGCCGCCGACGCGGCCCACCGCGCCGGTGTCGCCCTGTCGATCGACCACCCCAACCGGGTGCGCGTCAGCATCGAGGGCGACGTGGTGCTGGCCTATCCGGCCACCATGCCCGACGCCAACCCCCAAGACGACATCCGCGGAATCGGCGCCGCGCTGTACGCCCTGCTGGTCAATCGGTGGCCCCTGCCGCAGTCCGGGGTGCGCAGCGGCCTGGCGCCGGCCGAGCGCGATTCGTCGGGCAACCCCGTCGAACCCATGGTCGTCGACCGCGACATCCCCTTCCAGATTTCCGCGGTCGCGGTTCGGGCGGTCCAGGAGGACGGCGGGATACGCAGCGCCTCAACGCTTTTGAACTTGCTGCAGCAGGCGACGGCGGTGGCCGACCGCACCGAGATCCTCGGGCCGATCGACGATTCGCCGGCGCTGCCCAACCCCCGGCCGTCCTCGACCGGCCGCGAGTACGCCACATTCGTCCGCAGGCGCCGCAACGTGCTGATCGGCGTCGGGGCCGCGGTCGCGGTCATCGTGGTGGCGCTGCTGGTGCTGGCGTCGGTGGTCAGCAGCATCTTCGGCAACGTCGGCGGCGGCCTCAACAAGGACGAGCTCGGGCTGAACGGTCCGTCGTCGTCGACGGCGTCGTCGGCTCCCAGTTCCGCGGCCGCCGGCAGCGTCGTCAAGCCCACCAAGGCGTCGGTCTACTCCCCCGACGGCGAGGCCGACAACCCCGGCCAGGCCGGGCAGGCCATCGACGGCGACCCGTCGACGGCCTGGTCCACCGAGGTCTACACCGACGCGGTCCCGTTCCCCAGCTTCAAGCAGGGCGAAGGGCTGATGCTGCAGCTGCCGAACCCCACCGTCATCGGCCAGGTCAGCATCGACACCACCAGCACCGGCACCAAGGTCGAGATCCGCTCGGCCAGCACGCCGTCGCCGTCGAAGCTGGAGGACACCACCGTGCTGGCCCAGGCCTTCACGCTCAAGCCCGGCCACAACGTGATTCCGGTGCGCGGCGGCTCGGCGACGTCGAACGTGCTGGTGTGGATCTCCACGCTGGGAACCACCAACGGCAAGAGCCAGGCCACCATTTCGGAGATCACGGTTCAGGCCGCGTCCTGACGGTGCACAGACCCCGCGCCGGTGAAGTGCCGGGCGGGCACCGATTGGTTACTGTCCGGCCGTGGGTCTCGGGGAAAACGGCGAAGGGCAGCGCAGCGACGCCGAACTGCTGGCGGCCCACGTCGCCGGCGACCGCCACGCCTTCGGCGAGTTGTTCCACCGCCACCAACGGCAGTTGCACCGCCTCGCCCGGCTGACCACCCGCACGCCCGAGGACGCCGAGGACGCACTGCAGGACGCGATGCTGTCGGCACACCGCTGCGCGGGTTCCTTCCGGCACGACGCCGCGGTCGGCAGCTGGCTGCACCGGATCGTGGTGAACGCCTGCCTGGACCGGCTGCGCCGGACCAAAGCCCACCCGACGGCCCCGCTCGAGGACGTCTACCCCGTCGCCGACCGCACGGCGCAGGTCGAGACGGCGATCGTGGTGCACCGGGCCCTGATGCGCCTCCCCGCCGAGCAGCGGGCCGCGGTGGTGGCCGTCGACATGCAGGGCTACTCGGTCGCCGACACCGCCGCGCTGCTGGGCATCGCCGAGGGCACCGTCAAGAGCCGGTGTTCCCGCGGCCGGGTCCGCCTCGCCGAGCTGCTCGGGTACATCGGAGCCGACCGTCCCGCCGGCCGGTGCTAGCGCGCTTTGGCCGACTGTCAGGGCATGACGGACACTGGGGCGGATGGGTGAACCCGACGACGAGACTGCGGACCCGCCGTTAACCGTCGAGCTGCTGGCCGACCTCCAGGCGGGCCTGCTCGACGACGATGTCGCGGCCCGCGTGCGCAGGCGGGTCCGCGACGACCCCGACGCGGAGAAAACCCTGCGCGCGCTGCACCGGGTGCGCCGCGACGTCGCCGCGCTGGGTGTCGACGCGGATTCGGCGCCCGAGGTTCCCCCGCACGTGACCGCCCGGATCTCGTCCGCCCTGGAGTCGGCGGATAGACGCGCCGGCGTCGCGCACTCGGCGCGGCCGCGCCCGCGGCCCGCGCGGGTTGTCGCCGGTGTCGTCGGCGCCTGCGCAGTGCTCGCGGCCGTCGGGGTCGGCACCGCGGCGCTGATCAACGCGCCCGAGCCCACGCCCAGCGCCCCGGCCACCGCGCAGCACATCACGGTGTCCACGCCCCCGATGGCGATCCCGCTCTCGAGCGCGGAGATCCTCGGCCTGCTCACCCGCAGCCCCGACTACGGCCCGCTCGTCGATCCCCCGCGGCGCGCGTCCTGCCTCAGCGGCCTCGGCTACCCGGCGTCCACGCAGGTGCTCGGCGCGCGACCGGTCGACATCAATGCCCGGCCCGGGGTGCTGCTGGTGTTGCCCGGCGACACGCCCGACAACCTGGCCGTCTTCGCCGTGGCGCCGAACTGCAGCGCCGCCGATACCGGGCTGCTGGCCAACACGCAGGTCCCCCGCCCCTCGTCTTAGTGTGGTGCCCAGCACCCGGGAACACCCGCGCCTACGCTGGCGTTCGTAGACGTAGCTTCCGCACCTGAAAGGCCCGAATGACCGCCGACACCCACGACACCGTCCACGACGTCATCATCATCGGCTCCGGCCCCGCCGGGTACACCGCCGCCCTCTACACCGCCCGCGCGCAGCTGGCCCCGCTCGTCTTCGAGGGCACCTCGTTCGGTGGCGCGCTGATGACCACGACCGAGGTGGAGAACTACCCCGGCTTCCGCGACGGCATCACCGGCCCGGAGCTGATGGACGAGATGCGTGAGCAGGCGCTGCGGTTCGGTGCGGACCTGCGGATGGAAGACGTCGAATCGGTCTCGCTGGACGGGCCGATCAAGTCGGTCGTCACCGCCGACGGCGAGACGCATCGGGCCCGGGCCGTCATCCTGGCCATGGGCGCGGCCGCGCGCTACCTGCAGGTCCCCGGCGAACAGGAATTGCTGGGGCGCGGCGTGAGCTCGTGCGCCACCTGTGACGGGTTCTTCTTCCGCGACCAGGACATCGCCGTCATCGGCGGCGGCGACTCGGCCATGGAAGAGGCCCTCTTCCTGACCCGGTTCGCCAGCAGTGTGACGCTGGTGCACCGCCGCGACGAGTTCCGGGCGTCCAAGATCATGCTCAACCGGGCTCGTAGCAACGACAAGATCAAATTCGTCACCAACGCGGTCGTGGAGGCCGTCGAGGGCGACACGACGGTGACCGGATTGCGGTTGCGCGACACCGTAACTGGCGACCAGTCAACCCTCCCGGTCACCGGCGTCTTCGTGGCAATCGGTCACGAGCCGCGCTCGGCGCTGGTGCGCGACGTCCTCGACGTCGACCCCGACGGCTATGTCCTGGTCCAGGGGCGCACCACCAGCACCACGCTCGAGGGCGTGTTCGCCGCCGGCGACCTGGTCGACCGCACCTACCGGCAGGCGGTCACCGCCGCGGGCAGTGGCTGCGCCGCGGCCATCGACGCGGAGCGCTGGCTGGCCGAGCACGAGTCCGACGCACCCGACCACGCCGCGGGCGCCGGAACCGCCGAAGGTACCGACACATTGATTGGAGCACCACGATGACCGATGCCGAAAAGTCCGGCGCCACAATAGAAGTCTCGGATGCGTCGTTTTCTACCGACGTGTTGACGAGCGACAAGCCTGTGCTGGTTGACTTTTGGGCGACGTGGTGCGGTCCGTGCAAGATGGTGGCACCGGTGCTCGAGGAAATCGCCGCCGAGCGGGCCGGCCAGTTGACCGTCGCCAAGCTCGACGTCGACGCCAACCCCGAGACGGCGCGCGATTTCCAGGTGGTTTCGATCCCCACCATGATCCTGTTCAAAGACGGCCAACCGGTGAAGCGGATCGTCGGTGCCAAGGGCAAGGCCGCGCTGCTGCGCGAGCTTTCCGACGCGGTCCCCAACCTGACCTGACCGTCGTCTGATCCGCCGCGCCGCGCCCCGCGCTTAGCCTGGGGTTTTCCGAAAACGGAGAAGCGTCTGCGACAATACGGGTAGCTGTTGCACGTGTTCAGCCTTGTCCCGGAGGACCCTTGGTATGTCGAGTCCGCGCCGCGAAGACGGCGACGCGCTGCGCTGTGGTGACCGCAGCGCTGCCGTGACCGAAATCCGGGCGACGCTGGCCTCGCTGGGACTGCTGGAAAACCCCGACGAAGACATGACGACCGGCCGCCACGTGGCCGTCGAGGTCTTCGATGCCGAACTCGACCAGGCCGTGCGCGCTTTCCAGCAGAACCGCGGCCTGTTGGTCGACGGCATCGTCGGCGAGGCCACCTACCGCGCGCTCAAAGAGGCCTCGTATCGGCTCGGCGCGCGCACCCTGTATCACCAATTCGGGGCTCCTCTGTACGGCGACGACGTCGCCACCCTGCAGGCGCGGCTGCAGGACCTCGGTTTCTACACCGGCCTGGTCGACGGCCACTTCGGCCTGCAGACCCACAACGCCCTGATGTCGTATCAGCGCGAGTACGGGCTCGCCGCCGACGGCATCTGCGGCCCGGAAACCCTGCGCTCCTTGTATTTTCTGAGCTCGCGGGTCAGCGGCGGCTCACCGCACGCCATCCGCGAGGAAGAGCTGGTCCGCCGATCCGGCCCGAAGCTGTCCGGCAAGCGCATCATCATCGACCCGGGCCGCGGCGGGGCGGACCACGGCATGATCATGCAGGGCGTGGCCGGCCCGGTCAGTGAAGCAGATGTGTTGTGGGACTTGGCCAGTCGGCTCGAGGGCCGGATGACCGCCATTGGCATGGAGACGTTCTTGTCGCGGCCCACCAATCGCAGCCCGTCGGACGCCGAGCGCGCCGCGACGGCGAACAACGTCGGCGCCGACCTGATGATCAGCCTGCGCTGCGAATCGCAGGCCAGCCCGTCGGCCAACGGCGTGGCCTCCTTCCACTTCGGCAATTCGCACGGTTCGGTCTCGACGATCGGTCGCAACCTGGCCGACTTCATTCAGCGAGAAGTGGTGGCCCGCACCGGGTTACGGGATTGCCGCACGCATGGCCGGACGTGGGACCTGCTGCGGCTGACGCGGATGCCGACCGTGCAGGTGGACGTCGGCTACATCACCAACCCGCGTGACCGCGCGATGCTGGTCTCCACGCAGGCGCGCGACGCGATCGCCGAAGGCATCCTCGCCGCGGTCAAGCGGCTCTACCTGCTCGGCAAAAACGACCGCCCCACTGGCACATTCACCTTCGCCGAGCTGTTGGCTCACGAATTGTCGGTGGAACGGGCGTCGAGGCTCGGCGGTTCCTAGTTTCTTAAGCGCCGCCGCTGATCCGTGGCGTGTCGCCCGCCATCAACGAAGTCGCCGAACCCGCCCCCACCGGCTGTTGCAACTGAGCGTTGGCCAGCAGGCGCTCCAGCGCCGCCTCGACCTCGGCCTTCCAGCCCAGTCCCTTGTCCAGCTCCAGCCGCAGCCGCGGGAAGTACGTATGTGGTGCCACCACAACGAATCCCACGTCCTTGAGGAACTCCGCGTCGATCATGCAGTGGTCGACCGAGCAGTCCCCGAGGGCCTCCAGCACCGGCCGCACGTCGGGATCCACCGCCCGCGGATCCTGCAACTCGGCGGCCGCCGGGGTCCGGCCGAACGCCTCCAGCGCCCGCACGCCGCGCCGTACCAGCTCGTCGATCACGGTGGCGATGAGTCCGTGCGGCAGGTCGTCGGCGTCGGGACCCGGCTCGATGTTCATCGACGTCAACAGGATCGCGTCGGCGGATACCGGCGCGGTCGGGAACCGCTGCGCCCGCGGCACCGCGCGCGGCGGCGCGTAGAGGACGTAGCCCAGGCAGGGCGGTTCGATGTGGCTGCGCTCATCGTCGGGCGCCGCGGTGGCGACCTGGCCGCACGAACCCCACTCGAGCATCACCATGGACAGCCAGGCCTCTTTTTCGAATTCGGGATCGGCGAGGTGGTCCTGGTTGCCGAGGGTCGCCGGGTCGACCTCCCAGAAGACGCAGCGGCGCGCGTGCTTGGGAAGGTGCTCGAATGCCTCGAGTCGCAGCGGCGTGATTCGAGCGGACACTAGCCTCCTGGCTTCCGTGCGGTATCGGGGTCTCTCGGTTAACGGGACCACCGGCAACCTCTCCAGGATAGGAGAGTTTGTCCACAAGAGACCAGTGTTTGCCGCGCCACGTGGGCCGGCGCCGCCGATCGGGTGCGGGCAGCGCGGCGAAATCCGGCTTAGTGGCCAAACACCTTGGGGCACACCAGAACTCGGGGTGCGGCCGGGCGTCGCACGGGCGATTTCGGTCGCAAAACCGCCCCAGTGTCACAGTGACGTAATTACACCGTATGGAGCGTCATGGCTTGGGCGGGGTCATCACGTCGACGATCCGCTGCAGGTCCTCCACCGAGGCGAACTCGACCACGATCCGCCCCTTGCGTTTGCCCAGGCTGACCGTCACCCGCGTGTCGAAGGTGTTCGACAGCCGCTCGGCAACGTCCTGCAGCCCGGGCATCTGGATCGGCTTGCGGCGCGGCGCCGCGGGCGGGGCCGCGTCGCCGCGGTTGGCCAGCGTCACCGCCTCCTCGGTGGCTCGCACCGACAGGCCCTCCGCGACGATCCGGCTTGCCAGCTCCTCCTGCGCCTCCGGGCCGGCCTCCAGCGACAGTAGCGCCCGGGCGTGCCCGGCGGACAGGACACCCGCCGCGACCCGCCGCTGCACCGCGATCGGCAGCTTCAACAACCGGATCATGTTCGAGATCAGCGGCCGCGACCGGCCGATCCGGGACGCCAGTTCGTCATGGGTGACACCGAACTCGTCGAGCAGCTGCTGGTAGGCCGCCGCCTCTTCCAACGGGTTCAGCTGCACCCGGTGGATGTTCTCGAGCAAGGCGTCGCGCAGCAGGTTGTCGTCGCCGGTCTCGCGCACGATGGCCGGGATGGTGGCCAGCCCCGCCTCCTGGGCCGCCCGCCATCGCCGCTCCCCCATCACGATCTGGTACCGCGCGCCGCCCGGTGTGCCGGCCACCGCCCGGACCACGATCGGCTGCAGGAGCCCGAACTCGCGGATGGAATGCACCAGCTCCGACAACGCCTCCTCGTCGAACACCTGCCGGGGCTGTCGGGGGTTGCGCTCGATGTCGGCCGGCGCGATCTCGCGGTAGACCGCCCCCACCCCGGCGGCGTCCGCCGCGGCAGCGGCCGGCCCGCCGATCAACACATCGGCGGCCGCGTCGCCCATCCGCGGGCCCAGCGTCGCCGGACCGGAGTCACCTTCCGCCGGACCGGTCGGGATCAGCGAAGCCAGGCCCCGGCCGAGGCCGCCCTTCTTGCGTAACGGCTGCGTCATGGTCGTCCCTTCGCGGATGGTGGGTGTGGTCAGTCCCGTTCGGCGAGTTCGCGGCTCGCGTCCAGATAGCTCATCGCCCCGCGCGAACCGGGGTCGTAGTCGATGATCGTCATGCTGTAGCCCGGCGCCTCGGAGACCTTGACGCTGCGCGGGATCACCGTGCGCAGCACCTTGGTGCCGAAATAGCGGCGCACCTCTTCGGCGACCTGGTCCGCCAGCTTGGTCCGCCCGTCGTACATCGTGAGGACCACGGTGGTCACCTCCAACTGGGGATTGAGGTGAGCCTTCACCATGTCGATATTGCGCATCAGCTGTGACACACCCTCGAGCGCGTAGTACTCGCACTGGATCGGGATCATGACCTCCGGGGCGGCCACGAGGGCGTTGATCGTCAACAGGCCCAGCGACGGTGGGCAGTCGACGAACACGTAGTCGAAGTCGAACTGCTCGAGCTCGGCCAGCGCGGTGCGCAGCCGGTTCTCGCGTGCGACCATGCTGACCAATTCGATCTCCGCGCCGGCCAGATCGATCGTCGCCGGCACACAGAACAACCGGGGGCTGTGCGGGCTGGGCCGCAGCGCGTCCCGCAGCGCGACCTCGCCGATGAGCACCTCGTACGACGACGGGGTGCCCGCCTTCCGGTCGTGGATGCCCAGCGCGGTGCTCGCGTTGCCCTGGGGGTCGAGATCGATCACCAACGTCTTGAGTCCCTGCACGGCCAGGGCGGCGGCGAGGTTGACCGCTGTGGTGGTCTTGCCGACGCCGCCCTTCTGGTTCGCGACTGTGAACACGCGGCGGTGGCGGGGCCGGCGCAGCGGCGGGTAGGTGGTGTGCAGGACCCGCATCGCGCGCTCGGCGGCCGCGGCGATGGGGGTGTCGTATTCGTTCGACGTTTCACGTGAAACATCTCCGGCCCCGGCGTCCGCCGCGACGGGGGGCTGGGGCTCGGTGAGGCTCGGCGCGGAAGCGGCCTGCCCGTCCTGCGGAGCGCTCACCGCGTCCCCCTGTCTGCCATCCGTGACGCCCTGGGGCGCGGGTGCTTCTCGCGTCGCGCCAGCACTACGGTTGCGGGCGGACATAAATAGTTCGCGCCACATGTCACCACCCTGGCATCAACCGCGCCCGCCGCCGCCATCACACGCCGGTGCGTTTTGAGTTCCTCGGGAGCGCGCTCCCCTTTGATCGCGACCATCCGCCCGTCCGGCCGTAGCAACGGCATACTCCACTTCGTCAGCTTGTCCAGCGGCGCCACCGCGCGCGACACCGTGGCGTCCCGGGCCCCGAACCGTTCGCGCACCCAGGGCTCCTCCGCGCGGCCGCGCACCACCTCGATCGCCAACCCTAGTTCGGCAACCACCTCGGTGAGAAACTCGCTTCGCCGCAGCAGCGGCTCGAGGAGGACGACCTCGAGATCGGCCCGCGCGATCGCCAATGGAATCCCGGGCAGCCCGGCCCCGCTGCCGATGTCGATGACCCGCTCTCCCGGTTCCAGGAGCTCGGCCACCGCGGCGCTATTTAATAGGTGGCGCTCCCAGAGGCGCCCCGCCTCTCTGGGACCGAGGAGCCCGCGTTCGACGCCGGCCCCCGCGAGCAACTCGGCGTAGCGCCGTGCGCTGTCTATCCCCGGACCGAAGACCGCGGCGGCCGCATCGCTTGAGGGCTCGGGCACGGGGTGTTTCACGTGAAACATTTCGTCGTCTCGTTTCACGTGAAACATCCCCGATCCCTGCGGGCCCGCGCCACCGGATGGGCGGAGGCCCGCGAATTACATCGCTGTGACTCGGTCAGTCGAGCAGGACGACGACGCGCCGCGACGGCTCCTGGCCCTCGCTCTCGCTGTGAACGCCCGGCACCGCCGCCACGGCGTCGTGGACGATCTTGCGCTCGAACGGCGTCATCGGCGAGAGCTCCTCGCGCTCGCCGGAGCTGAGCACCCGCCGCGCCACCTTGTCGCCCAGCGCGGCCAGTTCTTCGCGCCGCCGGCGACGCCAGCTGGCGATGTCGAGCATCAGCCGGCTGCGCACCCCCGTCTTCTGATGCACGGCCAGCCGGGTGAGCTCCTGCAGCGCGTCGAGCACCTCGCCCCCGCGGCCGACCAACTTGTTGAGGTCGTCGCTGCCGTCGATGCTCACCACGGCGCGGTCGCCCTCGACGTCGAGGTCGATGTCGCCGTCGAAGTCCAAGAGGTCCAGCAGCTCCTCGAGGTAGTCGCCGGCGATCTCCCCCTCGGCGACCAACCGCTCCTCCGCGTCGTCGGGCTGGTCCGCGTCCGCGCCGCCCGACTCCGCAACTTCCTCGTCGACCGGCGCTTGCGTGTCGAGTTCCGCGTCCACGTCGCGCTCGGTGGTGTCGGCGTCCGTCATCTCGTTATCTCTCCCTCATCCATGGCTCCCCGTCCCGGTCACTGGTCCAGGGGCCGGTGGCTGCGTCGTCGCTGCGTCAGCGTTTCCGCTTTTTCGGTCGCGCCCCGGGTCGCGGGGTGCGGTTGGTCGGACCGTCGGTGCGTCCCTCCGCCGTCGGCTTGTCCGGCTGGGCCGTCGTCGTCTTCGCGCCGCCGGCGTCGTCGCTCGACCCATCGGACTCCGGTCCCGCTGGCGTATCCGCCGCCTTGGGGTTGCGCTTGGGCTTGGCGCCGGGCGCCGGCGCGTTCGCGGCCCGGCGCTGGATCGCCTGCTGACGCTTGGCCTCGTCCTCTTTCTCGATCATTCCGAACACGTAGTGCTGCTGTCCGAACGTCCAGATGTTGTTGGCGAAGAAGTACAGGATGATCGCGAGCGGAACGAACGGCCCACTGACGATCACGCCGAGCGGAAACACGTACAGCGAAAGCTTGTTCATCATCGCGGTCTGCGGATTGGAGGCCGCCTCCGGGCTCTGGCGCGCCACCGACGCGCGGCTGTTGAAGAACGTCGCGATGCCGGCGAGGATCATCACCGGCGCGCCCACGGCGATCACCGCGGGGCGGCTGAAGATGGTGAACGCGTCCAGCCCGGACCGCTGCGTCATGAACGCGCCGATCGGCGCGCCGAACAGGTTGGCGTCCAGGAAGTGGCCCACGTCGGCGGGGCTGAAGAAGTAGTTCCCGGTCATCCGGTTCTGCGCCACCGACAGGTGCGCCTGGCCGAAGCCCCCGGTGGTGCGGTTGAACGACCGCAGCACGTGATACAGCCCGAGGAACACCGGGATCTGGGCGAAGGCGGGCAGGCAGCCCAGCAGCGGATTGAAGCCGTGCTCGCGTTGCAGCTTCTGCATCTCGAGCGTCATGCGCTGCCGGTCCTTGGCGTACTTCTTCTGCAGCGCCTTCAGCTGCGGCTGCAGTTCCTGCATCTGCCGGGTGAAGCGGATCTGGTTCACCACCGGCTTGTACAGCAGGGCTCGCAGGGTGAACACGAGGAACATCACCGACAGGGCCCAGGCGAAGAAGTTCGACGGGCCGAGGATGGCCGCGAACAGCTTGTACCAAGCCCACATGATCCACGACACCGGGTAGTAGATGATGTCGAGGCTGAAGAAATCAAAGTGCAAAAGACTCACTCTTCCCTTGCTTCGCTGGGGATTCCCAGGCCGTGCTGGCGTCGTCGAAGCCGGCTCGGGAGCCGCTTCGCTCGGGTATCGGATCCCATCCTCCCCGATGCCACGGTCCGCATTTGGCGAGCCTGATCGCGGAGAGCCAACTCCCCCGGATCAAGCCGTACTCGGTGAGGGCGTCGACGGCGTACTGGCTACAGGTCGGGGTGAAGCGACACGTCGGCAGGCGCAGTGGCGACACCATGTGCTGGTACAGGCGGATCAGGAAAATCAGGCCGCGCGCCGCGCTCATCGGCCGGCCCCCACCGACTCGAGGGCGCGCCGCAGCCCGCGCCGCAGTTGCTGTTCGAGCCGCGCCGACGAGGCCTGGCGGCTGCCCGGCAGCGCCCGGATCACGAGGTGATCGGATTGGCGAAGGTCGCCGACCATCGTGCGCGCCACGTGCCGGAGCCGTCGGGCCACCCGGTGGCGTTCCACCGCCGAACCCACCGGCTTGGCGATGATCAGCCCGACGCGCGGCCCGGTGTCGTCCTCCGCCGCCCGGCGCAGATGCACGACGACGTCGGCCTGCGCCGAGCGCACCCCGTGCCTCACCGCGGCGTCAAACTCCGTTGAACGCCTCATGCGGTTGCGTGCGGGAAGCACCGCCGAAAAACCTGACGTTGCGATCAGGCAGTTAGCGCGCGGCGGCCTTTGCGGCGCCGGTTGGAGACGACGGCCCGCCCGGCGCGGGTGCGCATCCGCAACCGGAAGCCGTGCACGCGGGCACGGCGCCGGTTATTCGGCTGGAAGGTCCGCTTGCCCTTGGCCACGGCGTTCTCCTCGTATTCGAACCATCCGGCCGCTCACGCTGCTCGACTGCGTTCGTCCGCGAGTCGGTCGGGGGTGGGTCTTGCTGCTGGCCGGCGCGGTCCCCGGGCTAGGTCCGGGTCGCAGCCGTATCGCCGACTTTCGGGCGACTGTTCGAGGGTACTGACGAGCCTTCGCTGGGTCAAACTTGGTCTGCCGCTTGGTCTGCCACAAGAAGCCAACTCACACATCCGCGAAAACAGAAGTTCTCGACGCGGACTCTGCGGCACCATTAGACAACAACCAGCATGCACCCCCCGAACGACCCTAGAGAAGCTGATTGGAATGCAGCAGAACGGTTGGCAGCAGAACGGAAAACTGTTAGCTTCGGGCAATGCCGTTTCAGCGTGGAACGGCGCTCGACGACTAAGCGAGGATGGCGGATCGACTAGCTGTCTAGGCGGCCTGCAGGGGTTGTCATCAGCATGGAGATCGCGGGCCGTCGCCGGTAGGCTGCGGCTCGTTGACGCTCATCCTGTCCACACCTGTGCATAACTATGTGGACAGTTGCTTTGTCGCCCAGCGTGACCGCTCCTCGACCCGGGATCTGCGAGAACCAGGGAGATTACGTCGTTGACCGATGACCCCGGTTCAGGATTCACCACCGTGTGGAGTGCCGTCGTCTCCGAGCTGAACGGCGAGCCGGCCTCCGACGGCATGTCCGCCAATCGCACCGCCCTCGTCACACCTCTGACCCCTCAGCAAAGGGCGTGGCTGAACCTCGTACAGCCCCTGACGATCGTCGAGGGCTTTGCTCTGTTGTCAGTGCCCAGCAGCTTCGTGCAAAACGAGATCGAACGCCACCTGCGCGCTCCCATCACCGACGCGCTCAGCCGGCGTCTCGGTCAGCAGATCCAGCTCGGGGTGCGCATCGCCCCGCCCGAGGACGGCGCCGACGGCCCGTTCGCGCAACCGGAGAGCTTCCCGCCGGACACCCAAATCCTGACCCAGCCCGACGACGCCGACATGGACACCGCGCTCGACGCCGACGAGGCCGACGAGAACGGTGAACTCGGCGGCGCCGAGCAGAGCTGGCCCAACTACTTCACCGAACGCCCGCACACCGCCGACCCGGCCGTCGCCGGCGGAACCAGCCTCAACCGGCGCTACACCTTCGACACGTTCGTCATCGGCGCCTCCAACCGCTTCGCCCACGCCGCGGCGCTGGCCATCGCCGAAGCCCCGGCCCGCGCCTACAACCCCCTGTTCATCTGGGGCGAGTCCGGCCTCGGCAAGACCCACCTGTTGCACGCCGCGGGTAACTACGCGCAGCGACTGTTCCCCGGCATGCGGGTCAAGTACGTCTCCACCGAAGAATTCACCAACGACTTCATCAACTCGCTGCGCGACGACCGCAAGGTCGCGTTCAAGCGCAGCTACCGCGACGTCGACGTGCTCCTGGTCGACGACATCCAGTTCATCGAGGGCAAAGAAGGTATCCAGGAAGAGTTCTTCCACACCTTCAATACGCTGCACAACGCCAACAAGCAGATCGTCATCTCGTCCGACCGGCCGCCCAAACAACTCGCCACCCTCGAGGACCGGCTGAGGACGCGGTTCGAGTGGGGCCTGATCACCGACGTGCAGCCCCCCGAACTGGAAACCCGCATCGCCATCCTGCGCAAGAAGGCACAGATGGAGCGGCTGGCGGTGCCCGATGACGTGCTCGAGCTGATCGCCAGCAGCATCGAGCGCAACATCCGCGAGCTCGAAGGAGCCCTGATCCGGGTGACGGCGTTCGCGTCGCTGAACAAGACTCCGATCGACAAGGCGCTGGCCGAGATCGTGCTTCGCGACCTGATCGCCGACGCCAGCACCATGCAGATCAGCGCGGCGACCATCATGGCGGCCACCGCCGAGTATTTCGACACCACCGTCGAGGAGCTGCGCGGCCCGGGCAAGACCCGCGCGCTGGCGCAGTCACGCCAGATCGCGATGTATCTGTGCCGCGAACTCACCGACTTGTCGTTGCCCAAGATCGGTCAGGCGTTCGGCCGCGACCACACCACGGTCATGTACGCGCAGCGAAAGATTTTGTCGGAGATGGCCGAGCGGCGTGAGGTCTTCGACCACGTCAAGGAGCTCACCACGCGCATCCGTCAGCGCTCCAAGCGCTGAATCTGCTCCTCCAGGCGCCGTGCCGCCGACTTTTTCAAAAAACTTCCCACTCCCCTGTCACACCCGTCACAGCCGGGCGGCTGTGTGCAGCGCTGTGCAGAAACCCGCCAAACACCGGTGCAGCACTGGGACTTCCGTGCACATCCGTCTCCCATCCCCAGCGGCCCAACACAGCCCACACGGTTGTCAACGCCGTCATCCACAAGCCGGCCACTCCCCTAGCTGCGCCGCGACCCGGCTGTCCCCAGAATGCACAGGCCTTAATACTGGTACTGAAATCTCTTCGTCGTTTCTTCTTTGAAGAACGCCGTTGGGGACACGCGTTGCCCGGGCGACGCGCAGCCGTCGTTGGCCCGGCTTGTCGGCCTATTGGATTAGCTTTCAAGATGGCCGCAGAAGATCTACGGTTGTGGTTCGACCGCTAGCGACGGGCGGCTAGCCATCTCGGTTACGAACACTTGGCAGGTGAAGGGACGCTATGGACGCGGCGACGACAACAGCTGGCCTCACCGACTTGAAATTCCGCCTGGTGCGAGAGTCTTTCGCCGACGCGGTGTCGTGGGTGGCGAGGAACCTGCCGACCAGGCCGGCGGTACCGGTGCTGTCCGGGGTCCTGCTGTCCGGTTCGGACGACGGGCTGACGATTTCCGGATTCGACTACGAGGTCTCGGCAGAGGCCCAGGTCGCGGCCGAAATCGCTTCTCCTGGAAGCGTTTTGGTATCCGGCAGGCTGTTGTCGGACATCACCCGCGCGTTGCCGAACAAGCCCGTCGACTTCTACGTCGATGGCAATCGGGTCGCGTTGACCTGCGGAAACGCCAGGTTTTCATTGCCGACGATGCCGGTCGAGGACTATCCGACGCTGCCCGCGCTGCCGGAAGGTACCGGCACGCTACCCGCGGAGTTGTTCGCCGAGGCGATCAGCCAGGTGGCCATCGCCGCCGGCCGGGACGACACGTTGCCCATGCTGACCGGGATCCGGGTCGAGATTTCCGGCGACCGGGTGGTTTTGGCGGCGACCGACCGGTTCCGTCTTGCGGTTCGCGAGCTGACCTGGTCGGCGTTGTCGCCGGACATCGAGGCCGCGGTGCTGGTGCCGGCCAAGACGCTGTCCGAGGCCGCCAAGGCCGGCGCCGACGGGGATGAGGTTCGGCTGTCGCTGGGGGCCGGCGCCGGCGTGGGCCAGGACGGGTTGCTGGGTATCAGCGGCAACGGCAAGCGCAGCACCACGCGCCTGCTTGACGCGGAGTTCCCCAAGTTCCGGCAGCTGTTGCCGGCGGAGCACACGGCCGTCGCCACCATCGACGTCGCCGAGCTGACCGAGGCCATCAAGCTGGTCGCCCTGGTCGCCGACCGGGGCGCGCAGGTGCGGATGGAATTTTCCGACGGGACGCTGCGGCTGTCCGCCGGGGCCGACGACGTGGGTCGCGCCGAGGAGGATCTGCAGGTCGACTTCGTCGGCGAACCTTTGACGATCGCGTTCAACCCGACGTACCTGACCGACGGGCTGGCGTCGGTGCATTCGGAGCGGGTGTCGTTCGGTTTCACCACCCCGGGCAAGCCGGCATTGCTACGGCCGGCGCTCGCCGACGACAGCTCGCCGACCGACACCGGCCCCTTCCCCGCGTTGCCGACGGCCTACGTGTACCTGTTGATGCCCGTCCGGTTGCCCGGGTAGGTGTACGTCCGGCACTTGGGCCTGCGCGATTTTCGGTCCTGGGCGCACGTCGACCTCGAATTGCAGGCGGGCCGGACGGTATTCGTCGGCCCCAACGGGTTTGGCAAGACGAATCTGATTGAGGCCCTGTGGTATTCAACCACCTTGGGGTCGCACCGGGTCGGAACCGACGCGCCGCTGATCCGGGCCGGCGCGAACCGCGCGGTGGTCTCGACCATCGTCGTCAACGACGGCCGGGAATGCGCGATCGATCTCGAGATCGCGGCGGGCCGCGCCAACAAGGCCCGGCTGAACCGGTCACCGGTGCGCAGCACGCGCGAGGTGATCGGCGTGCTGCGGGCCGTGCTGTTCGCGCCCGAAGACCTGGCCCTGGTGCGGGGCGACCCGGCGGATCGCCGGCGTTACCTCGACGACTTGGCGACCGTGCGCAGGCCGACGATCGCCGCGGTGCGCGCCGATTACGACAAGGTGTTGCGGCAGCGTACGGCGCTGTTGAAGTCGCTGTCGGGGGCGCGCTACCGCGGCGACCGGGGCGCTTTGGACACCTTGGACGTCTGGGATAGCCGGCTGGCCGAGCACGGCGCCCAATTGATGGCGGCCCGCATCGATCTGGTGAACCAGTTGGCGCCGGAGGTGGAAAAGGCCTATCAATTGCTCGCCCCGGGATCGCGGCCCGCGTCGATCGCCTACCGCTCGAGCCTGGGCAACCAGGCCGGCTTGGAGGACGGCGACCCCACCGACCGGGAGTTCCTGGAGGCCGCCCTGTTGGCCGGGCTGTCGGCGCGCCGGGATGCGGAGCTGGAACGCGGGATGTGCCTCGTCGGTCCGCACCGCGACGATCTGGAGCTGCGGCTCGGCGACCAGCCCGCCAAAGGCTTTGCGAGCCACGGGGAATCGTGGTCGTTCGCGGTGGGTCTGCGCTTGGCGGCCTACGAGCTGCTGCGCGAGGACGGCGGTGACCCGGTGCTGTTGCTCGACGACGTGTTCGCCGAACTCGACGCTACGCGGCGGCGCGCGTTGGCGGCGGTGGCCGAATCGGCCGAGCAGGTTCTGGTGACCGCGGCGGTGCTGGAAGACATTCCGGCGGACTGGGACGCTAGGCGGGTGCACATCGATCTGCGCGACGACGACACGGGCCGGGTGTCGGCGGTGCTGTCATGACCGGCGACGGCGACGCGGAAACCGTGGACCGGCTCGGCGGGTTGAGAGGCATCGACCTGGTGCGGCGCACCCTCGAGGAGGCGCGTGCCGCGGCCCGCGCGCAAGGAAAGGACGCCGGTCGCGGGCGCGCGATGCCGTCGGGCCCGCGTCGCGTGGCGGGACAGCGACGGAGTTGGTCGGGCCCGGGCCCGGACGTTCGCGATCCGCAGCCGCTGGGCAGGTTGGCGCGCGAGCTGGCCAAAAAGCGCGGGTGGTCGGCGCACGTGGCCGAGGGCACGGTGCTGGGCCACTGGTCGTCGGTCGTCGGCCAGCAGATCGCCGACCACGCGACCCCGACCGCGCTCAACGACGGGGTGCTCAGCGTGACGGCGGAATCGACCGCCTGGGCCACCCAGCTGCGGATGATCCAGGCGCAGCTGTTGGCCAAGATCGCCGCGGCGGTCGGCAACGGCGTGGTGACGTCGCTGAAGATCACCGGCCCGGCCGCGCCGTCGTGGCGTAAGGGGCCGCGCCACATCGCGGGACGGGGTCCGCGCGACACGTATGGTTGAGGCGGCGTAACGGCCCGAACGATCCCCAGTCACGCCTTCATCAACAGGCGGCTGAGAGCCACCAGGACGACACGGACTCCTAGATTGCACGTCGGGACGCGCCCGGAAGAAAGAAATCGTGTGCACGGCGCGGTTAGCTGGGTAGAAACGCCGCCGGAGAAACGGTCCGGGGCCCCGATCACGGTAGAGTGATGGAATGCGACTGCTGCGGTGACCGGACCGCCCGCATGAAACCCCAAGGAGAGCATTCCGACCGTGGCTGCCCAGAAGAAGAAGCCCCAAGCCGGATACGGCGCCGAACAGATCACCGTTCTGGAAGGGCTGGAGGCCGTCCGCAAACGCCCGGGCATGTATATCGGCTCCACCGGCGAGCGTGGTCTGCATCACCTCATCTGGGAGGTGGTCGACAACTCGGTGGACGAGGCGATGGCCGGTTTCGCAAACCGGGTCGACGTCCGGCTGCTCGACGACGGCGGCGTCGAGGTGGCCGACAACGGCCGCGGTATCCCGGTGGCGATGCACGCCACCGGCGCCCCCACCGTCGACGTGGTGATGACCCAGCTGCACGCCGGCGGCAAGTTCGGCGGCGAGAACAGCGGCTACAACGTCAGTGGCGGTCTGCACGGCGTCGGCGTGTCGGTGGTGAACGCGTTGTCCACCCGGCTCGAGGTCGACATCGCGCGCGACGGGCACGAGTGGTCGCAGTTCTACGACCACGCCGTGCCGGGAACCCTCAAGCAGGGTGAGGCCACGAAGAAGACCGGGACCACCATCCGGTTCTGGGCCGATCCGGACATCTTCGAAACCACCGAATACGACTTCGAGACCGTCGCGCGCCGGCTGCAGGAAATGGCATTCCTCAACAAGGGCTTGACGATCGAGCTCACCGACGAGCGGGTGACCCAGGACGAGGTCGTCGACGAGGTGGTCAGCGACACCGCCGACGCGCCCAAGACCGCCGAGGAAAAGGCGGCGGAATCGACCGCGCCGCACAAGGTCAAGCACCGCACCTTCCACTACCCCGGCGGCCTCGTCGACTTCGTCAAGCACATTAACCGCACCAAGAACCCAATTCAGCAGAGCGTCATCGACTTCGACGGCAAGGGCGCCGGCCATGAGGTCGAAATCGCGATGCAGTGGAACGGCGGCTATTCGGAGTCGGTGCACACGTTCGCCAACACCATCAACACCCACGAGGGCGGCACCCACGAAGAGGGTTTCCGCAGCGCTCTGACGTCGGTGGTGAACAAGTACGCCAAAGACAAGAAGCTGTTGAAAGACAAGGACCCCAACCTCACCGGCGACGACATCCGGGAGGGCTTGGCCGCCGTCATCTCGGTGAAGGTCAGCGAACCGCAGTTCGAGGGTCAGACCAAGACCAAGCTGGGCAACACCGAGGTCAAGTCGTTCGTGCAGAAGGTGTGCAACGAGCAGCTCACGCACTGGTTCGAGGCCAACCCCTCGGAAGCGAAAACCGTGGTGAACAAAGCGGTCTCGTCCGCGCAGGCGCGGATCGCTGCGCGCAAGGCGCGAGAGCTGGTGCGGCGCAAGAGCGCCACCGATCTCGGCGGGCTGCCGGGCAAGCTCGCCGACTGCCGCTCCACCGATCCCCGGAAGTCCGAACTGTATGTGGTGGAGGGCGACTCGGCCGGCGGCTCGGCCAAGAGCGGCCGCGACTCGATGTTCCAGGCGATCCTTCCGTTGCGCGGCAAGATCATCAACGTCGAGAAGGCGCGCATCGACCGGGTCCTGAAGAACACCGAGGTCCAGGCGATCATCACCGCGCTGGGCACCGGGATTCACGACGAGTTCGACATCACCAAGCTGCGCTACCACAAGATCGTGCTGATGGCCGACGCCGACGTTGACGGCCAACACATCTCGACGCTGCTGCTGACGCTGTTGTTCCGGTTCATGCGGCCCCTGATCGAAAACGGGCACGTGTTCCTGGCGCAGCCGCCGCTGTACAAGCTGAAGTGGCAGCGCAGCGAGCCCGAGTTCGCCTACTCCGACCGCGAGCGCGACGGCCTGTTGGAGGCGGGCCTGAAGTCCGGCAAGAAGATCAACAAGGAAGACGGCATCCAGCGCTACAAGGGTCTCGGCGAGATGGACGCCAAGGAGTTGTGGGAGACCACCATGGACCCGTCCGTGCGGGTGTTGCGCCAAGTCACGCTGGACGACGCCGCGGCCGCCGACGAGTTGTTCTCGATCCTGATGGGCGAGGACGTCGACGCGCGCCGCAGCTTTATCACCCGCAATGCCAAAGACGTTCGCTTCTTGGACGTTTAAGGGAATTTAGGAAATAGATGACTGACACCACGTTGCCGCCGGGCGACGAAGCCGGCGACCGCATCGAACCGGTCGACATCCAGCAGGAGATGCAGCGCAGCTACATCGACTACGCGATGAGCGTGATCGTGGGCCGCGCGCTGCCGGAGGTGCGCGACGGCCTCAAGCCGGTACACCGCCGCGTGCTGTACGCGATGTACGACTCCGGGTTCCGCCCCGACCGCAGCCACGCCAAGTCGGCGCGGTCGGTGGCCGAGACGATGGGCAACTACCACCCGCACGGCGACGCGTCGATCTACGACACGTTGGTGCGCATGGCCCAGCCGTGGTCGCTGCGCTATCCGCTCGTCGACGGCCAGGGCAACTTCGGTTCGCCGGGCAACGACCCGCCGGCCGCGATGCGCTATTGCGTCTCAGGGGATGCGTTGGTGGCGCTGCCAGAGGGCCAATCGATCCGCATTGCCGATGTCGTCCCGGAAGCAAACCCGAACAGCGACAACGCCATTGATCTGAAGGTGCTCGACCGGCACGGCCTGCCGGTCTCGGCGGACCGGCTGTTCCACTCGGGCGAACACCCGACGTTTCGGGTGCGCACCGTGGACGGGCACGAATTGACGGGCACGGCCAACCACCCCTTGCTGTGCCTGGTGAATCTTGGTGGTGTGCCGACGCTTCTATGGAAGCTGATCGAAGAGATTCGACCGGGCGACTGGGCTGTCATGAGCGCCGAGCGTGGGGCCTATGGACGGAAAACGCCACGCGCGGCGTGCATAATCCCCACGGTCGACGAGGTACCCGGACTGGCCGAGTTCTTGCGCGTCCATGGGGATGACGCGGACGCGGCCGCCATCGCCACCGATCTCACCGACGGCCGCTTCTACTACGCGCGCGTCGCCTCGGTGACCGATGCCGGTGTGCTGCCGGTCTACAGCCTGCGCGTCGATACCGACGACCACGCATTCCTGACCAACGGGTTCGTCAGCCACAACACCGAAGCCCGGCTGACCCCGCTGGCGATGGAGATGTTGCGCGAAATCGACGAGGAGACAGTCGATTTCATCCCCAACTACGACGGCCGGGTCCAGGAACCCACGGTGCTGCCGAGCCGGTTCCCCAACCTGCTGGCCAACGGGTCGGGCGGGATCGCGGTCGGCATGGCGACCAACATCCCGCCGCACAACCTGCGCGAGCTGGCCGAGGCGGTGTTCTGGTGCCTCGAAAACCACGAGGCCGACGAGGAAGCCACGCTGGCCGCCGTCATGGAACGGGTCAAGGGCCCCGACTTCCCCACCTCCGGGCTGATCGTCGGCTCGCAGGGCATCGGCGATGCCTACAAGACCGGCCGCGGCTCCATCCGGATGCGCGGCGTTGTCGAGGTCGAAGAGGCCAGGGGCCGAACTTCTTTGGTGATCACCGAGTTGCCGTATCAGGTCAACCACGACAACTTCATCACCTCGATCGCCGAACAGGTCCGCGACGGCAAGCTCACCGGCATCGCCAACATCGAGGACCAGAGCAGCGACCGGGTGGGCTTGCGCATCGTCGTGGAACTCAAGCGCGATGCGGTGGCCAAGGTGGTGCTCAACAACCTCTACAAGCACACCCAGCTGCAGACCAGCTTCGGCGCCAACATGCTGGCCATCGTCGACGGGGTGCCGCGCACCCTGCGGCTGGACCAGATGATCCGCCACTACGTCGCGCACCAACTCGACGTCATCGTGCGGCGCACCACCTACCGGCTGCGCAAGGCCAACGAACGGGCCCACATCCTGCGCGGCCTGGTCAAGGCGCTGGACGCGCTGGACGAGGTGATCGCGTTGATCCGGGCCTCGGAGACCGTCGACATCGCCCGCGCCGGCCTGATCGAGCTGCTCGACATCGACGAGATCCAGGCCCAGGCGATCCTGGACATGCAGCTCCGCCGCCTGGCGGCCCTGGAGCGGCAGCGCATCATCGACGACCTGGCCAAGATCGAGGCCGAGATCGCCGACCTGGAAGACATCCTGGCCAAGCCGGAGCGCCAGCGCGGCATCGTGCGCGACGAACTCACCGAGATCGTCGACAAGCACGGCGACGACCGCCGCACCCGCATCGTGGCCGCCGACGGGGAGGTCAGCGACGAGGACCTGATCGCCCGCGAGGACGTCGTCGTCACCATCACCGAGACCGGGTACGCCAAGCGCACCAAGACCGACCTGTACCGCAGCCAGAAGCGCGGCGGCAAGGGCGTGCAGGGCGCCGGACTCAAACAGGACGACATCGTCAAGCACTTCTTCGTGTCCTCCACCCACGACTGGATCCTGTTCTTCACCACGCAGGGCCGGGTGTATCGGGCCAAGGCCTACGAGCTGCCGGAGGCGTCGCGGACCGCGCGCGGCCAGCACGTCGCCAACCTGCTGGCCTTCCAGCCCGAGGAGCGCATCGCGCAGGTCATCCAGATCCGCAGCTACGAGGACGCCCCGTACCTGGTGCTGGCCACCCGCAACGGCCTGGTGAAGAAGACCAAGCTGACCGACTTCGATTCCAACCGCTCGGGCGGGATCGTGGCGATCAACCTGCGCGACGGCGACGAACTGGTGGGCGCGGTGCTGTGCTCGTCGGAGGAGGACCTGCTGCTGGTCTCGGCCAACGGGCAGTCGATCCGCTTCTCGGCCACCGACGAGGCGCTGCGCCCGATGGGCCGGGCCACCTCCGGTGTGCAGGGCATGCGCTTCAACGCCGACGATTACCTGTTGTCGCTCAACGTGATTCGCGAGGATACGTACCTGCTGGTCGCCACGTCCGGCGGTTACGCCAAGCGGACCGCGATCGAGGAGTACCCGGTGCAGGGCCGCGGCGGCAAGGGAGTGCTGACCGTCCAATACGACCGCCGGCGCGGCAAGCTGGTGGGCGCGCTGATCGTCGACGACGACAGCGAGCTGTACGCGATCACCTCCGGGGGCGGCGTGATCCGCACGGCGGCGCGCCAAGTCCGCAAAGCGGGACGGCAAACCAAGGGCGTGCGGCTGATGAACCTCGGTGAGGACAACACGCTGCTGGCCATAGCGCGCAACGCCGAGGAAGCCGCCGACGAGGCGGTCGGGGACGCCGACGGCGAGGCGGATTCGGAAGGCTAGCCAGGTCACGATGCCGACGAAGCGGCGGTCCTGTGGGTACGGGCCCCGCTTCAGGCAATAGACTCGGCCCGACGACGCGCTAACAGTTCTAAGGAGTCGGGGTGACCTCACCGAACGAGCCGGGCGCCCCCAAACAGGGCGACGGCCTTAATGGGGACGGCGTGGCCGAGCGTGCCGGCGCGCACCGCGCGGCGCCCACGCAAGCCGGTCACAGCCAGGACGCCGGCGGTGCACCACCCCGACAGCGCGGCGGCGGTCGCCCGTCGCACGCGACCCAACGCGAGCCTGAACCCCACCCCGAGCCGAGGCCATCGGGCCCGCCGGCCGGCGCCGACGCCCGCCTGAACCGCTTCATCTCCGGCACCGCCGCCCCCGGCGCGGCCGCCGCTCGCGCCAAGGACGGACCACCCGCCGAGGCCTACGCCAGCGAGCTGCCCGACCTGTCCGGCCCGCTGCCGCGACCCCCGCAGCGCAAGCCCGCGCCGGATCGCGGCGCCGAGGGCTCGGGCCGGGCGGCGACCTCCGACGGCCCGGAAAACCGGGAAGCCCGCGACAACCGCGTCCAGGTGTCGCGGCGGACCCGGGGTCCCGTCCGGGCCAGCATGCAGATCCGCCGGATCGATCCGTGGAGCACGTTGAAGGTGTCCCTGCTGTTATCGGTGGCGCTGTTCTTCGTGTGGATGATCGCGGTGGCGTTCCTGTACCTCGTGCTCGGCGGCATGGGCGTGTGGGCCAAGCTGAACAGCAACGTCGGCGACCTGCTGAACAACACCAGCGGTAGCAGCGGCGAGCTGGTCTCCAGCAGCACGATCTTCGGCGGCGCCGTGTTGATCGGCCTGGTCAACATCGTCCTGCTGACGGCGATGGCCACCATCGCCGCGTTCGTCTACAACCTGGCCACCGATCTGATCGGCGGCATCGAAGTCACGTTGGCCGACCGCGACTAGCGGAGGTCCGGCCTCCGAGCATTCGCGAGAGTGCGCCTGGCGACGCATCGCCCGGGAGAAGGTGTCGGTAATTGCACTTTCGCGGAAGGCTGCCGGCGGGCCGGCGCGATCATGGGCTTTTGGGGGTGGGGCGGCGATTGCGGTAATCTCGTCGCTCGGCCATACGCGAAGTATGGGCCTATAGCTCAGGCGGTTAGAGCGCTTCGCTGATAACGAAGAGGTCGGAGGTTCGAGTCCTCCTAGGCCCACAACCATGTGCCCGTCCAGACGCTGCGTGAGACTTGCATTGCCACTGGCACTGGTCGCTGTAGCGGCGGCGGTGGTGCGGTCACGGCGCGGCGTCGAGGTCTGGCACGTGGCGGTGGCTGATCCAGCCGATCAGCCACCGACGCGCGACGAGGGGCCTTAGCTCAGTTGGTAGAGCACCGCCTTTGCAAGGCGGGTGTCAGGGGTTCGATTCCCCTAGGCTCCACCGATTTCTCCACCGATTTCGGCTGATTCGCTCGCGCTACCCGGCGGCTGGCGGCTTTGCCATCACCGCGGGCTTGAAGCCGTAGGTCGGAAGCATTCGCCCGTAACGGTTTCCGCCCATCGTCCCGAAGGGAGCCATCGGCAACGCGCCCATGCCTTCGGCCGCAGCCGGGGCCGCGGTGGCGTTGAGGGCCGCGACGCCCGGATTGGTCACCGCGCTCACCGGCGCCCAGCTCTGCGGCACCGACAACGCGCCCAGCGGAAGCGCTTTCCCCAGACCCGCCGCCGCCCCGCCGGCATTCGCCGCAACATTGGTCGCGCCCGCCGCGGCCGCCGGAGCCGCCGCCCCCTTGGCCGCCGACGCCGCCGCCGGGGCCAGACCCTTCACGAACGACGTCAGCGCGACGATCGCGTTCGTGCCCTGCGCCGTCGACGTGGCCGTGGGCATGAAACCGCTGATGTACTTGGTGTACAACGTGATGAAGTCGTCGATCGAGGTGTTGCTCGTGATGAAGTCGTCGATTGTCTTGCTGGAGAACGGCGCCGCCATCGTCTTCAACGCGGCGGTGATCGAATTCAGATTCGGCAACGAGCCCTGCACATCGGCCGCGGCGGAATTGCCCACGGCCGACGAGACCGCGGCGGCTTGCCGCGCCACCCCGGACGGATCGGCCACCTGCGGTGGCTGCTCGAAGTCGGTCAACTGCGAGGCCGCCGCCGACGAACTCGAATAGGCGTACATCGCCGCCGCGTCCTGAGCCCACATTTCGAAATACTCCCCCTCGGTGGCCGCGATCGCGGGGGCGTTTTGTCCCAGGAAATTCGTCGCGAGCAACGCCGCCAACAGCGCGCGATTGGCCGCGATGACCGGCGGGGGCACCGTCATCGCGAACGCCGTCTCGTGCGCGGCCGCCGCGGCCGCCGCCTGGGTCGCGGCGAGCTCGGAATGCGTTGCGCTGCTTTGCAGCCACGCCACGTAGGGGGTCGCGGCCGCCACCAACGACGTCGACGCCGGACCCAGCCACGGGCCGCTGGTCAGCGCGGAAATCACCGACTGGAACCCGGCGGCGGTCGAGTGCAAGTCGGCGGCGAGCTCGCCCCAGCCCGTCGAGGCGGCGACCAGCGAACCCGCACCCGGACCGGTGTACATCCGCCCGGAGTTGACCTCCGGGGGCAACAGCCCGTAGTCCATCGCGCTCAGCCCGCCGACGCCGCGTTGGCGGCTTCGGTCGCCGCGTACGAAGCCGCACCCGCCGACAGCGTGGCCACCAACAACTGCTGAATCACCGCCGCCTGAGCGCCCAGCGCCTGGTACCGCTGGGCATGGACGGCGAACTGCGCCGCGGTCAGGGCGGACACCTCGTCCGCCGCGGCGGGAACGACGCCGAGCGTCGGCGCGGACGCGGCCGCGATGCCGGCGTTCAACGTGTCACCGATGGACTGAAGATTGGCGGCGGCCGCGGCGAGTTTCTCCGGATAAGCGCTTACGAAAGACATCGGAGTTCCCTTTCAAAGTTTTGGTTGTCGCCACCGGACGATATAAGTAGCGCACCCCGCATCCCGCGGTTCTGATCAACACAGAACACACGTTGACCTGCGCACTTTCGTCAACGTTCACGCTGATTCAAATTTCCCGAATACCAAAACCCGCCCAATAGCCACAACCATATGAATTCGACACGGAACACAACAGAATTCGTATTGAAAAAGCGGCCGTGCGGCCGCAAGCTATGTGCGGCGTTTGAAATCGGGGCCCGCAAACAGTATTCGTCGGCGTGAAGATATGAATGCCGTGGGGATCCGGGTCCGATCCCCCTGTCGAACGATCACCCTTTCGCGTACGACGAGCCGAGGAAGCGTTGCACCAGCGCGCGTTCGGCCGCCGGGTCTTTGACGGGCCAGCACCACAGCGCCAGAAAGACGCGGATCAGCCACTGCGCGGCGAGCGGGTCGGGGTCATCCTCCCCGAGCATTTCGGCGGCCAGGGCGGTGACCGCGGGTGAGTTGGTGAGCCAGTCGTTGACGGGCGTCGCGTGTATCGACCGCATGAGGTAGGCCAGCGGATCGGAGCGCAGCCGCTGCAACGCGACGTTGGTGGCGGTCACCACCCGATCCGGGCCCTCGAGACCTCGGATGGCTTCCCGTGCGGCGTCCACGATGCGCACCGCATGGAGCGCGACGACGGCGTCGCGAATGGCCCCCTTGCCGCCGGCGTGGCGGTAAATCGTCGCGGGCGAGCAGTGAACAGTGGCCGCCAGGGCTTCGATCGTGAACGCCTCGTATCCCCGGCGAGCTATGAGGTCCGCGGCCGCGGTGTAAATCCGCGCGGTCGCTTCGCTGCGGCGATCGCGCCCCACCAACCAGTCGTCGCGCGGCATCCGTCCCACGCCCCTTCGCAGTAGTCGATGGAAATACTTCTCTCATTATGAGAATTTCCGACAGATAATTCTCAAGTCAATGCGCTGCTCGGGCCGGAGCCGGGCGCGCGCCCGCTACCGGTCCCGGGGCCGACGGCCCCTCAACTTCGCCACGACCCATTGACGCCGCAGGTCAGCGCGGCCGAGGGTGAACCCATGCCGGTCTTGGAGTCCCCGATCCGGTTCTTCGGCGCCGACGCGTTGCAGGACCCCTATCCGCTGTATGAGCGCATGCGCGCGGAGGCGCCGGTGCACCGCATCGGCGACTCGGTGTTCTACGCGGTGTGCGGCTGGGACGCGGTACTAGAGGCCGTCGAGCGGGTCGACGACTTCTCGTCGAATCTCACCGCGACCATGCTCTTCAACGACGACGGCACGGTCACGCCGTTCGACATGGCGCCGGCGGGACAGGCCGCGCACGCCCTGGCCACCGCGGACGACCCGACGCACGCGATCCATCGCAAGATCCTGCTCCCCCACTTGTCGGCCAAGCGCGTCCGGGTCATCGAGGAATTCGCCGCCGACACCGCCGACCGGTTGTGGGAGGAGAACCTTCGCGACGGCCAGATCGAGTGGATGAGCGCAATGGCCAACCGGTTGCCGATGATGGTGGTCACCAAGCTGCTGGGCCTGCCCAACGACGACGTCGACCGACTCATTCGGCTCGGCTACGCCACCACCACACTGCTCGACGGCATCGTCACCCCCGACCGGCTCGAGGAGGCGTTCGCCGCCGCGCTGGAGCTGTCGCAATACGTCGTGGCGCATTTCGAAAAGGCAAGCGCCGGCGCCGAATCCGGCCTCATCGCCGACCTGGCCGCGCGCTGCGCGGCGGGGGAACTAGAGCAGCTGCCGGCGCTGGGCATCATGCTCACGCTCTTCAGCGCCGCCGGCGAATCGACGGCATCGCTGCTGGGCAGCGCGGCGTGGATTCTCACCGATCGCCCCGCCATCCAACGCCAGCTGCGCGAAAACCCGGAATTGCTCGGCGCTTTCATCGAAGAGACGTTGCGCTTCGAGGCCCCGTTCCGCGGTCACTACCGGCACGTGTGGCGCGACACCACGCTCGCCGGGGTCGACGTGCCGGCCGGCGCACACCTGCTGCTGATGTGGGGGGCGGCCAACCGCGACCCGGCGCACTTCGACGCCCCGGACGAATTCCGCCTCGACCGCACCGCCACCAAAAGCCATGTCAGCTTCGGCAAGGGCGTCCACTTCTGCGTCGGCGCGGCACTGGCGCGCCTGGAGGCCCACATCGTGCTGCGCATGCTGCTCGCGCGCACGTCGTGGATCGAGGCGACCGACGTCGGGGAATGGCTGCCGAGCATCCTGGTCCGGCGCCGGGAACGCCTTCGGCTGGCCGTGACCCAGGCCCGCTAGGGGCGGGACTGCACGTCGACGCTCGGGGGGCGGGGCGACGGCTCCTCGGACCGCATCGAGCGGCGGACGATGCTGAACGCGACGGCTCCGCCCGCCAGGACGGCGACGGCGGCGCCGGCCAGCACCCAGGGGCGCGGCCTGCGGCGCTGGGAGCGGCGCGCGTCCTGCAGCGCCTGCGGCAGCCCCGAGACCACCTCTTGCGCGGCGGCCAGCTCCGAGGCCAGTGTCTCTTGGGCCGCGGCGATTTCGCGGGCGAGCCGGCCCTCCCGGTAGCGGCGGCGCAGCCCCGACGCGGTCGACTGCGCGGAGTGGGCTCCCAGCCCGACGAGCCCCCGCGTGACATCCACCGGTCCCACCGTCGAATAGGTCAATCCGCGGGCCAGTCGTTCGCGTGGGCTCAGCCGGGATTCCGTCTTCGCGCTCATCTCTGCCGCCCTTCTGTGCCGATCGTCCGGTGCCCCATCAGCCTGACACGCCCGGGCCCATTGTGCGCGCTCGTGTTTCGGTACCGAGTGCGGGCATGCCCGCGCGTGATGGCAGACTCTAAGCCCGTGACTAACAGCCCCATTCAGACCGCCACCGCAACGCTGCACACCAACCGCGGAGACATCAAGGTTGCCCTCTTCGGAAACCACGCGCCTAAGACCGTCGCCAACTTCGTCGGCCTCGCGCAGGGCACCAAGGAGTACTCGACGCAGAACGCCTCGGGCGGCCCGTCGGGCCCGTTCTACGACGGCGCCGTCTTCCACCGGGTGATCAGGGGCTTCATGATCCAGGGCGGCGACCCGACCGGCACGGGTCGCGGCGGTCCGGGGTACAAGTTCGCCGACGAGTTCCACCCCGAGCTGCAATTCGACAAGCCCTACCTGCTGGCGATGGCCAACGCCGGTCCGGGCACCAACGGGTCGCAGTTCTTCATCACCGTGGCCGACACGCCCCACTTGAACCGGCGCCACACGATCTTCGGTGAGGTGACCGACGCCGACTCGCAGAAGGTCGTCGACGCGATCGCGACGACCGCGACCGACGGCAACGACCGCCCCACCGAGCCGGTCGTCATCGAGTCGATCACGATCTCCTAGAGCGACTTCCGGTCAGCGGGGCTTACCGCCCGCGTAGCCGGCGGCCGTGAGCGCGTCGAGCACCGTCAAAGGGTCCGCCCCGAGGTCCCAACGCGAGAAGACCACCAGCCCACCGTCGACCGATTCGACCTCGAGCAGCCGCATCGTGCGCCCGTGGCGACGGAACTCGGTGATCCGGATGATCTTGATGCCGGAATGCTGCAATACCTGCGTTTTGAACCAGCCGCGCAGCACCAGCCCACCGGGGGTAATTGCCAGTCGGGGGCGCGCGCGCCACGTCATGCCCGCAAACAAGATCAGACCCGCCGCGGCAATGCCCCCCAAAATGCGGGCCGGCGCGTCTGTGACTACGGTCACACTAGCGGTAGCCATCAAAATGCCCGCGACGCCGCAACCAGCGATTCCCGCCGCGGGCGGCGCCCAATGTGTTTGCTGCATGGGCCGGCTAGCCCCTCCCACCACTGCCTATGCGGTTATCCACAAGCGCTATCAACAGTGGGGATAAATCACACGCGTGTGATTGGTTGACCGCAACGTTGCTGAGCCAGTTACAGAGGGACCCCAAGATGAATTCATTACCTCGGCGACCCGGCTCAGTGCCAGCGCATCGTGAGCAACAACCCGGTGATCATGAAGGCGAACGCGATGGCGTAGTTCCACGGGCCGAGTTGGGCCATCCAGTTCAGGGCCGCCGGCGCCTGGCTTCCGACCGCGGCCAATTGGAACACCATCAACCAGACCAGCCCGATCAGCATGAGGCCGACGAACAAACAGACGAACCAGACGCTGGACGGCCCGACCTTCACTTTCACCGGCGTGCGGCTGACCGCGCTGACGGTGAAGTCGTTCTTCTTCCGGACCTTGGATTTGGGCACGATTACCTCGGGGGTGCGACGATAACGGTGGCGGCTGCACGTAAAGCTCGCTACGAGACTAACCCACCTGCAACGCTGAGCAGGAAACGGAGAGTTCGATGACGGACACGCGCCGCTCCCCCTGGCGCTTCGGTGTCCCGTTGGTGTGCTTGTTGGCCGGGTTGCTGCTCGCGGCCACGCACGGGGTGTCCGGTGGCGCCGAGATCCGCCGCAGCGACGCGCCGCGCCTGGTCGATTTGGTCCGTGAGGCGCAGTCGTCGGTCAATCGCCTCCGCGCCGAACGCGACGAGCTGGCCAAGAAGATCGATGCGTCGCACGGCCGGTCCTCGGACGCCGCGCTGGCGGCGATGCTGCGACGCTCCGCCGAGTTGTCAGCCGAGGCGGGCATGGGCCCGGTCCACGGCCCGGGCCTGGTGGTCACCCTCCAGGACGCGCAGCGCGACGCCAACGGCCGCTTCCCCCGCGACGCGTCGCCCGACGATCTGGTGGTGCACCAGCAGGACATCCAGGCCGTCCTCAACGCGCTGTGGAGCGCGGGCGCCGAGGCGATCCAGATGCAGGACCAGCGGATCATCGCGACCTCGGTGCCGCGCTGCGTGGGCAACACGCTGCTGCTCAACGGGCGTACCTACAGCCCGCCCTACACGATCACCGCGATCGGCGACGCGGCGGCCATGCAGGCCGCGCTGGCCGCCGCTCCCCTGGTCGTCCTCTACAAGCAGTACGTGGTGCGGTTCGGCCTGGGCTATCACGAAGAGGTCAAACCCGACGTGCAGGTCGTCGGCCATTCCGAACCCGCCCGGACGCATTTCGCGCAGCCCGCGGGCCCGGTGGGGTACTGAGCGGCGCATCGGTGCCCGGGCGGGGCCGGTACCCTGACACGATGCGGATCCTGGTTGTCGACAACTACGACAGCTTCGTGTTCAACCTCGTGCAGTACCTCGGGCAGCTCGGCGTCGAGGCCGACGTCTGGCGCAACGACGACACCCGCCTGTCCGGTTCACCCGACGACCATGCCGCCGTCGCCGCGCAGTTCGACGGCGTCCTGCTCAGCCCGGGGCCGGGCACCCCGGAGCGCGCGGGCGCGTCGATCGGGCTGGTGCGTGCCTGCGCCGAGCAGCGCACCCCGCTGCTCGGGGTCTGCTTGGGGCACCAGGCCATCGGCGTGGCGTTCGGCGCCACGGTGGACCGCGCACCCGAGTTGCTGCACGGCAAGACCAGCAGTGTCTTCCACACCAATACCGGTGTGCTGCAGGGGCTTCCGGACCCGTTCACCGCGACGCGCTACCACTCGCTGACGATCCTGCCGGAGTCGCTGCCGGCGGCGCTGGAGGTCACGGCGCGCACCCGCAGCGGCGTGATCATGGGCGTGCGGCACACCGAGTTGCCGATCCACGGCGTGCAGTTCCATCCGGAGTCGATCCTGACCGAGGGCGGGCACCGGATGCTGGCCAACTGGCTCGCCCACTGCGGCTGGACGCGCGACGACACCCTGGTGCGCCGCCTGGAGAACGAGGTCCGCGCCGCGGTCCGACCGCATTTCCCGGAGGACGCGACGGCTACTGGCCGAACCTCAGCGTGATGATGCCGTCGCGGTTGCAGCCGGCACCGGCCGGCGGGTTCTGATAGACCACCCGGTGGGACTGGGAGCCGCCGGCGTCGACGTCGGCGCCCTTGTCCAGAACGCCGGTCCAGCCCAGCGCGCGTAGCCGCGGCTCGGCGTCCGTCCAGAACATGCCCGACAGGTCGGGCATCGTGAACTGGTTGCCCTTGGACACCTGGATCTCGATCACCGAGTCCACCGGAACCGTCTGCCCCTTGGGCGGATTGGTGCCGATCACCTCGCCGGCCGGCCTGGAGCTGTCGACCTGTGTCTGGCTGAATTTCGTGAACCCGTAGACGGTCAGGTTCTTTTGTGCGACGTCGACGGTCTGACCGGCGACGTCGGGAACCTGTTTGGTCTCCGGCCCGGAGCCGACGATGACGGTGATCACGTTCGTGATGGCCGACGTCTGGTTGGCCGGCGGGTTGGTCCCGATCACCTTGCCCAGCAACTCCGGGGCCGACGGCGAGTTCGCCGTCTTGAACTTGCTGAAGCCCGCAGCCTTGAGCTTGTTGACCGCGTCGGTGTAGCTGAGCGAGGAGACGTCGGGCACCTCCCGCTGTTCCGGACCGGTGGAGACGTTGATCGTGATCTCGTCGCCGGCGCTCACCGACGCGTTGGCTCCCGGATCGGTGCTGATGACGTGGTCCGGGGGCACCGTCGAGTCCGGCTTCTGCAGCGTGCGCGTCTTGAACCCGTGATTTTGCAGGGTGGCGATCGCGTCGGCGGACACCTGGCCGCGCATGTCGGGCACCTGGACATCGCGGGTGCTGCCGCCGAAGGTGTTGAAGGCGATCACGACCACGATCGTCAGCACCGCCAGCACCGCGACCGCCACAACCCAGCGGCCGATGGACCCGCCGGGCCGATCGCTGTCGGCGTCGTCGAAATTCTGCCGGGGCAGCGGGTCGGTGCGCGGCCCGTGGCTGGGCGCGTTGGACGACAGGTACGAGCTGCGCTCGGCGTCGGTGAGCACCTTGGGCGCCTCGGGCGCCTCGCCGTTGTGCACCCGCACCAGGTCGGCCCGCATTTCGGCTGCGGTCTGATAGCGGTTGTCCGGGTTCTTGGCCAGCGCCTTGAGGACGACGGCGTCCAGGTCGGCGGAGATGCCCTCGTGCCGCTTCGACGGCGGCACCGGATCCTCGCGGACGTGCTGGTAGGCGACCGCGACGGGCGAGTCACCGGTGAAAGGCGGTTCGCCGGTGAGGATTTCGTAGAGGACACAGCCCAACGAGTAGACATCGGACCGGGCGTCGACGGAATCGCCCCGGGCCTGTTCGGGGGACAGGTACTGGGCGGTCCCGATCACCGCCGCAGTCTGCGTGACGCTGTTGCCGCTGTCGGCGATCGCGCGGGCTATGCCAAAGTCCATCACCTTGACCGCGTTGGTGGTGCTGATCATGATGTTGGCCGGCTTGACGTCGCGGTGGATGATGCCGTTTTGGTGGCTGAAGTTCAGCGCCTGGCAGGCGTCGGCGATGATCTCGATGGCCCGCCGGGGCGGGAGCGGGCCGTCGGTGTGCACGATGTCGCGCAGGGTGACGCCGTCGACGTACTCCATGACGATGTAGGGCAGCGGCCCGGTCGGCGTCTCCGCCTCGCCGGTGTCGTACACCGCGACGATCGACGGGTGGTTGAGCGCCGCGGCGTTTTGGGCCTCGCGCCGGAAGCGCAGATAAAAGCTGGGATCGCGGGCCAGGTCGGCGCGCAGCACCTTCACCGCGACGTCGCGGTGCAAACGGACGTCGCGGGCCAGATGAACTTCGGACATGCCCCCGAAACCGAGGATCTCGCCGAGCTCATAGCGGTCGGACAGGTGCTGCGGGGTTGTCATCGCGGTGTCTCATCGCGGGCCGGCGATGCGCCGGGCCCGAGGGGGGCGGCCCAGCCGTGTCCATGCGGCCTGCTCTGAAGTCCAGCATTACCTATGCCGCCGCGATCCGTCCAATCCAGGCGCAGGCGCGGCCCGGCCCCGCCCGGGGTCTTGCTCGCCGGTCCCGGCGCGGTCGCCGGCGGGGGTCCGGTGTCGGTGACCATCGGCGGCTGCTGCTGGTTGTCCCCGCGGGAATTGATGACGATGATGACCGCGATCAAGATCGCCAGCGCCCCCAGCACCCCCGCGGCCCACAGCAGCGCACGCTGGCCCGACGAGAACGTGCGCCGGGCCGGCGGACGCGAACGCCCGGTGGACGGCCCGGATCGGCGGACGGCCGGGCTGCGGGCCGGCCCGACGGCGGTCGCCCGGGCATGCGGACTCGACGGGATGGCCGCCGGCGAGGCGCGGCCGGGGGGCGGCGACTGGCTCGGCCGCGGCGGTCGGCGCCCGGCCCGCACCGCGGCGACGGCGTCGGCGAACGGCCCCCCGCTGCGGTAGCGCATCTGAGGGTTCTTGACGAGGGTGATCTCGATGAGTTCCCGCACGTTGGGCGGCAACTCGGCGGGCAACGGCGGCGGGGGCTCCTTGATGTGTTTCATCGCCACCGTCAACGCGCCGTCGCCGGTGAACGGCCGCTTGCCCGAAACCACTTCGTAGCCAACGACTCCCAGCGAATAGACGTCACTGGCCGGGGTCGCGTCGTGGCCCAGCGCCTGTTCGGGGGCGATGTATTGGGCGGTGCCCATCACCATCCCGGTCTGCGTCACCGGCGCCGCGTCGACGGCCTTGGCGATGCCGAAGTCGGTGATCTTCACCTGGCCGGTCGGGGTGATCAGGATGTTGCCGGGTTTGACGTCGCGGTGGACCAGGCCGGCGGCGTGCGCGACCTGAAGGGCGCGGCCGGTCTGCTCGAGCATGTCCAGCGCGTGCCGCAGCGACAGCCGCCCGGTGCGCTTGAGCACCGAGTTCAGCGGTTCGCCGTTGACCAGCTCCATCACCAGGTAGGCGGTGCGCCCCTCGCCGTCGAGCTGGCTTTCGCCGTAGTCGTGGACGGCGGCGATCCCCGGGTGGTTGAGCATCGCGGTCGTGCGCGCCTCGGCGCGGAACCGTTCGATGAACTCGGGATCCTGGGAGAACTCCTGCTTGAGCACCTTGACCGCGACGCGCCGGCCCAGCCGGCTGTCCACGGCCTCCCAGACCTGGCCCATGCCACCGGTGGCGATCAGGCGCTGCAGGCGGTACCGGCCTGACAGCGTCACCCCAACTCGCGGGCTCATGGTCCTCCCTGTAGCGCGGCCTCGATCACCGCCCGCCCGATCGGCGCGGCGAGCGCGCCGCCGGTCGCGGACAGCTCGTTGGCGCCGTTCTCCACCAGCACCGCCACGGCAACCTTCGGCGTTTGCGCCGGCGCGAACGCGATGTACCAGGCGTGCGGCGGAGTATGGCGTGGGTCGGTGCCATGCTCTGCGGTACCCGTCTTGGATGCAATCTGCACGCCGGGAATCGCCCCTTTCTGCTGTGCGACCTTCTCGGCGCCGACCATCAGCTCTGTTAGCTTAGCGGCGACCTGCGGCGACACCGCGCGGCGCTGTTGGTAGGGCGCCGTGGTGCTGATGTTGGACAGGTCGGGCCCCTTGAGGCTCTCGATCAGGTAGGGCTGCATCGTCACCCCGGCGTTCGCGATGGTCGCGGCGATCTCGGCGTTTTCCAGCGGGGTCAGCGCCACGTCCTTTTGGCCGATGCTCGACATCCCCAGCGCGGCGGCGTCCGGGATGACCCCGACGGTGGACTCGGCGACCTGCAGCGGTATGACGCTGGGCGTGCTGTCCAGACCGAACGAGCGCGCCATGCTGCGCAGTGCGTCGGCCCCGGTCAGCAGCCCCAGCTGAACGAACGCCGTGTTACACGATTGGGCGAACGCCTGGCTGAGCGACACCGTGGGCTCGTTGCCGCACGGCGCGCCGCCGTAGTTCTCCAGGGTGGCGGTGCTGTTCGGCAGCGGGATGGTGGCGGCCGCGGTCAGCTGCTCGGTTTCGGTCGCGCCGGCCTGCAGCGCCGCCGCCGTGGTGATCACCTTGAACGTCGAACCGGGTGGATAGGTCTCGGAGATGGCCCGGTTGGTCAGCGGATTGTTGGGGTCGTCGCGCAGTTCCTGCCACGCTCGCGCCTGCACCTCGGGATCATGCGACGCCAGCAGGTTGGGGTCGTAGGACGGCGACGACACCATGGCCAGAATCTTGCCGGTGGACGGCTCCAGCGCGACCACGGCGCCCTTGCACGGCGGGCCGCCGCAGCCCTGCTGCATCGCATCCCACGCCGCCTGCTGAACCCTGGGAACCAGCGTGGTGTCGACGTTGCCGCCGCGCGGGTCGCGGCCGGTGAAAAAGTCGGCGAGCCGGCGCCCGAACAGCCGCTCGTCGGACCCGTTCAGCAGTGGGTCCTCGGTGCGCTCGAGGCCCGTGCTCGAGTAGCGCAGCGAGTAGAAGCCGGTGACCGGGGCGTACACCGCGGGGTTGGGATAGACGCGCAGGAACCTGAACCGGCTGTCGGTGGCCACCGAGTAGGCCAGCAGCTGACCGCCGGCGATGATCTGGCCGCGCTGGCGCGAGTACTCGTCGAGCAGGACCCGCTGGTTGCGCGGGTCGGCCCGCAGCCCCTCGGCGGCGAAGACCTGGGTCATCGTCGCGTTGAGCAACAGCAGCACCACCAACGCCATCACGGTCACCGAGATCCGGCGGAGAGAGGCGTTCATACCCGCTCAATCACCTCGGTGCCGGCCGCCGCGATCGGCGACGTGTTGCGCGCCCGGGTGCGCAGGGGCCGCCGGGCGCTGTGCGAGATCCGCGCGAGGATGGCCAGCAGGATGTAGTTGGCCAGCAGCGACGACCCGCCGTAGGACATCCACGGGGTGGTCAGCCCGGTCAGCGGGATCACGCGCGTCACGCCGCCGACGACGATGAACAACTGGATGGCCAGCGTCGACGCCAGGCCCGCGGCCAGCAGCTTGCCGAAGCTTTCGCGGGTCGCGATCGCCGTGCGCAGGCCCCGGACGATGACGATCGTGTACAGCATCAGCAGCGCGGCCAACCCCACCAGGCCCAGCTCTTCCCCGAACGCGGCGATGATGAAGTCGGTCGACGCCGCCGGCACGGTGTCGGGCTGGCCGTTGCCCAGGCCGGTGCCGAAGATGCCGCCGGTCGCGAAGCTGAACATCGACTGCACCAGCTGATAACCGTTGCCGTCGGGATCGGAGAACGGGTCCCACCACATCTGCACCCGCACCCGGACGTGGTCGAACAGGAAATACGCGGCGGCGCTCGCCGCGGCGAACAGCACCAGCCCGATGACGACCCAGCTGAAGCGCTGGGTGGCCAGATAGACCACCACCAGGAACGACGCGTAGAGCAACAGCGATGTGCCGAGGTCCTTTTCGAACACCATCACGCCCACCGAAATCACCCACGCGGCCAGCAGCGGCGCGAGGTCTCGGGGACGGGGCAGCGTCATGCCCATGACGTGCTTGCCGACGCTGGTGAACAGCCTGCGTTTGGCGATCAGTACCGCCGAGAAAAAGATCAGCAGCAGGATCTTGGAGAACTCGGCCGGCTGAATTGAGAAGCCCGGCAACCGAATCCAGATCTTGGCGCCGTTCTGCTCGGACAGCGACGCGGGCAGCAGCGCGGGAATCGCCAAAAAAATCAGACCCGCGATGCCGCAGATGTAGCCGTAGCGCGCGAGTTGGCGGTGGTCCTTCAAAAAGGTGACCACCAACGCGAAGGCGGCCACCCCGACCACGGTCCACAGCAGCTGCTGGGTCGCGCTGGGGTGACGACGGCCGCCCAGCTCGTTGTTGACGAGGTCGAGCCGGTGGATCATCACCAGGCCAAGTCCGTTGAGCAGGGCCACAATTGGCAGCAGCAGCGGGTCGGTGTAGGGCGCGAAGCGCCGGACGGCCAAGTGTGCGCTGCCGAACATGGCCGTGAAGATGAGCCCGTAGGTGACCAGGTTCCAGCGCAGATCACGGTCCTGGTTGGCCTGGACGATGAGCAATGCGGCGACGGTGATCAGCGCGGCGAAGCCCAACAACAACAGTTCGGCATTGCGCCGAGTGGGCAGCGGCGGAGTAACCGCCACCGGCGGCTGGACTTGTGTGGTCATGCCACCGCCCGGCAGTCGATGCCCGGCTTAGGTGGGGGTGGCGGGAGTGCAGTCAGCGTCTGGGTGGGGGTGGGCGACGTCGTCGCGGGCGCTGCTGGGGTGGTGCTGCTGGGTGCGGTGGTGCCGCTGGAAGGGGTAGTAGTTGTCGGGGGCGCCGGGGTCGTCGGCGGGGCGGGCGGAGAGGTGGCACGTGGCGGCGGGCACGGTGGCAGAAGGGAATTGGCCGACAACTCGCGCAACTGCGCGATGGCGTTGTCCAGGGTTCCGGCCGGAAGCCCGGCCTGGACCTGGGCGCGTTCGGGCGGGCGCAGGTCCTGCAGTTGCATCAGGTGGCAGTCGAGATGGCCGCCGGTCTGGCTGGAGCCGATCAGGGACAGCTCGTTGCGGGCGTTCAGGCAGCCGATCAGGTACGGCTCGTGCAGGGACATGCCCAGCAGTGACCCTTGAATCCCGCGCAGGATCGACACCATGCCGTTGTATTCGGCGACGTAGTAGTTGCTCCGGATGATCGCCCGGCCGATGCCCAGGCCCGCGAGCACCAGCAGCACCACCAGCGTGCCGACGATCGCCATCCGCCGTCGCGGCCAGCGGGTGCGTTTGGGCGGTTCCTCTTGCGGCGGAACGCGTTTGGCCACCTCGTCGCGGGGCCGGATCGCCGAAGCGCGGCCGGCGGAGGTGTTGGGCAGAGTCAGCTGGTCGTCCTCACCGGACACCGCACCGGCCAGGATCGGCTGCGTCTGGCCGTAGTCGTAGTCGACGACGTCGGCTACCACGACGGTGACGTTGTCGGGACCGCCGCCGCGCAGCGCCAATTCGATGAGCCGGTAAGCGCTCTCGGCCACGTCGGGGATCTGCAGCGCCTCGAGGATGGTCTCGTCGCTGACCGGGTCGGACAACCCGTCGGAGCACAGCAGGTAGCGGTCGCCGGCGCGCGCTTCGCGCATGGTCAGGGTGGGCTCGACCTCGTGGCCCGTCAACGCGCGCATGATCAGCGACCGCTGCGGGTGGCTGTGCGCCTCCTCGCGGGTGATCCGTCCCTCGTCGACCAGGGTTTGGACGAACGTGTCGTCTTTGGTGATCTGGGACAGTTCGCCGTCGCGCAGCATGTAGCCGCGGGAGTCGCCGATGTGCACCAACCCAATCCGGTTGCCGTCGAACAGGATTGCGGTCAGCGTGGTGCCCATGCCCTCGAGGTCGGGCTCCATCTCGACCTGCGCGGCGATGGCTGCGTTGCCGGCGCGCACCGCCGAGTCGAGCTTGGCGAGCAGGTCGCCGCCGGGTTCGTCGTCGTCGAGGTGGGCCAGCGCGGCGATCACCAACTGGGACGCCACCTCGCCGGCGGCGTGGCCGCCCATGCCGTCGGCCAGGGCCAGCAGTCGCGCCCCGGCGTACACGGAGTCTTCGTTGTTGGTGCGTACCAGGCCGCGATCGCTTCGGGCGGCATAGCGCAGGACAAGGCTCACGGGCGCAACTCAATCGACGTTTTGCCGATACGAACCGGCGTGCCAAGGGGAACCCTTACCGCAGTCGTCACCTTCGCCCTGTCAAGGTAAGTGCCGTTGGTCGATCCTAGATCCTCGACATACCATTCCGAGCCGCGCTGGGACAGCCGCGCGTGCCGTGTCGAGGCGTAGTCGTCGGTGAGCACCAGGGTCGAGTCGTCAGCGCGTCCGATCAACACGGGCTGCCCGCTGAGCGTGATGCGCGCACCTGTCAGCGCCCCTTCGGTCACCACGAGATAGCGCGCGGCATGGCGACGCTGGCGCGACGGCAACAGAGTGCCGCGCAAGGCCAGCCCGCGGCGCACCATGACCGCCCCGGTGGGGGCATAGATGTCGGTGCGCAAGATCCGCAACACCGACCAGATGAACACCCACAACAACATCAAAAACCCGGCACGCGTCAGCTGCAGTACCAGTCCCTGCATCTGGCGTCCTTTCCGTCCTGGCGCCGCGCCCCTCGTCGCGCCGGTGACACCGAGCACATCAGCAACGTCACGATACTTGGACGGTCGTCGACGCGGGGCGAAGCACGGCAGCTTTGAGCCCGCTGCGTCTAGTGAATGCGAACGATGATCTCCGAGTGGCCCAAGCGGATCACGTCGCCGTCGGCCAACTGCCACTCCTGTACCGGTGAGTTATTGACGGTGGTGCCATTGGTGGAATTCAGGTCGGACAGCAGCGCGACCTGTCCGTCCCAGCGGATCTCCAGGTGACGCCGCGAGACGCCGGTGTCGGGCAACCGGAATTGGGCGTCCTGCCCGCGTCCGATGATGTTCGAGCCGTCGCGCAACTGGTAGGTCCGGCCGCTGCCGTCGTCGAGCTGCAGCGTCACGGTAGTTCCGGCGGCCCCGTAGCCGCCCTGACCGTAACCGCCGTAGCCCCCGGCCTGCTGGCCGTAGTCGCCCGAACCGTAGTCGGCGGGCTGGCCGTACTCGGGGGACTGGCCGTAGTCGTACTCGCGGTGGGCGGTTTCGCCGTATCCCCCGCCCTGCGGGGCGTACCCGCCGCCGGGGACGCTTTCGGCGTACTGGGTGTAGTCGCCCTGGCCGTACTCCTGCTGGCCGTATCCCCCGCCCTGCTGGTAGCCCTGGTCGTACCCGCCGCCCTGGTCGGGGTATGCCGGCCGCTGCTGCTCGGGCGCGCCCTGCGGGGGCGCGTAGGCACCCTCGTCCTGACGAGCCGGGCCGCGGCCGTATTCCCCGTATCCGCCGTAGGCCTGCTGGGTGGCGCCGGGCTGGCCGCCGCCGGGCGGACCGTAGCCGCCGCCCTGGCGGTACCCCTGGTCTCCGGGGCCGCCAGGCCCATAGCCCTGGCCGCCGTAGCCGCCAGGACGCTGCTCGTAGGACGGCGGATAGCCACCACCCTGCTGCTGGTCGGGGTAGCCGCCCTGCTGCTGGTCGGGGTAGCCGCGGCCCTGCTCCGGGTAGCCGTGCTGCTGGTACCCCCGCTGGTCCGGGTAGCCGCCCTGCTCGGGGTAGCCGCCCCGCTGGCCTTGGTAGCCGCCCTGGTCTTGGTAGCCGCCGCCCTGGGCTTGGTAGCCGCCCTGGTCTTGGTAGCCGCCCTGGTCTTGGTAGCCGCCTTGTTCGGGGTAGCCGCCCTGCTCGGGATGACGGGGTGGCGGGTAGCCGCCCTGCGGCGGGTAGCCGCCCTGCTCGGGCGGATAGCCGCCTCGGGGATCCGGTCCGCCCTGCGGATCCGCGCCGCGCTGATCGTCCTGGGGGCGCCCGTAGCGGTCGTCGTAGTACTCGTCGCCGGGCCGGCCCTGCCCCTGACCCCCGTGGTAGCTCGAATTGTCAGTCATTGGTGCTACTCCTCGTTCTGCGCCGAACGCATCATTTGATTGTGGCCGGAGGGCATGGTTGACGGTCGGGCGGGGTTCGACATCGGGGTTGACAGCACCGCGGGCACGGTACTGACCGGTATGCAAGCTCGACGACTGCTCGAACCGGACGACCACATCACCATACGTTTGCCACCCCTGTTCATAGATATAGTCGGCCACGTACCTGGCGAAGCCGCTGGGCGTGAGATCCGTATCGGCTCCCACCTTCGCAAAGTCGTGCATACCGAGGGTAATGATGTATTCGTTAGGGGCCAAAAGCCGATTTCCCTGAAGCGTGCGGACGCCATCGTCGGCTTCCCGCCGCAAAAGCGTTTCAACCTCTTGCGGGACGATCGATCCGCCGAACACCCTGGCGAATGCGTTGTCCACGGTCGCCTCGAGTCTGCGCTCGATGCGCTGAACGAGCCCCTTTTGGCTACTCATCTTTCAGCGCTGGCCCGCAGCTGTCGTGGTCTGCCGCGGGCGCGAGGCAAACGAACCGCCCGCGTGTTCTCTCACCCCAGCATGGTATCGGGACACGGCGACGCTGCGGCACCGTGGAAATTCTGAGAATCGCGTCGGCGCAGTTCACGGGGCCGGCGACGGCCGCGCAAGCCCGCCGACTCGATTGGGGCGCAGGGCCATTAGAGTGGTATGGTCCATCGGTTGTTTTTCCGGGCGAGTGGCGGAATGGCAGACGCGCTGGCTTCAGGTGCCAGTGTCCTTCGGGACGTGGGGGTTCAAGTCCCCCTTCGCCCACTAGTAAGCGCAGGTCAGGGAGTGTTTTCGCGACGTCGATGACGGACTGCGCCCACATCCCGTCGGCAATGCTCTACAAACGACGCATTTTGTCGGCGAGGGACGCTTCGGTTGCGCTGCAACATCTTTCGGGCAAACATGTCGAAGCCCATCCGTTCGCGGGCATGCCGGCGTGCCGATGTAGCACGGTATCGTCCGGTATCACTTGATACCATCGTCATATGGCGATGACATTGCGTCTGACCGAAGATCAGACCGCACGGCTTCGCGACGCTGCTGCGCGTGAGGGCTTGTCGATGCAGGCTGTTGCTCTTAAGGCCGTCGATCAGTACCTCGAAAACCGCGAGACGCGCCGTGCCGCTCTGCTGGCTCAGATCGTTGAGGAGGATGCCGGACTGCTGCGGCGGCTCGCTGACGCGTGAGCACCGAGTATCTCGACCTCGATGACCTGCTGGCCTCCGCTGACGCCTATCTTGGGCGCCCACCACAGGTTCGCGACTTCGGGCTGCTCGAATCTGCTCTCGCTAGACCGCGTGCCTCGGTGTTTGGACAGGACGCCTATCCGACGATCCACGAGAAGGCCGCGGCGCTATTGGAATCGTTGGTCAAAAACCATGCGCTCATCGACGGCAACAAGCGGCTCGGCTGGGTCGCCATGCGCCTGTTCTACGGCTACAACGGCTACACCATTTCGGCGCCGGAGGATGAGAAGTTCGATCTGGTGATCGCCGTAGCCACCGGCGAGCTGGACACGGTGGGCAAGGTCGCCCACCGATTGGTCGCGATCGCTGAGTCAGCGTAGTCGTGCCGACCTAACCGCGGCGTCCCGCGGCGCAGCGACATGGTTGCGGCCACAACGCTTCCCGACGATGTTCTAGTCCCAGCGTTTCAGCGGGTGAGGGGGCTGTAGAAGACCAGCCCGTTGCCCTTGTTGTCGTAGACGACGGCGCGTCGCTCGTGGGCGTCGTCGTAGGGGCCCTTGACGATGCCGCCGCCACTGGCTTCGATCGCCTTCGCCGAGGCGTCGACGTCGGCGGTCCTAATCCCGACGACGACCTGCCCGGGTATCGGGTGGTCGACCGCGGTCGCCAGCGCGAGGGTGACCGCGCCGCCGTCGAGGGCGGCGAAGTGGGCCCCGTCGCGGAACTTCAGCGGCATTCCGAGGGTCTCGCTGTAGAACCGGATCGACTCGTCCAGGTCGTCGGTCGACAAGACGATCATCCGCACTTCGTCGTCGCTCAATGCTGCCTCCCGAGGCTCGATCGCCTTACCCTAGCCCGGTGAGCAGCAACCGAGTCCCTGGCGGAGTGGTGCATAAGTTGCCGTCAGACCTGCGCGAGGCGTTGACCGCGAACTCCACCGCGCTGGCCGCATGGCAGGACATAACGCCGTTGGCGCGCAACGAATTCATCTGCTGGGTCGAAGACGCCAAGCAAGAGGTGACCCGACAGCGCCGCATCCGGCGAACCCAGGAGGAGCTGGAGGAAGGCAAACGCCGGCCCTGCTGCTGGCCGGGGTGCAAGCACCGGGAGCGGACCGGCCGGTAGGCGATCGCGATGAATTGACCGATGCGCCTGAATTAGTACCGTAACGACCATGCTCGGGCCTGCGTAGCCGGGGACGGTCTCATGGGACTCCCCTATATCGATGTGCACGCTCTGATCGCCGCGGCCGGCGGCGATCCCTGGGCTATCAACGCAAGCCTTCAGTCGGGTAGCCCGTCGCAGATCGCCAACCTGGCCGAGGCCTTTCATCGCGCGGGCCGATGCACCGCGGAGGCCGACAGCGCGTTCCAACAAGCCCGTGCCCGCTTCGAGGCCGCGTGGAACCACGAGGACGGCGGACACCCGATCAACGACTCCGACGAAGTGCAGCGGGTGACGAAATCCCTGGGGGCGCAGTCGTTGCAGCTTCCCAGGATCGGTGCGGACCTGGAGAACATCGCCGCAGCGCTGGCCGACGCGCGAAAAGCGGCGGCCGCACGGATCGCAACCCTAGATTCTCAGTTGAAGACCATCTCGGACCTGGTCGCCGAGGCCGCCGCGATGTTGAACGATAAAAGCTTCAGCGCGGCCGACAGGCAAGCGCTGCATGCCTTTATCGACACGTGCGAGGGCGACGCGCTGCGGGACACCAAGGCCGCCCTGGCCGATCTGCTGTCGATTCGCAACGGCTACTCCGACGGACTTCAGAAAGCGCTTAACAACCTCCACGCCGAGGGCTACGACGGCGTTGCCCTGCACGGCATCGACAGCGACGGCGTGCCCGCACCGTCTGCGGCTCAACAGGATGCGATGGCAGACATCCGCCAAGTCACCAATCAGGCCGTGGTGGACCAAATGGCCAAGGTGCGCGCCGCGCAACAGGCGCTCGACAAGGCGATGGCCGACCTCTATGTCCACGGCCCGGGCTCACCCGAAGGCGACGCCGCCAGCGCCAGACTGCCCAAGCTCAAAGCCGATCTCGCGCATGCGCTCGACGACCTGGGCAAGATTCCCGACTACAACGGCATCGACCCCGCGTCGGTGAGCATCACCCCCGACGGCCATTTCATGTTCACCTACAACGTCAACGGCCAACCCGTCCAAGTTGTCGGCCAACTCAAAAACGGCACGGGCGAGTTCTTCGACCAGGCCACCGGCACGTCCTACACCTTCAACGGCGGCAAGTTGACCGGCATGCGGACACCGGATCCCGGCCAAGTGCAAGCGACCCCCGAACCGCTGTGGAGCGCGATCACCCTGGCGGTCGGTGGTCCTGAACTGAAGGCCGGCGGTGAGGCGGCATGGCGAAGGCTTGAAGACGCTCTTCAGCCGGCAAGCGTTGGAGGGCTTGACATCCGAAAATGTTTTGGCACGGGGGCTCAGCGGAGCCGAGTTACGCGAGGAAATCGCCAAAGCGACGCTGCCGCCCCGTGGCGAACCCGGCATCGGCGGTGACCCTGTGCCCGGAACCCATCCCCTTGAGCCGCCGCCGGTCGAGCACGCGCCGCCGGTTGCGCACGGCGACGTACCGGCTGAGCATCCACCGGCCGGGCCTCACGTACCGGTGGTCCGCGATAGCCCGGTGCCCGCTGTGATTGATCCAGCCCATCCGGAATTCCACCTTGACGACCCGCTCAGCTACCTCACGCCCGACTTACGCGCGCTGTCCGAGCAGCATCTCACCGGAAGCGGCGAAACCGTCCTTGGACCCTATAAAAACCCAGACGGCGGCCCCTCGTACATCGAGCTTGCTCAACAGCGCGGCGCAAGCTACTTCGATATCGGGGAAGCTTGGAACTCGTCTACACCGATTGAGCGGCTCGCCGCCAATCAGCATCTGCTCGACGTGGCTATCATGAACCGCGACAAGATTACTCTATCGGTGCCGGTTTACCGGGTGGACCCAGATTCATACGCGGGTGCGGAACTTCGATATTTAGAAATGCACGGATATCGGTTAGCAGGAGACAATACCCTGCTGCCGCCAGCCGAGGGAGCGCGATAAGTAATGCAGACATTGCTCGAATTCTTCTTACGTTACTTCGATTTTCTGTACTTGGACCCGAAGTATCGAATTACCGATTCGACGACTTCTGGGAACCCATCGATCAACGCCTCGCTGCGCTTGGCCGGGCCGGTTATCAGTTGGGATCTCTCTAACGACCGTGGCCAGGTCCGTTTTGTTATCGCCCCAACTGAATTGGCGGGCGTCGCCGATAACTGGTTTCGGGTACCACTTATTCGACAGTATCTAGATGGCTACGATGAGATGAACTCTGCATCCCCAGAGGAAACCGTAACATGGGTCCGCAATAATTTAGCACGGGTTGAACACCTCTTTAGCGACGAGGAAGCAGACCGCTCATGTCAGGAACTCCTCAACCTCGCGAAATCGCTTGCGGTCAAGTACTTTGGTGCGCCCGAGAAAGAGTAGAAACGCGCTGCTCGGTCGTCGGCCCTAGCTCAGGCTCGAACTCTCTCCCATCATGACCGCAGCCAGCGCGAAATCTCGGGCGTCACCGGATCGGTGATGTCGTCGAACTCGGGGTGCTTCTTGAGCACGGTGACCACCATCGAGCACACGGGAACGACGCGCTTGCCATCGTCGCGAGCTCCGTTGAGCGCCTCCTCGACGAGGATGGTCGCCAGGCCGCGTCCGCCGTAGGCCGGGTCGATCTCGGTGTGGTGGAAGACCCGCTGGTTGTCGCGGTCGGCGAAGTCGGCGAGGCCGACGGTCTTGCCCTCGACGGCAATGGTGTACCGACCCTCCTCCTTGGTGACGACGGCTTCTGCTCCGGTCTTGTCGGTTGTCATTTCCGCTCTCCTTCTTGGTTCTATCGAGGCCGCAGCCGGGTGGTCGGCAGCGGCGGGGCCGGCAGTCGGGCGACCCGGCCGCGGTAGCCCGTGACCGCACCGAAGCGGTCGTCGGCGTCCTCCCACAGTCTGCGGTAGCCGACGATGTCGTCATGACTTCGCCCGACGAAGTTCCACCACATCACCAGTTCTTCGCCGAACGGGGTCCCGCCCAGTAGCAGCACCCGCGCCGGACCGTCACCGAGGTTGCGCAAGTGCAACGCCGAGTGGCTCGGACCTTGGTAGCCGAGGTCACCGACCGCCAGGCTAGTCTCGCCCACCGCGACGGGCCCGGCGTCGCAGAGCACACCGTGCTCGAAGGCGGGGTCGACGTCGATGTCCAGCGCGGCGTTGGGTTCCACGTCGATCTGCGCGCCGAGCAGCGGCGTGAATGTGTGCACCGGCGAACGGCTGCCGCCCAGCTCGCCGAGAAACACGCGCGCTGTGGCGCCCGGAAGCGGTGTCGGCACGGGCGCGTGGTGGGCGAAGTCGCGGCCGGTGTGGCGGTCGGCATCCGGTAACGCGACCCACAGCTGAACCCCATGCAGGACGTCGTTCGATCCCACCGACACCTCGGAGTGGCAGATGCCGGCGCCCGCCGTCATGAGGTTCAGCTCGCCCGGCCGGACCACGGCGTGGACGCTGGCGCTGTCGCGGTGCTCCACTCCCCCGCTGAACAACCAACTGGCGGTTTGCAATCCGGTGTGGGGATGGGGCGGCACGTCCATGCGGGCGCGCACGGGACCGTAATGGTCGATGAAACACCACGCACCCACCAGCGAGCGTTGGCGTTGTGGAAGCGTGCGCCGCACCCGGATCCCCCGGGGGCCGCCCAACGGAACTTCCCGCGGATGCAACAGCTCGGTGCCCGCAACCCGTGAAGCGCTGCAGGCGACTTCGGCCGGGGCCGCTTCGAGGTTGCTCATCGTCCGACCCGCTCACCTGCCCGGCGGCCGGAGCACCTTCATGGCCAGTTTCATGACCGGTTCGGGGACGCGGTCCTGCATCGACAGCGCGGTGTCGGCGACGCGGGAGCGCAGCGGGGTGCCGCGGCCGAAAAGCCGGTTCAACGGTCCCCCGGTCGGCTCGATCACCACGTGCAGCGGCGGTGTGCCCACGGCGGCGCCCAGCGCGTTGGAGATGACCATCCGCTGAATCTCGCTGGTGCCCTCGAAGATGGTGTACAGCTTGGCATCCCGATACCACTTCTCCACCGGGTGGTCGGTGATGTAGCCCCAGCCGCCCATGGTCTGGATGGCGCGTTCGGTGGCCTTCACCGCGACCTCGCTGGCGGCGAGTTTCGACATCGAGCCCTCGCCGCGTTCGAAGGGCACGTTGTTAGCGGCCATCCATGAGGCGCGCCAGGTCAGCAGCCGGGCGGCGTCGATCTGGGTGGCCAGCTCCGCCAGGGGGAACGCGATGCCCTGGTTGTCGATGATCGGGCCGCCGAACGCCTCGCGTTCGGTCGCATACCACGTCGCGTATTCCAGTGCGGCGCGCGCGATCCCGATCGCCTGGGCGGCCACCATCGGGCGGGTCTGTTCGAAGGTGCCCAAGGTGGCCGAGCCCGACCGCTTCGCACCGGCCACCACCTCGCGGGCCTTGGCGAGCTTGTGTTCGAGTTTCTCTTCTCCGCCAAGCAGATTGGCGCCCGGGACGCGCACGCCCTCGAACAGCAGTTCGGCGGTGTGGGACGCGCGGCAACCCAGCTTGTCGAGCTTTCGCACCAGTTTCAGCCCGGGCGTCCCGCCGGGGACCACGAACAGCGCCTGGCCGCGGTGGCCGAGCTCCTCGTCGACCACGGCGTTGACCACGTGCACGTTGGCGATGCCGCCGTTGCCGATCCACATCTTGTGGCCGTCGATGATCCAGTCGTCACCGTCGCGGCGCGCGCGGGTGCGCAGATTCCGCACGTCGCTGCCGCCCTCGGGCTCGGAAATCGCCAGGGCGGCGAGCTTGATATCGCCTGGCGTGCCGAAGCATTCGGGGGCCCACTGCAGCATCTGCTCGGGGGAGGCGGCCTGGCCGATCGCCGAGAGGGCCAGCGCCGGCATGACGATCGCCAAACCGATTCCGGCGCAGCCCCAAAACAGCTCCTCCATGAACATCGGTAGGGAGATGCCGGTGGGGTCGCCGATGAGGTCCCGGTAGAACAGCGGGCTGTAGAAGCCGCGCTGCGCGGCCTCCTCGAGCACCGGCCACGGGAACTCCTGGCGCTGGTCGTAGTGGAGCGCCACCGGCCGGATCACCTCTTCGGCGAACTCGTGGGTGCGCCGGGCCAGATCGTGTTGTGCTGCCGTCGGTGTCAGGTCGAACGTCATGGGAGCGCCTTCGGGTCGACGGACTCGGTCGTGCCAAGCCCGTCTACCCCGTTGGCCGGGGCAGCAAACTGTCTGGAGCGGAGGTCAGGCGGCCGAGCGCGGCCCCACTTGCGCGATCGGCAGGTGCAGCACCACGGCGGCGACGGGAGCCGCCTCGTGCTCGTGGCGCTCCAGCAGGCTCGCGTTCTCGGGCAGCTGCCGCGAATTGATCTCGCCGGCGGCGATGCGGCGCAGGACCTCGTGGGCCCGGGCGAGCTGTTCGCGCTTGCGGTACTGCCCGCCGGGCAGCTTGACGCCCGCCCAGACGCCGTACTCCTCGTGGTGCGCGATGGCGTGCTGGGCGCATCTACGCTGTTGTGCCAGCGGGCAGCGGCGCAGGCATTGGATCCGCGCCTCGGTGGCGGACCGCTCGTACGCGCGCGCCTTCGCCGCGCCGTCACCACCGTCGTCGTCGGGATAGCCGAACCACAGTTCCGGGTTGGCTGCGCAGGGGTGTCCCATGTCGGTCTCCTTGTCCGCGGTGAAACGTAGAACAAAGCGTATACGCATATAGCGAGGCAGCGCGAGAGAAACGTGACAAAAACGTATATCTCCTGGGTCGAGGACCGGCGTGTGTAATATCCGGCCTATGGCCGGAGCCTGCGGTGAGCCGTGAATCGGCCGGCGCGGCCATCCGCGCGCTGCGCGAGTCACGCGATTGGTCGCTGGCCGACCTCGCCGCCGCGACCGGCATCAGCATCATGGGCCTGAGCTTTCTGGAGCGTGGCGCCCGCAAGCCGCACAAAAGCACAGTTCAGAAGGTCGAAAACGGGCTCGGTCTGCCGCCGGGCACCTATTCGCGGCTGCTGGTCGCCGCCGATCCGGACGCCGAGCTGGCCCGGCTGATGGCCGCGCAACCGGTCGAGGCGGGGTCCGCGAGGCCGGCCGGCACGGTGCTCGTCGACCGCCACAGCGACACCGAAGTGCTGGAAGGCTACGCCGAGGCGCAGCTCGACGCCCTCAAATCCGTCATCGATCGACTGCCTGCGACGACATCAAACGAATATGAGACGTATATTCTGTCTGTGATCGCTCAATGCGTGAAGGCCGAGATGCTGGCCGCCAGCTCCTGGCGCGTGGCTGTCAACGCCGGTGCCGACTCGACGGGCCGGCTGATGGAGCACCTACAGGCGCTCGAGGCGACGCGCACCGCCCTGCTGGAGCGGATGCCCACCAGCCTGAGCGCCCGCTTCGACCGCGCCTGCATGCAATCGCCGCTGCCGGAGGCCGTCATCGCGGCCCTCGTCGGTGTCAGCACCGACGACATGTGGGACATCCGCAACCGGGGCGCCATCCCGCCCGGGGCGCTCCCCCGCGTTCGCGCCTTCGCCGAGGCCCTGGAATCCACGACCGCCATGATCGCGGACAGCCCCGACCAGAACGGCGACGAGGGGACACAGTGAGCGACACCGAAGTCGACGTGTTGAGCCGAGCGCACCGCTTGTTCGCCGGCGGCACCGGGCAGCCGACGCTGGATGCCCGCACGGCGCATCACGACGAACTGCTGCGGCGAACCGCCGAACTGAATAACGCTGTGGCGCATGGCGATTACCGGCTGGTTGCCAACGCGGCCCGCGACCGGATGCTGTCGGCCGCCGGCACGGATGCCGAGGCCGCCCGCGTCATCGCCGCCGCACACCGGGATCGGGCCGAGGCCGGCGAGCGCACCAAGTCCGTCGTCGACGAGGCCCGCGCCGACGCCGCGGTCCCCCCGGTCACCCCGCTGGCCCAGCGGGAGGCGCTGCGCCGCCGCGCGGGCCGGCTGCGCGCGCAACGCGCACACGTGCTGTCGGCACGCCTGCAGGCGCGACGGCACTCCGCCGCCCTGCGGGCGCTGCGCTACCGGACGAGCCACCACCGTGCCCGCCGCCCGCTGGCCCCGAATGGCCGCGCCGGGGCCGCGGTGCGGGCCGCCTTGTCGCGCCTGGGACGGCCCTACGTGTGGGGGGCCACCGGGCCCAACCAGTTCGACTGCTCCGGGTTGGTCCAGTGGTCCTACGCGCAGGCGGGTATCCACTTGGGCCGCACCACCTATCAGCAGATCAACGACGGGATCCCGGTGCCCCGTTCGCAGATCCGGCCCGGCGACCTCGTATTCCCCCACGCCGGGCACGTCCAGATGGCCATCGGCAACAACCTGGTCGTCGAGGCGCCGTATTCGGGCGCGTCGGTGCGAATCAGCCGACTGGGCAACAACATCGCGATCCGGCGGCCGTTGTGACAAGCAACGACCGCTCGGCAATCCGGGCACGACGAAAAGGTTGAACCGATGTCGGAACATGCCGGACCTTCGGTGGACGCCATCCAGGCGCGGCAATCGGCGCTGGCCGGCCAACACGGCACCGTCGCCGACGCCGACCGCGTGCTGGCCGAGGTGCTTGCCAGCGCGCACGCTGCGACTCGGGAGAGCATCCGGCGCCTCGACGCCATCGCCGAGGAGATCGACCGCGTCGCCGCTCAGCGCGCGGCCCTAGCCGTCGACACCCCCGTGGGCGCGCGCGAATTGCAACGATTTCTGGTGGACAAACAACGCGAGATTGCCACGGTGGTGTCCGATGCCCGCGAACTCGGTCGCGCGAAAAAGGTTGTGCTGGATGGCCTGCGGGCACAGTACGCCGGCCCTGCGAGCTAGCCCGCTCGTCCGCTCACAGGCTCGCCGGGGTGAGTTGTCGCCACGAGCGTGCCTGCGTACTGTCGCCCGGCATGGAGGGGCCGCGACACCGATGTCGACGCATGACGAGCTGATCGCCGCGATCACGCGCGTCCGGGACCGCACCGGCGATCCGAACGCGTGGCAGACGGGTCTGGCGGCGGACGAGGTCGCTGCGGCGATCACCCCCGTCACACCCCCCGAGCGTCTCGACGCCATCGTGCGCAAGATCCGTCAACAACACCCCGACGTCTTCGGTGCGGGCGCGCCCGGCGGACCGCCACCGGGACAGCCTGAGGGCGACGCCGCCGAAGCCATGGCCGACGCCGAAGCGGCTCTGGCACACCAGAACTCGGCGAGCTCGCAACTCGACATGCAGGTGATCACGGCGATCCTGAACGCGCACCTCAAGGCCGTCGAGGGCCAAGAAGCGCTGAGCAAGCTGCAGCGAGAGATCGAAACCGCGGTCCTGACCCGATCCGATCTCGACACCCCGTCGGGCGCGCGCGATTTCCAGAGATTCCTCATCGGCAAGCTCAAGGACATTCGCGCGGTCGTGCTGAACGCCAGCCTCGACGACACGTCGAAGTCGGCCCTGATGACGGCGTGGACGTCGCTGTACGACGCGTCGAAGAACGCGCCCGACGGCCACCCTGCTGTCGTCGCCGAACCGGCCGACGACGCGGGCCAGCCGCCGGTCGACGATCCCGATTCCGACCCGCTACTCGACCCGATGTTCGCCGACGATCCGAGCCCGCCCGCAGCCGCGGACGCTACAGCCCCCGCCCCCGCCGGCGGCGCCACCGCCCCGGCTCCGCCGGCAATGCCGTCCATTCCCAGCTTTGGCGGCGCGTCGATGCCGGGGCTGGGCGGACCGGGCGGGCTGCCGCTTCCCGACCTGGCCGAGGCCGGGCGTTCGGCGCTTCGCGACGCCGCCGACGACGGATTGCCGGGAGCCCACCACCCGGACCCGGGCGACGACCAAGACGACGCCGAGGCCCGCGAAGAGGACGTTTCGGCGGACGCGCCCGAGGAACCGCCGCCGGGTCCGGCAACGGTGCCGACGGCGGTGACCCTGCCCGACGGCGACACGGTGATGGCCCCCAGCCCCCAGCTGGCGGCGGTGATCAAAGCCGCCGTCGGCGGCGCGGCGATCGCGGACGCGTTCCATCAGCAGGGCATCACCGTCCCCGCCCCGGGGACCGCGGTCGCCAACCCCGTCGATCCGACACAGGTCGGGCCCGGCGATATCGGGCTGTTCACCGACCGCCACGCGCTTGCCCTCGGCCATGAAAAGGCCCTTCTCGACGGCCAGATTCAACGCATCGCCACCGTGACCGGCCCGGGCTTTCTAGGCTGGGAGCATCCGCCGGCGGCGACCGCGCCCGCGACCCCGCCGGCCAAGCCGCACACACCGACACCCACCGGGCCGGCGGGCACGTCGACCGCCTGACAACAGCGATCCGCAGTGATCCCGCCGGAACCCCCGGCGGCGCGTGAGGAGGAGAACGCAGATGGCAGATCCGATCCGTGTGGTGCCGGCGCAATTGCGCGAAGCCGCCGCGCATCACCAGGAGACCTCCGACTACCTGCGCACCGTTCCGTCGTCGCATGCGGCGATTCAGGAAAGCCTCGACTCCCTCGGGCCCGTCTTCGGTGAACTGCGCGACGCCGGACGCGAACTGCTCGAGCTGCGCCGTCGGTGCTACGAGCAGCAAGCCGCCGACCACGCCGACATGGCCGAAAACCTGACGGTGTCGGCGGCGATGTGGGAACAGCACGAGCACGGCGCGGCACGAGATTTCGGCGGCATCGTTGACGGCGGTCGATGACGGACGCCAATCCCGCTTTCGACACCGTCCACCCGAGCGGGCACATCCTGGTCCGCTCCTGCCGCGGCGGCTACATGCACAGCGTCGCGCTGAGCGAAGAGGCGATGGAAACCGACGCCGAGGCGCTGGCGCAAGGCATCCTGTTGACCGCCGACGTGTCCTGCCTCAAGGCGTTATTGGAAGTGCGCAACGAGATCGTGGCCGCCGGGCATACCCCATCGGCGGAGGTGCCCAGCCCGCACGATCTTGACGCCGCGATCGAAAAGCTGCTGGCGCACAAGCTGCGCCGACGGGACAGGGCACGCTGAGCGCGCTACCTACAGCAACCACGTCTTGGCGCTGTCGGGATTTGGCGCGATGTCCGTGGGTGGTTCGATGGGGTTGGGGCCGAACAACTCTCGCGCGCGGGCCAGCAGGGCGCGCACCTCGTCGAGTTGCTGCTGCAGCGCAGAATCAGCCATGTCCCCACGCTACCCAGGCCGTCGCAGCTGCACAATTCACCGATTGAATAGACGACCCGATGGATCCCGGTAGGCTTAGCCAGTGGCGATCTTCGGCCGGATAACGGCGCGACAGCGCCTCCGGAGAGCTGCCCGGGAATCACTGACGATTCCTGCCTTCAGCTCTCCCGTCGACTGCAGCCCCTGGGTGACGGGTGGGCTGTGGCCGGCCGAGTTGTCCACGACGACGCCCGAAACCGCCGCTCTCGCAGAGTATCTGAAGACATCGTTGGGGCGAATCACCAGAGCCGCCAACGACGAGCTCAGGACGATCCGGCTGTCCGAAATGCCCGATTCGGTCCGGACGGCGGAGGAAGCCAGGGTCATCGAGGAGGCCCGGGCGCGCGCGCAGCGGCGTGTCGACTCGACGGTGCGGCAACTGCACGAGGTGAAGGCCCGGCCCCGCGTCGAAACCGAGGGCCCGAACGGCGCCGATCTCGAGAAGACCCAGATCATCCCCGCCATCACCGACGCCGACGCGCCCGCCGATGCGGCGACCGGCCGCGACGAAGCGCCGGAGCAGGGCGCACCGGCCGACGTTGAGGCCACGGCCGAGGAGGCCGTCGAAGAGGCACCGCCCGACGCGTTCGAGGGGCGGCATCGAGCCGCTGGCCAGGATGTCCCCCAAGCCCCGGCAGCCCCGGAATCTTCGGAAACCCCGGCAGCTCCCGCGGCCCCGAAACCCCCGGTCGCGGTCGAATCCGATGCCGAGCGGTTGCGGCGGCTCCTCGCGTTCGTGGTCCACCAAGAGCCACGCCTGAATTGGGCCATCGGCGACCGCCCCGACGGCACCACCGTGCTGGTCACCGACTTCGCCCACGGTTGGGTGCCGCCGGACATCGCGGTTCCGGAGGGCGTGCGGCTGTTGGAACCCGAGCGGCGCACCGGCAAGGTTTCCGTCCTGCTGGGCGAAGCGAGCCGAACCGTCACCTACGCCCCCGGGGACGCTTTGGGGCGGCTGGACGACTTCGCCGAGACGACGGCATCGAAGCAGGCACGTGAGCTGCCCGCGGTCGACGACCTGGGATGGGAGTTGAGCCAGGCCACGCACTGGCGGGACGGCTTGCCGCGCATGGTGCACACGTTGGCCAGGGCCGCGGCCGCCGAAACCGGCGTCGCGGAAGAGGAAATCGATTTGCTGCGAGTGCATCTCGACACCGCCCGCTATCAGCTGCTGATCCAGTACCCGAACATCGACCCCGCGCTGTTTCTCAACTGCCTGTTGCTGGCCGCCACCGAGGGCGCCGTGACCGGGGACGCGGTGTCGGCGAACTATCACCTCGCCTGGTTCCAGAAACTCAACGCGCCCACGGACACCGGGTAGGCGTTCATCGCCCGGGGCGCGGTCTGATGGCCCCGGCTCTCTTCGCGCCGATGGCGTTCATCGCCCGGGGCGCGGTCTGATGGCCCCGGCTCTCTTCGCGCCGGTGGCGCTCATCGCCCGGGGCCGGGCGGCCCCGCGAAAGCCTGCGCAATCCCCAACCACCGCTCGGCGTCGGGGCCATGCGCCGTGATGTCCAGAGCACCCAGCGGGCGGCGCTGCGTGACCAAAAAGCAGAAGTCCTCGGCGGAGCCCGTGACGCGCTGCGCGGCGTCCGGCGGTCCCCACGACCAGGTTTCGCCGCCCGGTCCGCGCAACTCGACCAGGAACGGCTCGGCCGGCGGGGTCAAATCGTTGACGACGAAGGCGTAATCGCGGGTCCGCACGCCGATGTGCGCGATCGACCGCAACCGCGCGGTGGCGGGACGTGTGACGCCGAGGGCGTCGGCGACATCGAGTCCATGGGCCCAGGTCTCCATCAGCCGGGCCGTCGCCATCGACGCCGCACTCATCGGTGGCCCGAACCACGGCAGCTTGCGGCCGGCGGGCACGCCCAGCAGGGCGTCGTGCAAGCGCGCGCGGGTGGCCCGCCAGTCGGCGAGCAGGTCGGCCGGCGCCACGGCCGCCAGCGCCTCGGCGCCGGCGTCGACGAATCCGGTCGGGTCGGCCTGGGCGGCCTTCAGCGCCTCGGCGAACCCCGCCTCGTCAGTGACCGCGGTGAGCGCCACCCGGTCGGTCCACAGCAGGTGCCCGATCTGGTGGGCGATGGTCCAGCCGGGTGCGGGCGTCGCGGCCGACCAGCGCTGAGCGGGAAGCGGCGCCACCAACGCGTCGAGGCCGTCGCTTTCGGCGCGCAGGTCGGCGACCATCGGCTCGGCGGCCGTCGGGGAGATCACATCTGCACCTTAGCGATCGCCCGCCGGCTGGCCGCGGCGGCCGAGAATGGCGTGGACCGCCAGCCCGATCAGGTAGAGCACCGACCCGAACAGCACGAAGACCGGCGCGCGGCCGTCGTCGGGAATCATTGTGGCCGCCACCGTGATCGACACGATGAACGCGACCCAGAACAGCGCGTCCTGGACGGCGAACACGTGTCCGCGCAGCGCGTCGTCGACATCCATCTGCATCGCCGAGTCGGCGCAAAGCTTGACCATCTGGCCGGCCACCCCGAGCAGGAAGCCGCACACGACCATGACCGGAAGGCGCAGCCCCGCGCCGGGGACCTGGACGATCGCGGCCGCCACCAACGCGCCGTTCGCCGTGGCGTAGCGGCCCCAGCGGCGCACGGCCGACGGCGTCAGCACGTTGGACAAAAAGGCGCCGAGACCCGAAACGGCGAAAAACACCAACGCGATACCGAGTCCTCCCCCGGCGGACGCGGGCAGGTGGTGCACCAGCACCAGCATCACCAGCGAGTTGATCCCGACGACCATCCGGTGCGCGGCCAACCCGGACAGGGTGGCGGCGACGGTCGGGCGCTGGGCCACCGTGCGCGCGCCGTGCAACCACCCGGTGATCACCGCGTAGGCGGCCGACCCGTGGATGGCGCGCTTGGTGTCGTCCGGGCCCAGTACCCGCGGGCCGAACCGCAGCGACAGCAACAACGCGAGCCCCACCGGTATCGCCGTCAGGAAGATGATCGCGGAGGCGCCCTCGTCGCCGGCGCCCAGCAGGATGCGCGGCACCAGCATGAAATTGGCACCGACGAAGGCCGCGGCGGCACCGCACGCGGTGGCCACCGAGTTCATCGTCACCACCTGCTCGCGCGGCACGACGTGCGGCAGGGCCGCCGACAGGCCCGACGCGACAAACCGGGCCAGGCCGTTGGCGAACAGCGCCGCGACCAGCAGCAATATGTCCCCGGCCCGCAGCGCCAGGATGGTGCCGATGCCGGCGATGAGAATCAGGCGGCCGACGTTGGCGCCGACGAGCACCAGCCGTCGATCCCAGCGGTCCATCAACGCGCCGGCGAAGGGTCCCAGCAGCGAGTAGGGCAAGAACAGCACCGCGAACGCGCGCGCGATGGCGAGCGGGTCGGCGGCGCGATCCGGGTTGAACAGCAGCGCACCCGCAAGCCCCGCCTGGAAAAGGCCGTCACCGAACTGACTCGCCATGCGCACCTGCAGCAGTCGCCAAAAATCCGGCAGCGCGCGCACCGACCGCCACAGGTGGGCCGGTGCACGCGAGTTCATCCGGGTTGGAATCACAGGACCGACTTCCACGATTGGGGTGGGCACGATCGCCGCGGTCGGCGCCGCTGCACCAACAGTACAAATCTTTGCGGCCCACGCTCGATTGACCCGGCCGACGAGGCGAAGGTGCGATGATGGTGTGGTGCCGCCACCCGAAGATCCAGAGGACTATGTCGCACCCGCCGCGCAGCGGGTGCGCGCGGGAACTTTACTGCTTGCCAACACCGATCTTCTCGAACCGACGTTTCGGCGCAGCGTCATCTACATCGTGGAGCACAACGACGGCGGCACTTTAGGTGTCGTGCTCAACCGGGCCAGCGAGACCGCGGTGTACAACGTGTTGCCGCAGTGGGCCAAGGTGTCGGCCAAACCCAAGACCATGTTCATCGGCGGGCCGGTCAAGCGCGACGCGGCCCTGTGCCTGGCGGCGCTGCGGGTCGGCGCCGATCCCCAAGGCGTGCCGGGCCTTCGGCACGTGGACGGCCGGATCGTGATGGTCGATCTGGACGCCGAGCCCGACCTGATCGCCCCGCTGGTCGAGGGGGTGCGGATCTTCGCCGGATACTCGGGTTGGACCATCGGCCAGCTCGAAGGCGAGATCGAACGCGACGACTGGATTGTCTTGTCCGCGTTGCCATCCGATGTTCTCGTCGGGCCGAGGTCCGATCTGTGGGGGCAGGTGCTGCGCCGCCAGCCGTTGCCGCTTTCGTTGCTTGCGACCCACCCCATCGACATCAGCCGAAATTAAGCCCCTCCCCCACGGCTCGCACCGGGATCGCCTGTGCAGCCTGGGCTTTGACTAGTGGCAGGACTGCGTGCAGACCGCGCAGCTGCCGGCGCAGGCGGGCGCCGCCGCTTCCTGGCGGATCGCGAAGCGTGCGCTTTGCCACGACCCGGTGGCCAACGTCCCCAGGGCGCCGGCGACGCAGACGATCAGCACGACCAGGGCGGTGCCGGGGGAGGCGGCCAGGGCCACCACCCCGCCGGCGGCCAGCATCACCGCGGCCGCCAGCTGGGTCGGCGCCATGGCCCGCAGCGCCAGCGCGGTGGTGTCGACAGCCTGGCTTTGGGAGAGCGACCAGGTCCCGAACCCGGCGGAGGCCACCGCCGCACACATGCACACCACGCCCGCGATCAGCATGGCCTCACAATACGAGGCCGCTTATTGGTGCGCGCGTGCGGCTCCAGCGCGCTGGTCTCGGCTGGTCAGCGTCCCTGCAGGAACGCGAAGTTCGGCAGCGGCGGCAGTCCCGGCACCATCGTCAACAGGTTGGGCACCGGCCGGGGGGCAACCTGGGTGGGCGCGACCGGCTGCGCGGGGAGCCCGACGGGGGCGGCGGGGACCGGCTGCGCGGGGAGCCCGACGGGCGCGGCGGGGACGGTCTGCGCGGGCACGGCGACGGGGGCGGCCGGGGCCGTGGGCGCGGGCACCGCGACGGGAGCGACCGGGGCAACCGGCGCCGTCTGCGCCGGTAGGCCGACCGGCGACGCGCCGGGCGCCGGGGTGGGGGCGGGCGCCGGGGCGGCGGTGCCGGGGGCGGTCACCCGGAAGCCGTTGACGATCGCATCAGTGGCCGGCGCATCCGCGACCGCCACCGAACGGTCGGTGGTCACCGCCAGAGACACCAGGTACTTGTCGTGCCCGGACGTCGCGATGACGTGGCGGTGCGAGGTGTTGAGCATCATGTCGCCGTCGCGGTAGGTGCCCTCGATGACCGACGAAGGGAAGCCGCCGAAGTCCGCCATCGCGGCGTTGGTGGTCTGCCAGGCGGGCAGCTGCTGGCTGTCGACGAAGCCGTGGGTGATGGCTTCCTTCGGATCGAAGTTACCGACCAGCTTGTACACCACGACCTGCGCGTTCGACGTGTAAATGCTGCTTCCGCGCCGGTCGGCGATCACCGCGAACGCGTCGGGAACGTTGGGATCGGGCACCTGGGTCCAGCGCGGCGGCACCGGCAGCGTGATGTCGAGCGCCTTGAATCCCTGGGGCTTCTGCGCCTCGAGTTTGACGCCCTTGGACTGCAGGTAGTCGCGCACCGTGCCCGAAACCGCGGGCGCGACGGCGGCCGGCGCGGGCGCGGCGGGCGCCACGGCGGCGGGGGCGGGCGCGGCGGGGGCGGCCGGGGCGGGGGCGGGCGCGGGATTCGGCGCCACAAACGGGTTGGCGGCCGGGGGAGTGGCCAGCGCCCTGTTGGTGGGGAGCTGGCCGGGGGCCGCAACGACGTTCTGCGGCGCCGTGGCGGGGACGGCGGGGGCGGGAGCCGGTGCGGGAAGCGCGGGATCGGCCGCTGCGGTGGCGCCCGCGAACGCCGTGACACCGATCGCGCCGGCAGCCAGACCCCCTGCGAAGACCCGCAACGTACGGGCGATCCGAATCATCTGCTCGATCCTTCCCACTGCCACGGGCCTGCGCGCCCGTCTTAGAGGCTGACTGTAACCAGAGGTCAAAGGCCCGGACAGGCTCGAAACCGACCTGGGATGAAGCTCTGATCGGTGTGCAACGCAACCGAGACCAACCTGTGGCCGGCGGGCCCCTCGGGGCGGCCCTTATACCCTGTTCGGGTGACCCGATCCCCGACCGCCGCGGCTGGGAGCAGCTCCGGCGCCCCCCAGTCCGACGCCGATGCGCCGCCCTATCGCTACACCGCGGCGCTGGCGGGCCGCATCGAGAGCGCGTGGCAGGAGAACTGGGCGAGGCTGGGGACGTTCAACGTGGCCAACCCGGTCGGTGACCTGGCCCCGGCCGACGGCGCCCCGTTGCCCGCCGACAAGTTGTTCGTGCAGGACATGTTCCCCTACCCCTCCGGCGACGGACTGCACGTCGGCCACCCGCTGGGCTACATCGCCACCGACGTGTACGCCCGGTACTTCCGGATGACCGGACGTAATGTCCTGCACGCGTTGGGGTTTGACTCCTTCGGCCTGCCCGCCGAACAATACGCCGTGCAAACCGGCACGCACCCGCGAACCAGGACCGAGGCCAACATCGTCAACTTCCGGCGCCAGCTGGGCCGCCTGGGCCTGGGCCACGACAGCCGGCGCAGCTTTTCCACCACCGACGTCGAGTTCTACAAGTGGACACAGTGGATCTTCCTGCAGATCTACAACGCCTGGTTCAACCCCGCCGCCGACAGGGCGCGTCCGATCGCCGAGCTGGTCGCCGAGTTCGACTCCGGCGCGCGCCGTCTCGACGACGGCCGCGACTGGGCCACGCTGTCGGCGGGGGAGCGGGCCGACGTGATCGACGGCCACCGACTGGTCTACCGCGCCGACTCGATGGTGAACTGGTGCCCGGGCCTGGGCACGGTGCTGGCCAACGAGGAGGTCACCTCCGACGGGCGCAGCGACCGCGGCAACTTCCCGGTGTTCCGGAAACGGTTGCGGCAGTGGATGATGCGCATCACCGCCTATGCCGACCGGCTGCTCGACGACCTCGACGTGCTGGACTGGCCGGATCAGGTGAAGACCATGCAGCGCAACTGGATTGGTCGCTCCACGGGTGCGCAGGCGCTGTTCTCGGCAAGCACGAGCCACGGCACGAGTGTCGACATCGAGGTGTTCACCACCCGGCCCGACACCCTGTTCGGCGCCACCTACCTGGTGCTGGCCCCCGAGCACGACCTGGTCGACGACCTGGTCGCCGCCGAGTGGCCCGACGGCACGGACCCGCGGTGGACGTACGGCGCGAACACTCCGGCCGAGGCCGTCGCCGCCTACCGCCGCGCGATCGCCGCGAAGTCGGACCTGGAGCGCCAGGAGAGCAAAGAGAAGACCGGGGTGTTCCTGGGCAGCTACGCCACCAACCCGGCCAACGGAAAACCGGTGCCGATCTTCGTCGCCGACTACGTGCTGGCCGGCTACGGCACCGGCGCGATCATGGCGGTCCCCGGCCACGACCAGCGCGACTGGGACTTCGCTCACGCGTTCGGCCTGCCGATCGTGGAAGTCATTGCCGGCGGCGACATTTCGCAGGCCGCGCACACGGGCGACGGCGTGCTGGTCAACTCCGGCTACCTCGACGGCCTGGACGTGGCGGAGGCCAAGGAAACGATCACCGGCCGCCTGCAGGCCGACGGCCGGGGCCGCGCGCGCATCGAGTTCAAGCTGCGCGACTGGCTTTTCGCGCGGCAGCGGTACTGGGGTGAGCCGTTCCCGATCGTCTACGACAGTGACGGGCGCGCGCACGCCCTCGACGAGGCCGCGCTGCCCGTCGAGCTGCCCGACGTGCCGGACTATTCGCCGGTGTTGTTCGACCCCGACGACGCCGACAGCGAACCGTCGCCGCCGCTGGCCAAGGCGACCGACTGGGTGCACGTTGAGCTGGACCTCGGCGACGGCCTGAAGCCCTACACCCGCGACACCAACGTGATGCCGCAATGGGCCGCCAGCTCCTGGTACGAGCTGCGCTACACCGACCCACACAACTCAGAGCGGTTCTGCGCCAAGGAAAACGAGGCCTATTGGATGGGCCCACGCCCGGCCGAGCACGGCCCGGACGATCCGGGCGGGGTCGACCTGTATGTCGGGGGCGCCGAACACGCCGTGCTGCACCTGCTGTACTGCAGGTTTTGGCACAAGGTGCTCTACGACCTGGGTCACGTCAGCTCCCGCGAGCCCTACCGCCGGCTGGTCAACCAGGGCTACATCCAGGCGTTCGCCTACACCGATGCGCGCGGGTCCTACGTGCCGGCGGAGCAGGTGGTCGAACGTGGCGGCGCCTTCCTCTACCCGGGTCCCGACGGCGAGACCGAGGTGTTCCAGGAATTCGGGAAAATCGGTAAGAGCCTGAAGAATTCGATACCACCGGACGAGATCTGCGACGAGTACGGCGCGGACACGCTGCGCGTGTACGAGATGTCGATGGGCCCGCTGGAGGCGTCCCGGCCGTGGGCCACCAAGGACGTCGTCGGCGCGCACCGCTTCCTGCAGCGGGTGTGGCGGCTGGTGATCGACGAGGAGACGGGCCAAACCCGGATACGCGACACCGCCGACACGTTGGACGCCGACACCCTGCGGGCGTTGCACCGCACCATCGCCGGGGTCGCCGAAGACTACGCGGCGCTGCGCAACAACACCGCGACGGCCAAGCTGATCGAGTACACCAACCACCTCACCAAGGCGCACCGCGACGCGGTGCCCCGCGCGGCTGTGGAGCCGCTGGTGCTCATGCTGGCGCCGCTGGCCCCGCACATGGCCGAGGAGCTGTGGTCGCGGCTGGGCCATACCACCCCGCTGGCGCACGGCCCCTTCCCGCAGGCGGATCCGGCCTACCTCGTCGAGGACTCCGTGGAATACCCGGTGCAGGTGAACGGCAAGGTCCGTGGCCGGGTGGTGGTGGCCGCCGACGCCGACGACGACGCGCTGAAATCCGCGGCCATGGCCGACGAAAAGGTCCAGGCCTTCCTGGCCGGAGCCACCCCGCGCAAGGTAATCGTGGTGCCCGGCCGGCTGGTCAACCTGGTCGTGTAGCGGCCGGCGAGCGCCGACCGGGCCGAAGCACCACCTCGTGCACGTGACCGTCGCGCGGCGTGGCCACCACGTAGGCGACGGCGTCGGCCACGGTTTCCGGCCGCAGGAAGTTCGCGGCGTCGTACTGGCCGCCTTCGAACGCGACGAGTTCGCGTTGCATGGCGGTGTCGGTCCGGCCGGGGTAGATCGTCGTCACGCGCAGGTCCGGTTCGTCGTCGCGCAGCGAGTCCGCGAAGGCCCGCACCGCGAACTTGCTCGCCGAGTACGACGCCATGCCCGGTGAAACCTTGCGCCCCGAACCGGAGTTGATGAACACCACCTGACCGCGGGCCTGCCGCAGCGCCGGCAACAACGCCAACGTAAGCTCCACCGCCCCAAAGACATTCACGGCGAACGTAGCACGCCACTCGTCGACGTTCGAGTCGGCGACGTGACCGGGGATGAACGCCCCGGCGTTGTGCACCAACACGTCGAGTTCGTCGACGATTTCGCAGCTGGCCTCGATGTCGCCGGGGTCGGTCAGGTCCAGCGGGAAGGTGGTGGCACCGAGCCGCCGCGCGACGCCGTCGAGCCGGTCGGAGGGCCGCCCCGCCAGCAGCAGGGTGTGCGTCGCCGACAGCGCGGCGGCGATGGCGGAACCGATACCGCCGCTCGCCCCGGTGATGAGTGCGGTGGGCATGCCTCGAGTCTACGGAAGCTTACGGAAGCCGCCAGATCCCTTGCGGATCAGCGACTTTCACGCCTGCTTGCGCGCCGCCGGCTCTCCCGCGGGTCCCGACTCGCCGCAGGCCAGGCGCTGCAGCGGCGCCAGCGCCTTGGTCAGGGTGTCCAGGTCGGACGCCGGGAGCTGACCGAGCATCGCGGCCAGGGCCGCGTGCCGGTTGGCCAGCGACTCGGCGTGCACCGCCCGTCCGCGCGGGGTGATGTCGACCAGCACCGCCCGCAGGTCGGACGGGTCGCGCGAGCGCTTCACCAGCCCGACTTTCTCCAGCCGGCGGATCGCCACGGTCGTGGTCGGGGTCCGCACCCGTTCGTGCGCGGCCAGGTCGGTCATCCGGATGGGGCCCTGGTCGAGCAGGGTAACCAGGATCGACAGCTGTGCCAGGGTTAGCTCGCCTGCCACCACCCCGCTGGGGTCGCCACGGCGCAGGATCGAAAACAGCTTGGACAGCGCGCGGTGCAAACCTTCCGCAAGCTCGGATACCTCCGGCGCGGTGGATTCGCTGTCCGCCATAAGTCGGCAGTCTAACCCGATCTGCGTGGCGTACAAGGGAGCTATCCGGCACAAAGCCGGAACTAAGTTAAGAACGGTTCAGAGCACCTGGGACAGAAAGCGCTGGAGCCGCTCGGTTTGAGCGGCTTCGAATATCTGCTCGGGGGGCCCGGATTCCACGACTTTGCCGTGATCCATGAAAACGACGGCGTCGGATGCCGACCGGGCAAAACCCATTTCGTGCGTGACCACGAGCATCGTCATACCGTCGGCGCCGAGGTCGGCGATCAGTTGCAGAATGCCTTTGACCATTTCGGGATCCAGCGCCGAGGTCGCCTCGTCGAAGAACATCACCTGCGGGGCCATCGCCAGGGCACGGGCGATCGCGACCCGTTGCTGTTGACCCCCGGACAGCGTGCCGGGACGGGCACCGGCCTTGTGCTTCAAACCAACTCGATCCAGCTGGGCCAGCGCGAGCTCGCGGGCCGCGTCCGCCGACAGCCGACGCAGCTTGCGCGGTGCCAGCGCGACGTTGTCCAGCACGCTGCGATGGGGGAAGAGGTTGAAATGCTGGAAGACCATGCCGATGCGTTGGCGAAGCTGGTCGGCGTCGTCGCGCAGCACCGACCGGCCATCCAGCAGAATGTCGCCGCTGTCGGGCTCGTGCAACCGGTTCAGGGTGCGCAGCAGCGTGGACTTGCCCGAGCCCGACGGTCCGACCACGGCCACCGTGCTGCCCGCCGGGGCGGCCAGATCGACGCCGCGTAGCACCGCCGTCCCGCCGAGGGTCTGATGAATTGCCTTGGCTTCCAACGAGACTGAGGGGCGCTCCGGGGCGGCGGTCACGTCATCTCCTGGCCGAACGTCGCGCCGAGCGCGTCGAGATCGACCTCGGGCTCCACCGTCGCGCGGCCGCGGCGTAGCCGCGTGTCGATGTAGTTGACCAGATGCGTCAACGGGACGGTCAGCATCAGGTAGAAGACGCCGGCGGCCACCAGCGGCGACAGGTTGCCGGTCTGCGCGTTGAGGTCTCGTCCCACTTGAAACAGCTCGCGCTGTTGGGCGATCAGCCCGAGGAAGTACACCAACGCCGAGGCCTTAAGCAGCGCGATGAACTGATTGACCAGCGCGGGCAACACCCGGCGCACACCCTGAGGCACCACCACCAGGCGCATGGCTTGCGAGTAGCTGAACCCGAGCGCGCGGGAGGCCTCCAGCTGCCCGGCGTCCACGCTCTGGATTCCGGCGCGCAGTATTTCGCCGATGTACGCGGCGGCCATCAACCCGAGCGCCGCAATGCCCAGCGGGTAGGGGTTGCCGTTGGTCAGCCCGCCGACCAAGGGTCCGACACCCAGCCCGATGATGAGGATGATCACCACCTCGGGAAGTCCGCGGAAGATATCGGTGTACACCCGGGCCGGCCAGCGCAGCCAGCGCGTGCGCGAGATTCCCGCGATGGCCAGCACCATGCCCACCGCCAGCCCGATGACGCCGGCGCTGCTGGTCAGGATCAACGTGTTGGGCAACCCCGTGGTGAACAACGTGGGGATGGCCTGCCGGTACATGTCCCAGTCGAAGAACGAATCGCGCAGCTGCGCCAGGGTCGACCTCGGCGCGGCCGGGCCGACCGGTTTGCGGTGGTGGCTCGCGGCGATCTTGGCGAAGTCCGGCAGCGTCGGGGCGGGCGCGGCCCGAGACCCCGGTTTCCATCCCGGCGGCAGGGACCGCGGCACCCACTGGGTGTACAGGCTCGCCCAGGTGCCGTCGGCGATCACGGCGTCGAGCCCCGCGTTCAGCGCGTCGACGAGCGGCTGGTTGTCCTGCGCGACGGCGAAGGCCACGAAGTCGCCCGCGCTGAAGGTGTTGGCGACGACGACGGCGGGGTCGCCCGGTCGCATCGCGTTGGCCGCCTGGCCCGCCGGGGCCACCCACGCGTCGATCTGGCGGGTCTTGAGGCTGGCGTACACGGTGGCGAAGTCGGGATATTTCACCGGCTGCAGGTGCAGGGTGTCGACGACGTACGACTCCTCCACGGTGCCCTGGACCACGCCGATGCGCTGGCCGGCGGCAAGATCAGCGAACTTGTGGATCGCCGAGCCGGGCGGCACCACGAGCGAGTAGTAGCCGAAGTCATAGCCGTTGGTGAACGCGACGGTGTGCCGGCGCGCGTCGGTGGCCTTCACCGATGCCGAGCCGACGTCGAAGCGCCTGGCCGCCACCTGCGCGAGCAGCCCGGAGAAGTCGGTGCCGACGAAGCGGACCTGCAGGCCCAGCTTGTCGGCGATCGCGCGCAACAGCTGGTTGTCGAAGCCGCTGAACCGGCCGGTCGGATTGATGCAGACGTTGGGTGGGGCGTCCGAAAGCGTGCCGACGGTCAACACACCCGGCGTGCCCAGGCCCAGGGCGCCGACGTCGACCGCGCTCAGCGGCTCGACGGTGGGTGTCGTGTGCCGATCGTCCTGGCCGACACCGCTGTCTGCGGTCAGGCCGCTCGGCAACGCGTAGGCGCTGTCCAATCCCGCTGGCGCGCACTGGTTCCGGTCGGCACGCGCCGGCGCGGCCAGCGACGCGGACACCGCGCCGCACCCCAGGAGCACCGCCACGGACACTCCGAGCACCCCAACCCGGCGCCTGGCGCGCCAGCCCACGTGCAACCTCATCACCGCCACCGTATCGACCGGACAGCGGCGCGGCCCGGTTAGCGCCTCGTCACAGGGCGACCGACGGCTCGCCGCGGGCCGCCTCCGCGTCGGCGACCACCCGGAGCGGGCCGGGGACGACCTGGCCGATGTCGTCGGGCGCGGTGAACACCCGGCGCCGAAACAGCTCAGCCAGCATGGTCTGGGCCATGAGGTGAGACCGGCCGACGCACGCGGCCCGCGCCGCCTCGGGGTCGCGCCGGTGGATCGCGGAGGTCTCGTCTTCGTAAAACGGCAGGATGTCCTCGCGGCTGCCCTGGTAGGTCGTCCAGAACACCCTAGGGATGAGGTTTTGCGACGCGCGAATTGTGGCGTGCAGCCGCGGCCCCGCGTATTCGTCGTTGATCGTGCGCCGGTATTCGCCGGCTATTTCCGAAAACGCCCGCGTCTCCTTCGCGGAACGCAACGAACGCATCAGGGCATCGAGCTGCCCCAGGATCCGCGGCGTGGGGTTGCTGGCCGCGCGGGCCGAGGCGATGCCGTTGAGCAGGCCGTCGACCTCGTGATGTTCGAGGACGGTGTCCTCGTCGAACCGCTCGACAAACGCGCCCCGGTGGTAGCGGGTGGACACGATCCCATCGTGCTCGAGTTGGACCAGTGCCTCTTGGATCGGGACGCGGCTGACCCCGAGACCGACCGCGATCTCATTGCGGTCCACCCGGTCACCGCTGCGCAATTTCCCCGTCAAAACCAGGTTGAGGATGTGCGAAACAACCTGGTCCTTTTCTTTGACCCCGTATTTCTTTGGCATCCGTTTCTTGAGTGCCTTTCAAACGTTAGGGCAAATCCGGCGCTGAGAGTTTCTCACGAGTTGGCCCCCGCGTCGCCATGTTTGGCCCATGAATCGCGCGAATCACGGGCAAACGTCAGCGGCCCTCAGCGACCATCGCGCCATTTGCACAGCGCTTCGGCGTCGGCCAGGTCGTAGTCCGGGCCGTCGCACCCGACGGTCAACAGCGTGGCGCCGAGGCCCACCAGGGTTTCGGCATTGGCGATCAGGGCGCCACCGTTTTGCACCGCGGCCGAGCATTCGATGCCGGCCCGGTCCCGCCCGACGTCGGCGCAGTGCCGATCCAGGACGGCGGACTTCGCCGGAAACTCCTCGGCGGAGGTGAAGCTGTGCCAGATGTCGGCGTATTCGGCCACCAGCCGCAGGGTCTTGCGTTCGCCCCCGCCGCCGATCAGTACGGGGATGTCGCGGGTCGGCGGCGGGTTCAGCTTGGCCAGCCGCGCCTTGATGCGCGGCATCGCGGCCGCCAGGTCGTCGAGGCGGCTACCGACGGTGCCGAATTCGTAGCCGTACTCGTCGTAATCCTTGTATTTCCAGCCGGACCCGATCCCGAGCACCAGGCGGCCGCCGGACATGTGGTCGACGGTGCGGGCCATGTCGGCCAGCAGTTCCGGGTTGCGGTAGGAGTTGCACGTCACCAGCGCGCCGATCTCGATGCGCGACGTCTGCTCGGCCCAGGCCCCGAGCATGGTCCAGCATTCGAAATGCGCGCCGTCGGGGTCGCCGTAGAGCGGGAAGAAGTGGTCCCAGTTGAAGGCGATGTCGACGCCGATGTCCTCACAGCGGCGAACGGCATCGCGGATCTGGTCGTACTGCGGGGCGTGCTGCGGCTGCAGCTGCACGCCGATGCGGATGGGGTGAGTCATAGGCCCACCGTAGGCCCCGTCAGCGCGCCGGCGTCGCCTCGATCTGCGTGCGCACGACGCACTGCGTCCCGGTGTAGACGGTCGGCATGCATTTCATGCAGTGGATGCACAGGCCTTCGGTCGCCGCGTCGTCGCGAAAACGGTTGACCAGGTTGGGCTCTCGAAGCAGCGCGCGGGCCATCGCGACGAACTCGAAACCCTCGCCCAGCGCCGCCTCGACCGTGTCGAGGCGGTTCAGCCCGCCGAGCAACATCAGCGGCATTGACAGCGCCGCGCGGAATTGGCGGGCAAGCGGCAGGAAGAAGGCTTCCGCGAAGGGGTAGGCGCGGAACATGCGCCGCCCCAGGACGCGCAGGCCCAGGCCGACCGGCCGCGGCTGGGAGGCGATGAACTCGTCCAGCGGAACGTCGCCGCGGAAGTAGTACATCGGGTTGAGCAGCGAGCTCCCGCCGGTCAGCTGCAACGCGTCGAGGTGGCCGTCGGACTCGAGCAGGCGCGCGGTGGGAAGGCTGTCGGTCAACCAGAACCCGCCGCGCACCCCGTCGTCCATGTTGAATTTCGCTGTCACGGCGACGGATTGGCCCACGGCGTGCCGGACCCGTTCGGCGACGCGGCGGGCCAGTTCGGCGCGGCGCGCGGTGTCGCCGCCGTAGCGGTCGGTGCGCTTGTTCAGGTTCGGGCTGAAAAACGAGCTGAGCAGGTAGCCGTGGCCCATATGGATCTCGACCGCATCGAAGCCGGCTTCGACCGCGTTGGCGGCCGCGGCGCCGAACTCGTCGACCACCGCGTCGAGTTGTTCGGCGGTGGCGGCGCGGACCAGGCCCATGGCCGGCGGGCTGAGCCGGGTCGACGGCGCCAGTGTGGGGGTCTTGTTGGACACGGTGTTGGCGACCAGCCCCGCATGCCCGATCTGCGCGCAGGCCAGGGCGCCTTCGGCGTGCACCGCGTCGGTCAGGCGGCGCAACTGCGGGACGCGGTCGCGGTCCAGCACGATGGTGTCGCGGTGCACGCGCCCGCCGGGGGAGATGGCGCAGTAGGCGACCGTAGTCATGGCCGCGCCGCCGCGCGCGACCTCGGCGTGGAAGTCGACGAGGGCGTCGCTGACCTGGCCGCGGGGCATCACGCCCTCAAAAGTCGCCGCCTTGACGAAGCGGTTCTTCAGGGTCAGTGGACCCAGCTCGACCGGCGTGAAAGCCTGTTTCGATACCATTGGCATCGGAATATAGCACCAAGGAGGCCGGCCAGTGCAGATCGCGGTGACGGGCGGAACGGGTTACCTGGGCGCCCACGTCGTGCGGGAGCTGCTGCAAGCGGGTCATCGTGTGCGGCTGCTGGTGGCGCCGAACGATCCCGCGACCGTGATCGAGCGCTTCGCTGCGCTCGGTCCCGTGGAGGTGCTCGCCGGCGACGTGCGCGCCGCGCCGAGCATCGCGGAGCTCCTCGACGGCGCCGACGCGGTGGTGCATGCGGCGGGCATCGTCGGCACGGACGAGCGACGGGCGCAGGCCATGTGGGACGTCAACGCCTATGCGACGGAAGCGATTCTGACCCGCGCGGTCGATCGCGGGCTCGACCCGATCGTCTTGGTGAGCAGCTACAGCGCGCTGTTCCCGCCACCGAACGGGATCATCTCGCCGGACTCCCCGACCGCGTCCGGCCGCAGCGCGTACGCGAAGACCAAGGGCTACGCCGACCGCGTCGCCCGGCGGCTGCAGGCGGACGGCGCGCCCGTCGTGGTGACCTATCCCTCCAGCGTCGTGGGCCCGGCGTTCGGCACCGCGGCGGGCGTCACCGAGCGGGGCTGGGCGCCGATCGTCCGTTGGGCGGTGGCCCCCAGCGTGCGCGGCGGCATGCAGATGGTCGACGTGCGCGACGTCGCCGAGGTGCACGCGCGCCTCATGGAGGCCGGTCGCGGCCCGCGCCGCTACGTGTGCGGCGGGCAGTTGCTCACCTTCGATGACATGATCGACGCGCTCGAGGACGGTCTGGGGCGGCGGATTCGACGGATCCCGCTGTCGCCGAAGGCGTTGCGGGCCATGGGCCGCCTCGCCGATGTCGCCGGCCGGTACGTCCCGCTCGGCGACGGGCTCAGCTACGAGGCGGCCATGCTGCTGACCGCGGCCACCCCGACCGACGACAGCACGACGTTGCGCGACTTCGACATGACCTGGCGCTGCCCGAAGGCCGCGGTCGCCGCGTCATTGCGGATGGGACGCGGCGACGGCGGTGGTCAGCAACTGCGCGATCCGGCCCCGTAGCTTTTCGGAGTCGTCCTCGGCGGCGACCGTGGTGACGAACAGCGCGGCGCCCGCCGCCATCGCCAGCGTGGCCCGGGCGTCGACGTCGGCGCGCCGGCGCTGGGCGGGCGTGGTCGCGCGCACGTCCTCGGCGAACAGCTGCACCGCCGGTCCGCTGAACCTGGCCCACAGATCCCTGCGGAGGCCGTCGTTCTCGCTCAGGGCCAGCAGCAGTCCCGGCACCGCGGCCCGCACGTCGGGCCTGCTGAACAGTTCGTGGCTGCCCCGCACCACCCACTCGATCCAGCCGGTCAGGTCGGTGCCGGAAAACGGTGCCAGATCGGGGGTTTCGCCGAGGATCGCGGCCAGCACCAGCTCCGCCTTGGACGCCCAGCGGCGGTTCAGGCTGGAGCGGCCGACGCCCGCCCGCGCGGCGACGAGCCGCACGCTCAGCTCGTCCCAGCCCACCTCGACCAGCAGCTCGCGCGTGACCGACAGCACCCGCTCGTCGATGGACGTGTCACGCGGCCGCCCGGCAGGCCTAGTGCGATCGGTCATGCCGGCTCAGCGCGCGCCGAGCACCCCGCGCAGCAGGTCGATCAGCGCGAGGGGTTGGTCGCTCTGCACGGAATGCCCCGAGTTCTCGACGACGTGCGCGGAGCGGAAATGGCTTGCGCGACGGGCGAGTTCGTCGGCGTCGTCGTCGGTGACGAAGCCCGACGAGCCGCCGCGGATCAACGTGATCGGCGCGGCCAGCCCGTCGACGTCGTCCCACAAGCCGGCGAAATCGGGGAACTTGCGGATTGCGTCATAGCGCCACGTCCAGCTGCCGTTGTCCAGGCGGCGGGAATTGTGGAAGACGCCGCGGCGCAGCGCCTTCGGGTCGCGATGGGGGGCCGCGGCGGTGGTCAGGTCCAGCATGGCCTGGAAACTGGGGAACTCGCGTTCGCCGTGCATCAGCGCCACCGTGCCCTGCTGCTCCTTGGTCAGCTCGGAATGCCGCTGCAGCGCCGACGGGGTGACGTCGATGAGGACGAGTTCGCGCACCAGTTCGGGGGCGACGGCGGCCAGACGGATGGCGGTCAACCCGCCCAGTGACATGCCCACGACGAGGTCGGCGTCGGGCGCCAGGTCGCGCAGCGCCGGCGCCAGAGCGTCGGCGTTGTGGTGTGGCGAGTAGTCGCCGTCTTCGCGCCAGCCCGAATGCCCGTGGCCGGGCAGGTCGACGGCCAGCGCGGGCTGACCGAGGCCGACGATCACGGTGTCCCAGGTGTGGGCGTTCTGCCCGCCGCCGTGGAAGAACACGACCCGCGGGGGAGTGCGGCCCCAGCGCAGCGCGCTGATCCTGGCCTCCCCGGCGCCGCGCTCGACCCGCTCGACGTCGGGCGGCGGACCCGCGACGCCGGCCTGCTCGGCGTTCTCGGATAGCAGCGCGAACTCGGACAGCCCCGCCAATTCGCCTTCGGAAATCTCGGTCACGATCTTCGACACTAGAGGACCCCTACAAGACGTAGCGACGCCGAATCGCGCGGAACCGCTCCCACATCGCGGCGGTGCGCTCTTGGGGGCCGACCATCGCGGTGTCCGCGGGCAGCGCGCCGGGCAGATCGTCGTGCTTGACCACCCGGGTCTCGAGCACCGCGGGCTCGCCTTCGAGCATGTGGCGGTAGGTCAGGTTGCCGCGGGTGAAGCCCTGGGTGTCGAGCCAGTTGTGCACGTTCGGATCACGATGCGCCATGACGAGCCGCACCCGACCATCGCTATCAATTTTGGTGCGGCTCGGCGTGGAGCTCACGGGGCGGTAGAGGTAGTCCATGCTGTTGAAGAAGACGCCCATGTTGGTGAACATCCACAGCCCGTCGTGGGCGTCGAACTCCACGATCAGCGCCTCGTCGGGCGCCAGTTCCCAATACATGTTGGCGGCGGCGCGGCCGCGCTTGCTGTCGGCGTCGGTCGCGGCGGCGCTGGGGAAGGAGTTGGGGTGCTCGGCGTCGACGCCCCCATGGGTGAATGGAAACTCGGGCCAGTCCGACATCAGTCCGGTGACGAAGTCCCCGGCCCAGCCCATTGCCTCGACCATCGTCTGCGTGGTGGGCAGCGGCTTGGGGGAGGCCATGTCGACCCGCTCGATCCGCATGTGTGCGGGGCTTTCGTCCCAGCGGTCAAACCCCTGGCGGATGAACAGCTTTCGTGACTCGGCGGTGGTGGGTAGCCAGTTCGGTCCGCGTTCGGGGCCGCCGATGAAGATCTCGAAGTGCCCATCGTCGTCGACTTCGAGTTGGTGTCCGAGCAGGTTGGCCTGCGGCGTGTCACCGAAGGGCTCGTGCAGCACGCCCGGGCCGGGGTTGCGCGCGCCCTGGACGGTGATGTTGAAGAACCGGGCGGTGCCGCGATTGCCGCTCAGCCGGTATGTCGACCGCCCGTCGATCCACGCCTGCTGATAGGTGAAGTCGGCGCAGTCCCCGCCGAGCTTGCGGGTGGGGCCGCAGAAGGTGTGCAGCGCCGGGTAGCGGGTGTCGCGCGTCTCGAGCGCCAGATCGAAGGCCTGGCCGAGGTTTTGGGTTAGGAACCGGAAGGCGTCGACGCGCTGCGCGCCCGAGGCGGCGTTGGCCTCCTTGAAGACCCGGTCGCCCGCGCGTTGTAGCCGCGCGCAGAACTCGTTCCACGCCGATTGCAGTTCCGCGTCGTCGGCGCCGTCACCGAAAGCCATTGTCACACACCCAGTCTGGTCAGCATCTCCCCGACGGCGTCACACGCGCGCCGGGCGGATTCGAGGCGGCCCTCGGCGTCGATTCTAGGTCCGATGAGCTCGAGGTCGAAGCCGTGCGCGTACCCGCCGGCGAGGGCCTGCGCGACGAACGCCTCTATCGGGATGGCGCCGTCGCCGGGAACAGCGCGGCCGGGCAGCGCGCGGTCGCCCAGGACGTAGTCGCTCAACTGGATGAGCGCCGTACGGGGCAGGGCGCGTTGCACCATCGCCTCGAAATCGCCTTCGGCCCAGCAGTGGAACACGTCGATGCAGACGTCCAGCCCGCACATCTCGGCGAGGGTGACGGTGTCGCGCAGCGTGTGGGCCAGATGCATGTCGGCGTACAGGCTGGAGGCGTTCTCGACCGCCAGCGCAACGCCCGTGCGTCCGGCCCGTTCCACGCAGGGGGCGACCATATCGCGGAACCGGGCGGCGGCGTGGCCCCAGGTCAGGTCGCCACGACCGCCGGTGAGCAGGTAGACGGCACGCGCGCCCACCCCGGCCGCGGCGTCGATCACCCGGCACAGCGCGTCCCCCGCTGCGTGCGGGTTGGTGGACAACCGGCCGTCGGCGAAGAGATGGTAGACCGCCTCGACGGTGTAGTCGCTGCGCCGCAGGAACTTTGGGAACTCGGGGTCGAGCAGCTGGCCGTCCAGGATGCTCAACCGGGACACGCCGAGGTCCGCCCAGTGGGCCTGCAGGTCGGCCGGCGAGTCGCCGTAGAAGGTGACGTTGTGCACCGACAACCGGGGGTGAGCCACCATTTCAGCCGCGGTTCTCGATGGGGACGCCGAATCGCTCACGGAAGGGCCGGAATTCGGCGTGCAGGGCGTCGAGGTCTTCGCCGATGTCGACCAGCAGCTGGGTGGAGTAGTGGAACTTGCCGTAGCGGTCGCCGCGGTTGTCGGACAGGTAGGCGCGCATCGCCGACTCGGCCTCCGGCGTCAGCCGACGGCCGGCGAACGCATAGTAGCGCCGCACCGTGGCCACCTGATCGGCGATGAAGTCGGCGTAGCGCACGTGCAGGATGCGCGGGTCGTCGACCAGCGGGTTGCTCATGGTGTTGGCGACGCCCGCGCGCGTCAGCTCGAGATGCATCTTCGCCAGGGCGTGCAGGTCGACGGCACCGACCATGCCTTCGGCGATGTCGGCCATCATCATGGTGCGCGACGCGGCGACCTGCACCGGGTCGCGGTGCAGCCAGACCATCGTGGCGTCGGGGTATGCGTCGAACATCTCCTTGAGCCGAAAGCCGTGAAACCCCTTCAGCACCCAGTACTTTCGCGGTCGGTGGTACTGCAGTTGCTGCAGCATGGCCCTGTGCAGCCGGTACTGCGCGGCCGCGTCGGTGGCCAGGCCGCCGACGAGCGACTGCATGGGCACCCGCCACCAGGCCGTCGGCGTCATGACGCGGAAATCGAACGCCCAGGTGCGTTCGTCCTCGGGCAGGCCGTCGCCGAGCATGTCGTTGTAGGGGTGGCTGTGCAGCCACTTGGGCATCTTGGCGTTGATCTCGCGCCAGTCCGCGTCGGCCCGCTGGCGGCGGTCGTCGTCGGGCGTGGCGAGGCCCGGCGGCGGCGACGGATACATCACCTCCCAGAAGCGCAGCGCCCGCGCGTGCGGATCCACCGACATCAGCGCGTGCATGAGCGTTGTGCCGGAACGTGGTTCGCCGGTGACGAACATCGGCGCATCGATCACCTCGTCGCCGATCGGGTACCTGTTGCGGTCCTCGATGAACTCCAGGCGCGAGGTCAGGAGCCACCGGCACACCCGCTCGGCTTGCGCGTTGCCGTCGGCGCCCATGCCGAGGCCGTTGAGGTGCTCGACGGCGACGGCGAAGCGGTCGGCCAGGGTGGGGTCGCCGTAGTCGTGCAACCCGGTCTCGGCCTCGGCGGCGCGCAGCATCGCGTCGGCGTCGAGCCGGGCGCTCATGCCGGGTCCCCGCACAGCCGCAGCAATTCGTCTTCGGCGGCACGCACATTCGCCGCCGACGCGGCGGCGTAGTCCAGTCCGGCCATCGCGCCATAATCGAGGATCTTCGGCACCCGCAGGCCCGCGTCCACAAACGTCTTGACGATCTTGGCGACCTCTCTCGGAGTCCCGTGCGGCACCACCGCGAGCAGCATCTCGGGACGCACGTTGTCCAGGAACGCGATGATGCGCTCGCGGGTGAGCACGGCGGGATCGATGTCCTGAAACCCGCGCCACCCGTCGCCCATCGGATGTTCGAACCCCAAGCCGCGCAACGTCTCCGCGGACACCTGCAGCAGGAACGCCTTGACCAGCGGCGCGCTCAGGATCTCGGCCAGGGCCGCTTCGTGCTCGCCGAGCAGGCACACCTGGATGAAGCACGGCGTGATCGCCATCGGGTCCCGGCCGGCGCGCTCGGCCGAAGCCCTTACCGCCGAGAGCATCTCGGCGTAATGCTCGGGAGACCAGGCCCCGGCGGGCCACCACCCGTCGGCGTGGCGGCCGGTGATGTCGAGCATCCGCGGGCCGCTGGCGCCGATCCAGATCTGCGGCGGGGAGCCGTCGAACGGCTCGGTGTCGAGCCGGGCGTGGTGCAGCGAATAGAACCGGCCGTCGAAGTCGACGGGCCCGTCGCTGTCCCACAGCAGCCGGATCACCGCCAGCGCTTCCTCGAATCGGCCGACCGGCCGCGAGAAGTCGAACCCGTACGGCAGGGTGTTCTCGCTCTCGCCGCTGCCCAGGCCGAGAATGAAGCGCCCCTTGGCCAGGTGGTCGATGGTCAGCGCCGTCTGCGCGAGCATGACGGGGTGGCGGCGGACGGTGTCGACCACGGCGCTGACGAGCGGAACCTTCTCGGTGAGGACGGCCGCCGCCGCGGCGACCGCCAGGCCGTCGAGGTGACGATGCGGCGACGGCGACGCGGTCGCAAGGTCGGTGAACTCGGGGGTCCAGATCGAGTCCGGCCAGAAGCTGACCATGTGGTCCGGCAGCCAGATCGAGTGGTAGCGGCCGCCGTCGAGCTCTGCCAGTTGGGAGAGGTCGAGGGGGAGGGTCGTTCGTAGGAACGCGGCGGGCTGAACTCTCATCGAGAGTGATGCTAAGCACCCGCACAGCCGAACGTCGAGTTGTTGGGCGCCTCCGGGGGGACTCGCCGCAACAACTCGACGTTCGTCGAGCGAAAAGGGCTCCTAGCCCGAGATGATGAACTCTTCGAGCTGGGTGCGCGCGACGTCGTCGGGCAGCTGCTGCGGCGGGCTCTTCATCAGGTAGGCCGACGCGGGCACCACCGGGCCGCCGATGCCGCGGTCCTTGGCGATCTTCGCGGCGCGCACCGCGTCGATGATGACGCCGGCCGAGTTCGGCGAGTCCCACACCTCGAGCTTGTACTCCAGGTTCAGCGGCACGTCACCGAAGGCGCGGCCCTCGAGGCGGACGTAGGCCCACTTGCGGTCGTCGAGCCAGCCGACGTGGTCGGACGGGCCGATGTGCACGTCCTTGGTCTTGAACTCGCGCTGCAGGTTGGAGGTGACGGCCTGCGTCTTGGAGATCTTCTTCGACTCCAGCCGTTCACGCTCGAGCATGTTGAGGAAGTCCATGTTGCCGCCGACATTGAGCTGCATGGTGCGGTCCAGCTGCACGCCACGGTCCTCGAACAGCTTGGCCATCACGCGGTGGGTGATGGTGGCGCCGACCTGGCTCTTGATGTCGTCGCCGACGATCGGGACGCCGGCGTCGGCGAACTTCTTGGCCCACACCGGGTCCGAGGCGATGAATACCGGCAGCGCGTTGACGAACGCCACGCCCGCGTCGATGGCGCACTGGGCGTAGAACTTGTCGGCCTCCTCGGAGCCCACCGGCAGGTAGGACACCAGCACGTCGACGTTGTTCTCCCGGAGGACCTTGACCACGTCGACCGGCTCGGCGTCGGACACCTCGATGGTGTCGGCGTAGTACTTGCCGATGCCGTCGAGCGTCGGGCCGCGCTGCACGGTGACGTTGGTGGGCGGCACGTCGGCGATCTTGATGGTGTTGTTCTCCGACGCGAAGATCGCCTCCGACAGGTCGAAGCCGACCTTCTTGGCGTCCACGTCGAACGCGGCCACGAACTTCACGTCGCGGACGTGGTACTGGCCGAACTTCACGTGCATCAGGCCGGGCACCGTGCTGTTCTCGTCGGCGTCGAGGTAGTACTGCACGCCCTGAACCAGCGAGGACGCGCAGTTACCGACGCCGACAATGGCGACTCGTACCTCCGACTGCGCCTCCGGCGCCCCTAACGGCTGGTGGTCACTCATAGGGCGTTCTCCTAACTTCATAACTTCTGGGCTCGGGTGTTTTCGTGCAGGGGTTTCACGTTTGTTCGGAAAGGCCGGGCATCGCGCGCTCCGCGGCGATGAGCTCGTTGAGCCACTTGACCTCGCGCTCGCTGGACTCGAGCCCGAGCTGATGCAGTTGGCGGGTGTAGCGGTCGAACGAGCTGCTGGCCCGCGCCACCGCCTCGCGCAGGCCTTCGCGGCGCTCCTCGACCTGACGCCGGCGGCCTTCCAGGATGCGCATCCGCGCCTCGGCCGGCGTGCGGTTGAAGAAGGCCAGGTGGACGCCGAAGCCGTCGTCGGTGTAGTTGTGCGGGCCGGTGTCGGCGACCAGTTCCCCGAAGCGCCGGCGGCCGGCGTCGGTCAGCTGGTAGACCCGGCGCGCCCGCCGCACGGGGGTGCCGGCCGGCGCGGCGTTTTCGGCGATCAGCCCCTCGGCCTGCATGCGCCGCAGGGCCGGGTACAGCGACCCGTACGAGAACGCCCGGAACGCGCCGAGCAGCCCGGTCAACCGTTTGCGCAGCTCGTAGCCGTGCATGGGTGACTCGATCAGGAGGCCCAGGATGGCGAGCTCCAGCAATCGATACACCCCCTTGAAATGGCTAAATGCGGCAGCTGATTGGCTGATTAGCGGTTCGACGCCTCGCGTCATCGTATCGTTTCGATATATTCGCCACAACACCACCCGGCGTTGGCGCACAATTCGTCACGAGCGCTGCCTGGGGCAATGGGTTCCCGACCAGGCGCTACGGCAGATTGATCCGTTTGATGGTGCCGTCGCCGGCGAAGACGATGTAGCCGCCGCCGTAGTCACTGGACACGTACACCGACAGCGACAGCGCGCCCGGGGTGGTGGGGTCGGTCGCGGGCTCGATCACCAGGTAGGTGCTTTTCACGTCGGACGGTTTAATGCGGAGGCTTTGGGGGGCGCCGCGCATGATGCCCACGGTGGCCGCGACGTCGAATTTGCCGAGGTTAACGGTGACAGGGCCGTCGGCCGAGCTCTTGGCAGAGCTGGTCGGGTCGCCCCAGCCGCCGCGGTAGGTGTAGGCCAGGACGCGGCGGTCGTCGGACGGGTCGGGACGGTCCAGGACCGCGTAGTCCGGGTAGATCACCAGCCGAAAGCCCATGGTGTCGCCGAACCGTTTGCGTGCCTGCTCGAGCAAACCGGTCAGCCCGCCGACCGAATGCAGCTGCGTGGGCGGGGTCAGCACCACCGGGGCGACGCCGTCGGGCTTGGCGCCGGGGTCGGTGGTGAAATCCAGCGGCGAGCGGGTGTTGCCGTAGAGGCCCCAACCGATGACGACGCCCAGCAGCATCGCCACGAGCAGGGCGACGACCACGCCGCGCCACCCACCCACCTTCGGCAACCTCGGCGGCCAAGCACCGGCCGGCGCCGGCGCGGGCGCGCCGCCGCCCTGCAGGTCGTCCATCAGGCCCTGCAGATCGCCCAGGGTGACCGCGTTGGTCGCGGCGCTGACCCGTTCCCGGTGCTCCTGCTCGGAGAGCTCACCGTCGCTCAGCGCGCCGTCGAGAATCCTGCAGGTGTCCTGCCGGTCGCTGTCCTTGGCGCGGGTCGTCGGCGTCGCCCCGATGCGCAACGCTGTCCCGAGCAATTTCGCCACGCCGATGATCGTAGGTGCGTGCGCAACGGTCTCGGTTGCATATCGGTGGTGCCGTCAGCCACGTACTCTGGTCTGCGTGCGACTGCAGCGACAAGTGGTGGACTTCGCGCTTCGGCGGCGCTCCCTGCTCGCCGAGGTGTACTCGGGGCGCACCGGTGTGTCCGAGGTGTGTGACGCCAACCCGTATCTGCTGCGCGCCGCGAAGTTTCATGGGAAACAGAGCCAGGTGATGTGCCCGATCTGCCGCAAGGAGCAGCTGACCCTGGTGTCGTGGGTGTTCGGCGATCACCTGGGCGCGGTGTCGGGCTCGGCGCGCACCGCCGAGGAGCTGGTGATGCTGGCGACCCGCTTCGAGGAGTTCTCCGTGCACGTGGTCGAGGTGTGCCGGACCTGCAGCTGGAACCACCTGGTGAAGTCGTATGTGATGGGTGCCGCGCGGACGGCACCTCCTCCCCGAGGCAGGCGGACGACGACGCGGACGGCGCGCGACGGCGCCCGCACGGCCATTGAGTAACGAAGGGCGCCACGACCAGTCGCCTGCTGACCTCAACGAATCGGCGACTGAGCGCGTGGGGAAGCACACGAGCGCCGACCGGCCGGACGGACCCGGCCGCCCCGGCGCGCGGGGCCCGCACCGCCGCCCGGTTCCTCCCCCGGATGACCGGCTGACGACGATCCTGCCGCCCGTCGTTGACGACCGCGCGCCGCGGCGGGCCGATCCCATCGACGAGGTCAAGGCCGCGCTGGACGCGCCCGCGCAACGCGACGCGCTCGACGAGGTCAAGGCGGCGATGGACGGCCGGGCGGCTTCGGCGTCGTCGCGCGGCGACGGTCCCCTTCGCGGTCGCCGCCCACCGGACGGGCCGCCGCCCCCGCCGCCAGGGCCGGGTGGGGGAGGCGGGCCGGGTGACCGAGGCCCGCGGCGGGGCGTCGACTGGAGCTGGACCCAGCAGATCAACTGGCTGTGGGTGCGCCGCGCGGCCTATCTGACCGCGGCGGCGCTGGTGCTGTTGCCGATCGTCACCTTCGCCATGGCGTACTTCATCGTCGACGTCCCCAAGCCGGGCAACATCCGCACCAACCAGGTGTCGACGATCCTGGCCAGCGACGGCTCGGAAATCGCCAAAATCGTTCCGCCCGAAGGCAATCGGGTCGACGTCAACCTCAACCAGGTGCCCGTGCACGTGCGCCAGGCGGTGATCGCCGCCGAAGACCGCAACTTCTATTCCAACCCGGGCTTCTCGTTCAGCGGGTTCGCGCGCGCGGTGAACAACAACCTGTTCGGCGGCGGCGACCTGCAGGGTGGTTCGACGATCACCCAGCAGTACGTGAAGAACGCGTTGGTTGGTTCGGCGCAACACGGGTTCAGCGGGCTGATGCGCAAGGCCAAGGAGTTGGTGATCGCCACCAAGATGTCGGGGGAGTGGTCCAAAGACGATGTCTTGCAGGCCTATCTGAACATCATCTACTTCGGCCGGGGCGCCTACGGGATTTCGGCGGCGGCCAAGGCGTACTTCGACAAGCCGGTCGAGCAGCTGACGGTGTCGGAGGGCGCGCTGCTGGCGGCGCTGATACGGCGCCCGTCCACGCTGGACCCGGCCGTCGATCCCAAGGGCGCCGCGGAGCGGTGGAACTGGGTGCTCGACGGCATGGTGGAAACCAAGGCGCTGTCGCCGAGCGACCGTGCGGGACAGGTCTTTCCGGTGACCGTGCCGCCCGATCAGGCCCGCGCGCAGACCCAGACGACCGGCCCCAACGGGCTGATCGAGCGCCAGGTGACCAAAGAGCTCATGGACCTGTTCAACATCGACGAGCAGACGCTGAACACCCAGGGGCTGCAGGTCACCACGACGATCGACCCGAAGGCCCAGCAGGCCGCGGAGAAGGCGATATCGAAATACCTCGACGGGCAGGACCCCGACATGCGGTCCGCGGTGGTGTCCATCGATCCGCACAACGGCGCGATCCGCGCCTACTACGGCGGCGCCGACGCCAACGGTTTCGACTTCGCTCAGGCCGGGCTGCAGACCGGGTCGTCGTTCAAGGTGTTCGCGTTGGTCGCGGCGCTGGAACAGGGCATCGGGCTGGGCTACCAGGTGGACAGCTCCCCGCTCACGGTCGACGGCATCAAGATCACCAATGTCGACGGCGAGAGCTGCGGGACCTGCAATATCGCCGAGGCGCTGAAGCTTTCGCTCAACACCGCCTACTACCGGCTGATGCTCAAGCTCAAGGGCGGCCCGCAGGCCGTCGCGGACGCCGCGCACCAGGCCGGGGTCGCGACCAGCTTCCCCGGCGTCGCCCACACCCTGTCCGAGGACGGCAAGGGTGGGCCGCCCAACAACGGGATTGTGCTGGGTCAGTACCAAACCCGGCCGGTCGACATGGCCTCGGCGTACGCCACGCTGGCCGCGTCCGGCGTGTACCACCGCCCGCATCTGGTGCAGCGGGTCGTCAACGCCGAGGGCCAGGTCCTGTTCGACGCCGGCAATTCGGACAACAACGGCAACAACGGCGAACAGCGCATCGACAAGGGCGTCGCCGACAACGTCACCGCCGCGATGCAGCCGATCGCCGGCTATTCGCGCGGCCACAACCTGGCCGGCGGGCGCGCGTCGGCGGCCAAGACCGGGACGGTGCAACTCGGGGACACCAAGGCAAACAAGGACGCTTGGATGGTCGGATACACGCCGTCGCTGTCGACGGCGGTGTGGGTGGGCACCGTGCAGGACAACGTGCCGCTGGTAACCGCCTCGGGCGCCGAGGTTTACGGGTCCGGGCTGCCGTCGGACATCTGGAAGTCGACCATGGACGGCGCGCTGAAGGGCACCTCCAACGAGAGCTTCCCCAAGCCGAGCGAGATCGGCGGTTACGCCGGCGTGCCCGCCGCGCCGCCCCCGCCGCCGGCGCCGCCGGCGGTGACCGTCATCCAGCCCACCATCGAGGTGGCGCCGGGCATCACGATCCCGGTCGGTCCGCCCACCACGGTGACCAACGCGCCGCCGTCACCCGGCGGCCTGCAACCGGGCGGTGGTCAGCCGGGCGGCACCGAGCCGGGCGCGCCGCAGCCGCCCGGTGTCCCGCCGGGCGGCCCGCAAGCTCCCCCACCGCCGCCGTGACCGGCGCCGGACAGCAGATCTCTCCGGCGCCCTTGGCGCACGATCGGCGCAGCGCCGACAACCGCGATTGCCCCAGCCGCACAGACACTTTGGGCGCCGCGCTGGCGGATGGCGCCGGCGGACCGGTGGGCCGGCACGCGCTCATCGGCCGAACCCGGGTGATGACGCCGGTGCGCGTCATGTTCGTGCTCGCGCTGGTGTTTCTGGCGCTCGGCTGGTCGACCAAGGCGGCCTGCCTGCAGAGCGGCGGCACCGGCCCGGGCGATCAGCGCGTTGCCAACTGGGAAAACCAGCGCGCCTACTACGAGTTGTGCTACTCCGACACGGTGCCGCTCTACGGCGCGGAGTTGTTGAGCCAGGGGAAGTTTCCGTACAAGTCGAGCTGGATCGAGACCGACGGTGGCGGCGCGCCGCAGACCCGCTACGACGGGCAGCCCGCGGTGCGATACATGGAGTATCCGGTGCTCACCGGCCTGTATCAGTACGCGTCGATGGCGCTGGCCAAGACCTACACCGCGCTGAGCAAGGTAGCCCCGCTGCCGGTGGTCGCCGAGGTGGTGATGTTCTTCGACGTCGCGGCATTCGGGCTGGCGCTGGCCTGGCTGGCGACCGTCTGGGCCACGGCGGGCCTGTCGGGCCGCCGCATCTGGGACGCGGCCCTGGTGGCCGCCTCGCCCGTGGTGATCTTCCAGATCTTCACCAACTTCGACGCGCTGGCAACGGCATTCGCGATGGGCGGGCTGTTGGCGTGGGCGCGGCGCAAACCGGTGCTGGCCGGCGTGCTGATCGGGTTGGGCGCCGCGGCGAAGCTGTACCCGCTGCTGTTTTTGGGCCCGATGCTGGTGTTGGGCATCCGGACCGGTCGCCTGCGCGCCCTGGCGCGCACCGCGGCGACGGCCGCGGTGACCTGGCTGGTGGTGAACCTGCCGGTGCTGGTGCTCTTCCCGCGCGGCTGGTCGGAATTCTTCCGGCTCAACGCCCGCCGCGGCGACGACATGGACTCGATCTACAACGTGGTGAAGTCGTTCACCGGCTGGCGCGGTTTCGATCCCCGGCTGGGTTTCTGGGAGCCGCCGACGGTGCTGAACGCGGTGGTCGCGGTCTCGTTCGCGCTCTGTTGTGCGGCGATCGCCTACGTCGCGCTCACCGCCCCGCGCCGCCCGCGGGTGGCGCAGGTGGTGTTCTTGGTCGTGGCCGCCTTCCTGTTGACCAACAAGGTCTGGAGCCCCCAGTTCTCGTTGTGGCTGGTGCCGCTGGCCGTACTGGCGTTGCCGCATCGCCGAATCCTGTTGGCCTGGATGACGATTGACGCGCTTGTCTGGGTGCCGCGCATGTATTTCCTGTACGGCAACCCCAACCGCGGGCTCCCGGAGCAGTTCTTCACCACGACGGTGCTGCTCCGCGACATCGCGGTGGCGGCGCTGTGCGCGCTGGTGCTGCGGCAGATCTACCGGCCCGAGGAGGACCTGGTGCGCTGGGACGGGCGGGTGGACGACCCGGTGGGCGGTCCCTTCGACCGCGCCTCCGACGCCCCGCCCGGCTGGCTGCCCGACCGACTGCGCCCGCCCGGGCTGCGACCAACGACGGTACCGTCACCACCATGACGCAGGTCGCCATCCCGCTGTTTCCGCGGTTCACCGCGCTGGACGCCGTGGGTCCTTACGAAGTGCTGCAACGCATTCCGTCGATCGACGTCGTGTTCGTGGGCGGCCACCGGGGGGAGGTGCGCACCGAGAACGGGATGCTGGGCCTCACCTGCGACGCCACCTTCGACGAGGTCGGCGCGCCCGACGTGGTGGTGGTTCCCGGTGGCATCGGCACTCGCGAGCTGATCCACGATGACGTCATCCGTGCTTGGCTGCGGGCGGTGCACCCGGGCACCACGTTTACCACCTCGGTCTGCACCGGGGCGCTGTTGTTGGCCGGCGCCGGCCTGCTCGACGGGCTCACCGCGACGACCCATTGGCGGGCCGCGGGCCTGCTCAACGATCTCGGCGCGCGCTACGTCCCCGAACGCGTCGTCGAGCACCTGCCGCGGCGCATCATCACCGCGGCGGGCGTGTCCAGTGGCATCGACATGGCGTTGCGGCTGGTCGAGCTGCTCGTCGATCGGCGGGCCGCGCAGGCCGCCCAGTTACTCATCGAGTACGACCCGCAGCCGCCGTTCGAGGCGGGCGCGCTCGCCAAGGCCGACGAGCCCACCGTGGCCCGGGCCAACGAGTACCTGCAGGGACGGCAGTAAGCGCTCGGATTTCTCGGCCCGGCGCCGTGTCCGGTACCCTGATGCGGTTGCCGACGCAGGCGACCCTCCTGCCACGGATCGACCGTGGCCGCTCGAGACCAGAGGAGGTGGTGAGGTTTCCATGCGTCCATACGAAATCATGGTCATTCTTGACCCCACGCTCGACGAACGCACCGTTGCTCCGTCGCTGGAGACGTTCCTCAACGTCGTCCGCAAGGACGGCGGGAGCGTCGAGAAGGTCGACATCTGGGGCAAGCGCCGGCTGGCCTACGAGATCGCCAAGCACGCCGAGGGCATCTACGTCGTCGTCGACCTGAAGGCCGAACCGGCCACGGTGTCCGAGCTCGACCGCCAGCTGAGCCTCAACGAGTCGGTGCTGCGCACCAAGGTGATGCGCACCGACAAGCACTGACTGCCGAGTGTCGTGGGACCTGCGTAGGCTCAGCGAGGACATGCCCATGACGAGCCCGCTTCCCGCGGCGCCGCACCGGCAGAAACGAGGAGGAAACTGTGGCTGGTGACACCACTATCACCGTCGTCGGCAACCTGACCGCCGACCCCGAACTGCGGTTCACTCCCTCGGGTGCCGCCGTGGCGAACTTCACCGTCGCCTCCACGCCGCGGATCTATGACCGCCAGAGCGGGGAATGGAAGGACGGCGAGGCGCTGTTCCTGCGGTGCAACATCTGGCGGGAGGCCGCCGAGAACGTCGCCGAAAGCCTCACGCGCGGCGCCCGGGTGATCGTGACCGGGCGGCTCAAGCAGCGTTCCTTCGAGACCCGTGAAGGCGAGAAGCGCACCGTGGTCGAGGTCGAGGTCGACGAGATCGGGCCCTCGCTGCGGTACGCCACCGCCAAGGTCAACAAGGCCAGCCGCAGCGGCGGCGGGGGCGGCGGCTTCGGCTCGGGCGGCGGTGGCGGCGGCGCTCGCCAGGCGCCGGCCGCGCAGCCCAGCGGCGGATCCGGGGACGACCCGTGGGGCAGCGCCCCGGCCTCGGGATCCTTCGGCGGCGGCGACGACGAACCCCCGTTCTGACCCCGACTTCAGACCAGTAGTAAACGAAAAGAAAGACAGACATGGCCAAGTCCAACAAGCGGCGCCCGGCTCCGGAAAAGCCGGTCAAGGCGCGCAAGTGCGTCTTCTGCGCGAAGAAAGAGCAAGCGATCGACTACAAGGACACCGCGTTGCTGCGCACCTACATCAGCGAGCGCGGCAAGATCCGGGCGCGCCGGGTCACCGGCAACTGCGTGCAGCACCAGCGCGACATCGCGACCGCGGTGAAGAACGCCCGCGAGGTGGCCTTGCTGCCCTTCACCTCCTCGGCCCGGTAGACGCCGAAGCTCAAACGGAAAGTACTAAAACGATGAAGCTGATCCTGACGGCTGACGTCGACCACCTCGGGAGCGTCGGCGACGCGGTCGAAGTGAAGGACGGGTACGGCCGCAACTTCCTGCTGCCGCGCGGGCTGGCAATCCTCGCCTCGCGCGGGGCGCAGAAACAGGCCGACGAGATTCGGCGCGCCCGCGAAACCAAGACGGTGCGCGACCTCGAGCACGCCAACGAAATCAAGTCGGCGATCGACGCGCTGGGCCCCGTCACGCTGCCGGTGAACGCCGCCGGCGACACGGGCAAGCTGTTCGGCTCGGTGACCGCCGGGGACATCGTGGCGGCCATCAAGAAGGCCGGGGGACCCAACCTCGACAAGCGGATCGTCCGGCTGCCCAAGGCCCACATCAAGGCGCTCGGCGCGCACCGGGTCTCGGTGCATCTGCACCCGGAGGTCGACGTCGAGGTCGCGCTCGACGTCGTCGCGGGCAGCTAAGCACGTAGCGTTTGCTCCCTTCCGGCGGCGGCCGCGGTTCGGTCGCTGCCGGCGTTCGCAGCGCTCGCGCCCGCCCGCCGGGGTTCCGATGATGGTTGCCGGCGGGGGTCGCTGGCGAACTATTTCCGCGGTGCCGCCGGGCGATGCTCTTAACCGTCCCTTAACGCGGCCAAAACGTGGCCGAAAGCCAACACGCCCGGCGCGGTAACCTCGCGCGACACGCCGAACGATTTCCTGTCCACACCGAGATCGGCGAGTTGTACTGCTCGTATCAGCAGTGATGTCGCAGTGTCTCGAAATAATCCACAGGTTCTCCACACCCGCTTTAACACATGTGTCGAAGGATATGCACACGCGATGCACAACGTTATGAACAGCGGCCCCTTTAAGTACTTGCCAGCAACGTTTACCGTCGTCCCGGCGCGACGCGAAAGGGATGCGATGAGGCGTGGGTGTCGGTGCCTTGACTTACGCTCCGGATAGCTGTTATCGAATGTATGTTCGGTTGTTCGTGAAGTGACAGGGGAGGTGAGAATCCATGGCCGTCGTCGATGACCTCGCGCCGGAAATGGGTTCCACGCCGCCCAACGAAGAATTCGGTCGCCAGCCCCCGCAGGATCTCGCCGCGGAGCAGTCGGTGCTGGGCGGGATGCTGCTGAGCAAGGACGCGATCGCCGACGTGCTGGAGCGGCTGCGGCCGGGCGACTTCTACCGGCCGGCGCACCAGAACGTCTACGACGCGATCCTGGACCTCTACGGCCGCGGTGAGCCCGCCGACGCGGTGACGGTGGCCGCGGAACTGGACCGCCGCGGGCTGCTGCGCCGGATCGGCGGGGCGCCGTACCTGCACACCCTGATCTCGACGGTGCCGACGGCCGCCAATGCCGGCTACTACGCGGGCATCGTGGCCGAGAAGGCGCTGCTGCGCCGGCTGGTGGAGGCCGGGACCCGCGTCGTGCAGTACGGCTACGCGGGCGCCGAGGGCGCCGACGTGGCCGAGATCGTCGACCGCGCGCAGGCCGAGATCTACGACGTCGCCGACCGCCGACTCTCCGAGGACTTCGTTCCGCTCGAGGATCTCCTGCAGCCGACGATGGACGAGATCGACGCCATCGCGTCGAGCGGTGGCGTATCGCGCGGGGTGCCGACCGGGTTCACCGAACTCGACGAGGTGACCAACGGACTACACCCCGGGCAGATGATCATCGTGGCGGCCCGGCCGGGCGTGGGGAAGGCACTGGCGTTGGATACGCCGCTGCCGACCCCGGCCGGCTGGACGACGATGGGCGACGTCGCGGTGGGTGACGAGCTGCTCGATGCCGATGGGTTGCCGACACGAGTGGTTGCCGCGACCGAGGTCATGCTGGGACGGCCCTGCTACGAGATCGAATTCTCCGATGGGACAGTGATCGTCGCCGACGGCGCGCACCAGTGGCCCACGACCCGCGGCATCCGGACGTCGGCTCAGCTGCGTTGTGGCTGGGACACCATCGCCGCGGCGGGGTCGGCGCCGCGCTACGGTGCGCGTACGACGGCCTTGCTGACGCCGGTGGTGCAGATCGAGGCGGTGCGCCGGGTGGGCAGTGTGCCGGTGCGCTGCGTCCAGGTCGACAATGGTGCGCGTTTGTACCTCGCCGGCTCCGGGATGGTGCCGACGCACAACTCCACGCTGGGGCTGGACTTCATGCGGTCGTGCTCGATCAAGCACCGGCTGGCCAGCGTCATCTTCTCCCTGGAGATGAGCAAGTCCGAGATCGTGATGCGGCTGCTGTCGGCGGAGGCGAAAATCAAGCTCGCCGATATGCGTTCGGGCCGGATGACCGACGACGACTGGACGCGGCTCGCACGGCGGATGAGCGAAATCAGCGAAGCGCCACTGTATATCGACGACTCGCCCAACCTGACCATGATGGAGATCCGCGCCAAGGCGCGCCGGTTGCGACAGAAGTCCGACTTGAGGCTAGTCGTCGTCGACTACCTGCAGTTGATGACCTCTGGCAAGAAGCACGAGTCGCGCCAGGTGGAAGTCTCCGAATTCTCCCGTCACCTCAAGCTTTTGGCGAAGGAGCTCGAGGTTCCGGTGGTCGCGATCAGCCAGCTCAACCGCGGTCCGGAGCAGCGCACCGACAAGCGGCCGATGTTGGCCGACCTTCGTGAATCGGGATGCCTTACTGCCTCGACGCGGATCCTGCGCGCCGACACGGGTGCCGAGGTGACCTTCGGTGAGCTGATGCGCACCGGCGAGCGCCCATTGGTGTGGTCGCTGGATGAGCGTCTGCGCATGGTCGCCCGGCCGATGACCAACGTGTTCCCCAGCGGACGCAAAGAGGTGTTCCGGCTGCGGCTGGCCTCGGGCCGCGAGGTCGAGGCCACTGGCAACCATCCCTTCATGAAACTGGACGGCTGGACTCCAATGGAGGAGCTCAAGGTTGGCGATCGCATCGCTGCCCCGCGGCACGTTCCGGAACCCGTCGAAACCCAGCGGATGGCCGACTCGGAAATTGTTCTGCTTGCCCACATGATTGGCGACGGGTCGTGCGTCAAGAACCAACCGATTCGCTACGCATCGGTGGATGAGGCGAGCCTGGCCGCGGTGACGATTTCGGCCGCCTACTTCGGCGTGACCGCCGTTCGTGACGAGTACCCGGCTGCTCGGGTCACCACGCTGCGGCTACCGGCGCCGGAGCGGGTGGCGCGCGGCCGGCGCAATCCGATCGCGGCCTGGCTCGACGGCCTGGGACTGTTCGGCAAGCGCAGCTACGAAAAGTTCGTGCCGGAACCCATCTTTCGCTTGCCTTACGACCAGGTGGCGTTATTCCTGCGGCACCTCTGGGCCACCGACGGCTCCGTTCGGTGGGACGCCAAGGTGGGTCAGGGACGCATCTACTATGCGTCGACGAGCCGACGGCTCATCGACGACGTGGCTCAACTGCTGCTCCGGGCCGGCGTGTATGGGCGGATCAAGCACGTCCAGAAGGTCGGGTACCGCGACTCGTGGCACCTGCACATCTACGGGGCGGAGAATCAGCTCAGGTTCCTTCGGCATGTCGGAGTGCACGGTGCGAAAGCGGTCGCGGTGCAGCAAGTCATAGATCAGCTGGAGGGATTGGTGCGCAATCCCAACCTGGACACCGTGCCCGTTGAGGTCTGGGCTCGGGTTCGAAGCGTATTGTCCACCAAGCAGATAACCCATCGTCAGTTCGCCGCCGCCATGGGTACCCAGTTTTGCGGGTCGACGATGTGGAAGCACTCGCCGAGCCGGTCCAGGCTCCATCGCGCGGCAATGGTGCTCGGTGATCCCGACATCCACGCGCTGGCAACCACTGACGTTTATTGGGACACGATTGTCGAGATCACGAGTCTGGGTGAGCAAGACGTCTATGACGGAACCGTAAGTGGCACACACAATTTCGTCGCCAATGGCATCTCAGTTCATAACAGCCTCGAACAAGATAGCGACATGGTAATCCTGCTGCACCGCCCGGACGCGTTCGAACGTGACGACCCGCGTGGGGGAGAGGCCGACTTCATTCTCGCCAAGCACCGCAACGGTCCGACCAAGACGGTGACCGTCGCGCACCAGCTGCACTTGTCGCGGTTCGCCAACATGGCGCGCTGAGTTGTCGAGGTTGTTGTAGGTTCTCAAAAAACCATGTCACCATCTCAGTTCCGATGTCATCTGATGTAAAAAGATCTCATTCGATGTCATTTAGCTACCGATCCAAGCGCACGATGCGTCGGCGCAGCGGTCGAAGAATTGGTATACAACGGCGGTTAGCCATCGTGGGCATGCGGAATCTTTTGTACACCAACAGTATTGGCGCTTCCGTCAAGCGCAAACAACATAGCGACATAACCTTGCGGGGGTGAGCAGGGATAGCAGGTTTAATCCCAGTATCGCGCACCAGAGGCTATGCAGCTCAGAGGTTTTTGGACTTCCGATCAGGCCTCGTCCCCAATACGTACCCAACTGGCTAGTAAGCGGCTCGGCTTCGGGTTGGCGAACCGAAGGAGCAAGCCTGGCCATGTCCACCGAAAGCCCAACCACCACAACGCTCCTCGATGCCTTCGACGTCGCCCGCACCGCCTGACACCACCTACGTCCACCACTGGACCAAGCGCGCGGGCGTGCCGACGCGGCTGTTCGACGGCAATGTGCGCAAGTCTTTCGGTTTCGCGTTCCGCATTGGCAGCCTCCAACGCGACGACGGCACCTGCAATCGTTAGCTGACGCCGAAACTGATTTCCGCCTTGGCGCGCATGTAGCCCGAGGCCGCCCGGCAGCTTGCCGCCGCATTGACCGCGGCGGCCGACGAGATCGATATCCGGCGATGATCACCACACCTCACAACATCGCGACCGCCTGACGAGATGCCGCCTTCGGCGAGATCATTCGCCTAATACGCCTGAAGCGCGCGTAGCCTCGAACCCTGGACACCAACAATGGCCGGGAGGATGAGCAGCGATGCCTGCTGCGGAAAATCGGGGGCCAGGAGGACCTCCGAAGAAAGCGCCACCATGGTTCGCCTCGCAGGAACAGTACGAGGCTTTCCTCGAGCTGGTCGCGAAAGATCTTGGAGCCAGCAGCATCACTGCGGCGGGCATCGAGCTCGAGCATCTTGACGAGGGGCGTCGCAAGGAAATTCTGCGCGGATACGCGTTGCGGCCTTCATTGCGGTTCGTCTGCTCGGCCTACGCCGTCCTCGACAAAGCGGCGTTGTACTCGCGGGAGCCTGCGCTCGAGAAAAGTTTCGTCGGCCGTCTGAGCAGCGGCGATCTCGCCGATAAGGTCACCCAAGCACTCAGCAAGGGCCATCGGCTGATGCCGCCGCCGGCCCTCAACCAGCTGATCCGCGAAGTGATCGAGTGGTGCACCGACGCCGATGAGGGGCTGCCCGCCCTCCGCCGAGCTGATTTCGTCCGTCTCCTGTTGTCCATCAACGGCGAGCAGGAGGCCCAGGACCGCCCGGACTTTTTCACATCCTGGCCGCCCAGCGAGGAGGAATCCGCGGCCTACTACGAGGCCATGACCAAAGACGACAACATGGTCTTCCAGGAGAACCAGCGGATGATGCTCATGGAGTTCGCCCGGATGCAGACTGCAGCTACGCCGGTGCCCGTTCGCATCCTCGGCGACACCACCGACACATGGTTCAAGCCATGGCCCCCAGCAGCGCCGCACGACCTCATCGGCGACACTCCCGAGCAGGCGTTCCTGAACGCCACCAACGCGCCTCTGCGCGAGGTTATCCGGATGGGTCTGCTGCTGTGGGACCGCACGAAATCCGGTGACGTGATCATCAGCGCCAGCTCCCTGCAAGACATCGACCCCGCGGCGCTCGGCCTGCTGCAGTCCTCGGCCGTGCTGCCGGTCAAGGAATACCGCAAGCGGCTGGCCAAGGAACGGGCGAAGGGTTATCTCGCCCACCGGAGATACACGTTCACCGAACTACCGTTGATCGAGATCGCCGACGGCGAATACATTGCATTGCGACCCGCATGGGTGCTGGACCGGTTCTGCGGTTCGCAGCTGTATTGGCAGGCCTCCTTCGAGTTCGGCACGGAGAAGACGAAGCCCGGCGAGCAATTCAGCTTGGCGATGAACTACGTCTTCGAAGGCAGCGTTGGCTACCTGTTCCGGCGGGTGATGAAGCGCTCCCGCGGGGCAATAACGCTCATCACCGAACCAGAAATGTGGGAGTCCTGGTCCAACGGCGGTGACAAACCGTCGGTCTGCGACTGGGTGCTGGTGTGGGACAACACGTGCTTACTGGTGGATGCGACCAACCACTGGCTCGACGAGAAGGCGGCACAAGGTTTCGCCGAGCCCTCCGCCTATCAGGCCGATCTCGAGGACACGTTCGTCAACAAGAAGTTCGGACAGCTGACGTCGACGATGGGTCTACTGATCGAACACGGCTGGGCAGGCCGCACATTCGACCAAAATACGGTGTTTGTGCCGATAGTAGTGGTTCCCAACGCCGGCATCCCGGCAACGGTGTCCGCGGATGTAGACCTCAAATTGCGGACGGCTGCCGCCGGCAACCTCAGCAATAATGTGCGTTCGCCGGGCATCCTCGTCTACCACGAACTGCAGGTATTCGAGGGGGTCTGCGAGCACCGAGCGCCTGCCGCGTTCGTCGAACTTCTTGAGAAGTGGCGGGGCATGTGCACTATGTCGATGCCGGTGCGCCCGCAGACGTTTCTTGACTTGGCGCGACTCGACCGTCCGATGAGCGGCTACGTCAGTACGGCGAAGCGAGTTCTGCTCGACAAGCTCGGGCCACCTGTCCCAGAGGTTTAATCACGAAAATTGGCTGAAGTACCCGTTTCCGACGCGAAACCGAGACGATCGACCGCCCGCCATCTCTCCCAAGAATCGTTGCACACCAACATCTTTCACCATTCGGCCGCCCGATTGACGCGAAGAATCCTGGCGGGCTGACACTCTGCGCTTCGGTGGCGAGCCGCCTTTCGATGTCGGCACGCGGCCGTAGGCTCTAGTGTCATGAAGCAGCCCGATGGCCCCGCCATGAATCGCGCCGCCCGCCGACGGGCAGCGAGGGAGGCACGCACCGCAGGCGAGCCTTCGCCACGGCCCCCGGTGCCGCAGAAGGCGAACAGAGCCGGCGAACCTACCTACATGACGATCAACCACGGCCCGGAACGCCGAAACGTGTCGTGCAGAAAAATCACCGAGACGATCGTGAATCCGCTGACGAAGGCGGTCACGCTCAACTCGATGGCGCTCGAGGACACGATCCACCCCGTCTCCCTGGCCTTCGCGCCGCCGTACCGGGACCTGGCCGCAGCAGGCGGCGACAAGGGGTTCCAGCACATCTGGGAGAAGCTCACCTACGCCTTCGCCCTGCCTGATCCAGCACAGTTTCCGATGCTCCCCTGGCTCGCCGCCGAGGATCGGGACGCCCTGGAAAGGTATGTGGCCGCCTGCCGGAAACTGGCCGGCTACAGCGCGATCGCGCACGGCAGCGGCTTCAAGATGCAAACTACGAACGGGAACTGGACGGTCACGCCGGACTTTCCGGATGACGAGCTGATCGTGGCCGCCGCCGCACGGTTTCGGCAGCTGAATAACCAGGGCGAGCCGACCGCGTTCACCACGGCGTCGGACCGGATCATCAAAACGGCAAAGGTTCAGGACCCCGACCTGATCCTGGTGGTATCGAAGTGGCGGAAGGCCCGCGCCGCGTTGCTGAACCGGACCATCGCCACGATCATCTGTGACACACTGCTGCCCGAGGGACCGCGGCCCGACGACTTCGTCAGTTTCGGAAACCTTCGCCCCGAAGACCTATTCAACACGTACTTCTATGGCGACTTCCTCCACGTCGGCGACAACGCCGGGCAGCTGATCGACATCAACTCCGAGGACGGGAACGCGGCCTATCACATGTTCGGGTTCCTCACTTCGATGTCGACGCTGGCGCACCTGTACTTCGGGTTCTCCGTGCTCGTGGAGCATGCGCTCGGCGCTGTCTCTAGCCCAAACGATGAGGAGTGACCGTGGCCCTCAGCTTCGTGGACTACCGCGAGGTTCAGCGGACAAGTACTCCTGGCTCCCGCCTCGATTGGGCCGTCGTCTACGAGAACGAGCAGTGGTGGGACGAGGTTCGGTATTACATCGGCGACCCGTAGTTCGTCCGGGTGGTCGAGGACGGTGTCGAGGTTGCGCGTGTCGAACTGGACGATGGAGGGTTCAACCCGACTTACGCGGGCGTGCCGTCGATCGGGCCGGAGCGCCTGGAGATCCAGTACATCGAAGTGGCCACCGCGGCACGCGAACGCGGTGTCGGCACGGGTGTGGTGCAGGCACTCGCCGAGCGCCACCCGGACCGGCGAATGCTGGCCAATAGCGAAGGCGCCGACGGGTTCTGGGCTTCCCTCCGTTGGGATCGGTTCGACCACCCGGAAGGGCAGCAATTCCACCGGCCGCTGTTTATTTAGCCGACCGCGCGGCCTGCCCGCACGGCGACGGATTAGTGTCGCGACGCCGAGCTGCGCCGGCGACACTACGAATAACGGACGGCACAAGCTCTGTGGCAAGTCGCGGCCCCTGCACGGGTTGAGGTCCCATTTAGGGCTGCGACAGCCTCCACAATTGCTCCCCGCACCTGCTAACCGCTGCAATCACGTATCGGACGTCTGAGCTCGGCCACGACACCTTCTTGTAGACGATGAACACCCCTCCGGGCAGATCTCTGGCCATGTATCCCTTGGCTATCGGTACAGGAGCGTCTTCGGCGAAGTTGTCCGACTCCATTTCCTCGACGAAATCCAGGACGGCTTGTCGGCCAGCGTCGGTCAGCCTTGCGTGGAAGGTGCGGGAGGCGGGGCCACCGAACGATACGTGCGACCGCTGTTACTGAACTTCCTGCTCGAACTCGGCTTCCTTGCTCACCTTTGTCTCCTGCGCTCCGCGTTGACTATCAGATGTGCGGGTCACAAGGCTACGCCTGTCCGCACTGGTCAATGCCATGGCCACCTTTGTACCACGCAACGTCCAGAATCGTTGCAAACTAACACAATTACGATCGATCACCGACAGAACCCGTTGCGCCGCAACACTCACTAATGAATTGAGCGGAGGGGGTCGTCGCATTCCAGCATTGAGCGCAACAACCGCAGCCAGTAGTGAAAGCCATGACCTCGACGGGGGTCGTCACCGACAACGCGCGCAGCGTTAGGACCAGCGCATCGGTCACCGCAGAGGCCAAGCGGGACGGTCGACTCCTGCCCGTGCTGGCGGCCAACAGTCGGGCGGCCGATGAGCTCACCGATCGACTGTTCCCGTCGATGGTCCGGCGCTCGGTATCAGCGTCCGATGCCGCCGGATGGGGTGCAGGGCGCGCGGCCGCGGACATGGCCGTGCTCGACGCGCGGGACGCGATCGCGGGTTAGGACACCGCGATAGGCTCGGGCGGAAACTGCGCTCGTCCGCCGGCACGGCAGGGGAAATGTATGGATCTGCGGTGGTCGGAGGCCGACCGTGCCTTCCAGGAAGAGGTCCGGGCGTTCCTCGACCAGAAGCTGACCCCCGAGCTGCGCCGGGCGGGGCGGTTGATGACCAGCGTCTACGCCGACCACGAGGCGAGCATGGCGTGGCAGGCGATCCTGCACGAACGCGGCTGGGCGGCGCCGGGCTGGCCGGTCGAGTACGGCGGCTGCGACTGGAGCCTCACCCAGCACTACATCTTCAGCCGCGAAACCATTCTGGCCGGCGCGCCGGCGTTGTCGCCCATGGGGATTCGGATGGTCGCGCACGCGATCATCAAGTACGGCACCGCCGCGCAGAAGGACTACTTCCTGCCCCGGATCCTGACCGGCGAGGTGTTCTTCTGCCAGGGATACTCCGAGCCGGAGGCCGGGTCGGATCTGGCCGCGCTGTCGATGGCCGCCGTGGCCGACGGCGACGACCTGGTGTGCACCGGCAGCAAGATCTGGACCACCCACGCCGCCGAGGCGAACTGGATGTTCGCGCTGGTCCGCACGTCCCGTGGCGAGAAAAAGCAGCAGGGCATCACGTTCGTGCTGATCGACATGACGACACCCGGTATCGCGATCCGACCGCTGGTGATGACCTCGGGCGAGCAGATCCAGAACCAGGTGTTCTTCGACGAGGTGCGGGTGCCCAAGGCCAACGTCATCGGCGAGATCGACAGCGGCTGGACGGTCGCGAAGTACCTGCTGGAGTTCGAGCGCGGCGGTGGCGCGGTGTCGCCGGGCCTGCAGGTGATGGCCGAGGAGATCGGCCAGGCGGCCGAAAACCAGCCCGCGCCCGGCGGCGGGCGGCTGGCCGACGACCCCGCCTTCATGCACAAGCTGGCCGGCGCGCGCATCCGCGCCGAGGTGTTGGAGGTCCTGGAATACCGGGTGCTCGCCGCGGTGGCCGAGGGACGCAACCCCGGCGCGGCGTCGTCGATGCTCAAGATCCTGGGCACCGAGCTCAGCCAGGCGCTCACCGAGCTCGCGCTGGAGGCGGCCGGCCCGCGCGGCCGGGCCTACCAACCACACGCAACCGCACCCGGCGGCCCGATCGCCGAGTTCGAACCACCCGCCGACGGATACCTGAGCGGCGAGCCGTGGCAGGCGGTCGCGCCGTTGCGGTATTTCAACGACCGGGCCGGCTCAATCTACGCCGGCAGCAACGAAATTCAGCGAAACATCCTCGCCAAGGCCGCGCTGGGACTGTAGATGGACTTCAACCTGACCAACGAGCAGCAACTGCTGCGCGACGAGCTCGCGAAGTTCCTCGCCGCCCGCTACCGCCTCGACGCAAGCCGCGCCGCCGCGAAGACCGGCGCCGGCTGGCAACCGGACATCTGGAGAGCCTTTGCCACCGAGCTGGGCATCCTGGGCGCCACCCTGCCCGAGGAAGTCGGCGGAATCGGCGGTGGCCCAGTCGAACTCATGGTGATCGCCGAGGCGCTCGGCCACGCGCTGGTGATCGAACCCTACGTCGACACCGTCGTCGTCGCCGGTGGGCTGCTGCACCGCGCCGGCGGCCCGGCGGCGACCGCGGTGCTGAGCGACATCATCGCCGGCACCGCGGTGGTGGCGCTGGCGGCCACCGAACCGGCCTCGGACCAGCAGTGGCAAGACGCAACAACTGTGGCCCGACCCGACGGCGACAACTGGGTGCTGGACGGCGCGAAGACGATGGCGGTGGCCGCACCGTTGGCGACGCACCTGCTGGTCACCGCCCGCACCCCGGGTACAGACGGAATCTCGTTCTTTCTCACCGAGATCGACGCGCCCGGCATCGAGGTCCACCCGTATCGCACCATCGACGACCGGCGCGCCGCGGACATCGTCCTCAATGATGTGCGGCTGCCCGCCCAAAACCTGATCGGCGAACAGGGACGGGCCGGGCCGTCGTTGAGCAAGGCGCGTGACGAGGGCGCCGCGGCGATCTGCGCCGAGGCGGTGGGCTGCATGCGAAAAGTGTTGGCGGACACCGTCGAATACTGCAAACAGCGCAAGCAGTTCGGGCAGCCGATCGGCGGCTTTCAGGTGCTGCAGCACCGCATGGTCGACATGTACATGGAACTCGAACAGTCCGTCGCGGCCGTCTATCTGGCGATCCTCAACCTGGAGTCAGACGAAAAAATCCGCGCCCGTGCGGTTTCGGCCGGCAAGGCGACCATCGGCCGCGCGGCACGCTTCATCGGCCAGCAAGCCGTGCAGCTGCACGGCGGGATGGGCATGACCGAGGAGCTCGCGATCGGCCACTACTTCAAGCGGCTCACCGCCATTCAGTACGAGTTCGGCACCACCGACCACCACATCGCGCGATACGCCGAGCTGACCAAGGCCTAGAACGGAGACCACCATGGCATGGGACTTTTCGACTGACCCCGAATTCCAAGAGAAGCTCGACTGGGTCGACACATTCTGCAAGGAGGAGATCGAGCCGCTCGACTTCGTGTTCCCCTACGCGGTCCGCTCGCCCGACCCCCGGGTGAAGGCCTACGTGCGCGGCCTGCAGCAGCAGATCAAGGACCAGGGGCTGTGGGCGATCTTCCTCGACGAGGAGCTGGGCGGTCCCGGTTTCGGTCAGCTCAAGCTGGCGCTGCTGAACGAGGTCATCGGGCGCTACTCGCAGGCCCCGCAGATGTTCGGCGCCGCCGCCCCCGACACCGGCAACATGGAGATGCTCGCCGCCTTCGGCACCGAGGAGCAGAAGAAGCGGTGGCTGCAGCCGCTGCTCAACCAGGACATGTTCTCGGCGTATTCGATGACCGAGCCGCAGGGCGGATCCGACCCCAGCCTGTTCAAGACCCACGCCGTGCGCGACGGCGACGAGTGGGTCATCAACGGCGAGAAGTGGTTCACCTCGGCGGGGCGCGTGGCCGACATCCTCTTCGTGATGTGCACCAACGGCATGTTCGTCGTGCCGCGCCAGACCCCAGGCGTCGAGATCCAGCCCGAGCCCCGCAATCACAACCACATCATCTACCGCGACGTGCGCGTTCCCCTCGACCACCTGCTCGGCCCCGAGGACGGCGCCAAGACGCTCGCGCAGCGCCGCCTCGGCGGCGGCCGCATCCACCACGCGATGCGCACCATCGCCCAGTGCCGGCTCGCGTTCGACATGATGTGCGAGCGCGCGCTGTCGCGCGAGTCGCACGGCAAGGTCATCGCCGAGCACCAGATGGTGCAGGAGAAGATCGCCGACTCCTACGCCGCCATCCGCATGCTGCGGCTGCTGGTGCTCGAAACCGCTTGGAAGATCGACAATTCCAGCACCAAGGAGGCCCGCACCGACATCGCCACGGTGAAGTTCACCATGGCCAAGGTGCTGCGCGACGTGTCGTACAACGCCCTGCACATCCTGGGGTCGCTCGGAACGACGGACCTGACGCCGCTGCAGGCGATGTACGCGGGCGCGCCGACGATGGGGCTCGCCGACGGCGCCGACGAGGTGCACAAGGCCACCGTCGCCCGCCGGGTCCTGCGCGACTACCGCCCGCAGCAGCATCCGTACTGGCCCACGGAGTACTTCCCCGCCAAGCGCGAGGCGGCGTGGGAAAAATTCGAGCCCAAGTTCGAAGCCGACCCGGAACTGCGCGCCGCCGCCGAGGACTACAAGAAGTACTTCGCGCGCCGGCGCTGACGCGCCCCGTCGGTCGCCAGGCCGCCAGGTCAGCGGAATCGGCCGTCCAATGTAGGTGAAGGTATTGGTCAGGTCGTCGACCACGATCTACTGCATCAAAGAGTCGGCTATGCCGGGGTGCAGATGCGGAACTGACCAGTTGTTGGTCAGGGCGGTAGAGGTCTTGTTCCCTCGAGGTGACTGTCGGGCGTGATGCCGTCGTTGGCGCCCAGGACCGCACGGGCACCATCGTTCAACGGGTCCTGTTCAGAGGATGTTTATGCGGACAATCTGTTGGCGGCCAGCGGGGGCCCTCGGAGCCGGCTTGGCGCAGATGATTTCACCGGGCGGGAATTGAGTTGGCCCAGTTTCCTCCGCCGACTTTGGTCAGAGTCATGGCGGTCTGCAAGAGCGCATCGATGTAGTGGTCGAGGTCATCTGGCGACACGGCGTCACGCATGACGTGCAGCGATACTAGGTAGCGGGGCTGCCGATCGGGTCCGAATACCGGCGCGATCACATAGCTGACCGGGCGACGGCGGTGGTCGGCGAGTTCGGCGGTGCTGTAGATCCCTATTCCCGCGACGGCGCTGAGTAGCAGTCGGCGCAGCACCTCGGTAGGCGCGTGGTCACCGGCCTGGCCGAGGAGCCGACGGATTTGGTGCACCATCGTTTGTACATCGCGCTTGACGTTGTAGACGGCGTAGCCGCGTGCGGCGATTTCGGTCAACGTCGAACGCACCGTGGCGATCTCGTCGGGGCCCAGCGGATCGGGGGCATCGGAGAGCCACGCATCGATGCCCTGCGGCGATCGCCACGCAACCGCGATGCTGCCGTGCGGAGGGTGCAGTGGCATGCGCTGGCCGACCCGGGTTTCAAATTCGTCGACGGTCCCGGCGGTAAGGACGACCTCAAGATCGTCGGCGTTGATGCGCGCGAGGGTGCACCCGCGGCCGACCAGGGTCGAAAGCCGGGACAGCTCCTCGTCGGCCGCGCCCAGGAGCGGGTATCGGCTCCGCAGTCCGGCAATGAGTCTCAGGAGACCGGGCCCGAGGCGGTATGCCCGGTTGGGCAGGCGTTCGACGTATGCGGCCTCGTCCATGGTGGCGAGGATCGATGCCGTCGTAGAGGTGCTCAGGCCGAGCTTGTGAGCGACTTGAGACAGCGTCAGTCCGCCGCTCGACGCTTCGGCCAGGGCCTCCAGCACCGCGAACACCCTTGCCGTCGGCGGCGAGGGCGTTCTATGCTTTTCCGGCATACAGGAACTATATCACGAATATTCGGAAAACTGGGAGGCCGAACGTGACGGAACAGATCGGGCGCAATACGGACGTCGGCAGCCTGGAAGCCTGGGAGCTGCATCGGTGGGACTTCGACCACTTCCATCGGACCGAGCTGCCTCGCCGCCTTCGCGAGGGTCTAAGCGATCAGGTCGCTTGGGATGTGGAAGGGGTGACGCCCATCGCCATCCAGCTGCCGGACGGGCGCGCGTACAGCTACGTGTGCGAAAACGGGGCGGTCCGAGTGGAACCCGGTGTTGTCCTTGACGCCACGGGTGTCGTCGAGATCCTCGAGCGCGCATGGCAGGACTACGTCCACGAGTTCCGCACCCCGGCGGGGCTGGTGCTCGCCGATAGCGTGCGCTTCGTGCGCGGCGGCTACAACGAGTGGGACGTTTGGGCGCCGGCGATTCGTTGCATGTATTCCGGACGGCCGATCTATGACCCGGCGATGACCTTCACCGATCGCAACGGGCAACCTCTCGATCTGCGTCGGTCCTTCACTCTCGGTGACGATCATGAAGACATGTCACACTTCCTGCGCACCGCGGGTTACCTGATCATTCGCGGGGCGATGGCCGATCGTCGCGACGAGATCGCCGGCGAGGTAGAGCGGCTGACGGCCGCAGCGAAGGAGGGCGAAATCTTCTCGTGGTGGGTCGACAACTCTGCGACCGGAAAGCGGTTTCCCTATCGGCTGTTGTACATGTCGGAGCATTCCTCGGTGATCCGCTCGCTCATGGACGACGACGCGACGATCGCCGCTCTTGTTCGGCTGGCCAAGACGGACTTGGTGCCGTTGCACGACCGGGGGCAGGGCCCGCTCACCGTGCTCAAGCCATTCGGTGCCGGGGCCGAGCTCGGCGACAGCATCGCGGCGAACCTGGGCTGGCACACGGACTGCGGCCTGGGTGGTTGCCCCATCATGTGCCCGTCGATCAACATCGGGATCCATTTGGACAGCGCCGGGCCCACCGGATCGCAGCTGTGGGCATTGGCGGGCTCCAACGGCAAGGTCACCCACAACCCCGGGAAGCTTCGACTCGATGAGCCCAATGCCATTCCGATGGACACCAATCCCGGTGACGTCACCATCCACTACTCGTGCACGACGCACGCCGGCCCGCCGCCGGTGGGCGACGGCACGCGCCGCACCGTCTACCTGCCCTTCTACGGGCCCGACACTCTCCGACTCCTGGGCCGATTCGAAGCCTTCGAACAAATCCTGCCCGGCTACGGCACCGGAAACCAACCCAGCTTCGCCGAAATGGCCCATAAGGCCGCCGGCTAAAACCACATCCATTGGGGCGGAAACGCTTCTGCTTTGCGGAGTCTGGTCCGAGTCAGTGAGGGTGGGCCAGCCGGCCATGGTCGGTTCGCCGCTGGCGCTGAGGACTTGGCCGGTGATGAAGTTGGCGTGCTCGGAGCGAAAAACAGTGCGGCGTCTGCGGCTTCGTCGGGTGTGGCGGCGCGGCGAAACGGGATGCGAGAAGATCGCCGGCTCCTACGCCGCCATGCGGATGCTGCGGCTGATGGTGCTGGAAACCGCCTGGAAGATCGACAATTCCAGCACCAGGCGCTGACGCGGCAAGCAGCGACGTCAGCGGAAGCGGACGTTCAACGTCGCCAGGCCGAAGATCTTCCGGCCGCCGGACTTCGCCGTGACGATGACGACGCCGCTGCGCGTCGCCGGATCCAGCGATTTGATCTTGCCGCTGAACTCGATGTCCGCGCCTTCGGCGGCCGGCACGATCGCCGGCGCCGACAGCCGCACCGCATAGCGCGTCACCGCGCCGGGATCGCCCGACCATGCGGAGGCGAATCCGGCACCCAGGCCCATGGTGAGCATCCCGTGGGCGATCACGTCGGGCAGCCCGGCCAGCTTGGCGATTCCCTCGTCCCAGTGGATCGGGTTGGCGTCGCCGGCCACGCCGGCGTAGTTCACCAGATCGCCGCGGGACAGTCGGGCGTGACGAACCGGTAGCGCGTCGCCGACCTTGACGTCGTCGAAGGACGGCGTACCGGGCATCCGGGTCGTGCCCTCGGCGATCCGAACCGAGCCTTCGGGGCGCACCGTCTTCTGGTAGTCGGCATCGGATCCGCCGATTTCGGCGAGGTTCACGTCGTGCATCATCGCGTTTTGGGCGGCCGCGTGGATCGCCGGGTCGACATCCTCGGCGGTGACGCCGACGACGGTCGTGTGCAGGGTGTGCACCCGCTCACCGGCGGTGTCGGTGAAGGTGTTGGTCACCGTGATCAGGTCCCGGCCGGCGACCCGTCGCACCGACGACAGCTCGACGTCCACCAGCAGCTCGTCGCCGGCGACGATCGGACGGTGCTGCTCGAAGACCTCTTCGGTCTGCACATAGGTGTGATAGCCGACGACCACCGATTCGAACATGCGGCGGTTGCAGGCCATGCCGGGGACCGACGTGAACGTCAGCGGCGCCACCAGGTCCGGGAAGCCCAGGTCGGCGGCCGCGGTGACGTCCCAGTGCGCGGGGTGGTAGTCCTGCACCGCTCGGGCGTACTCGCGGAGCTTCTCGCGGCCGACCACGTAGGTGCCGTCCATCTGGTAGTAGTGGCCGACCCGCGATTCCATCGCCGACGCCTCAGGTGCTGCGGTCATGAATTTGGCAACCGTTCTATCGGCCTGTTCGCTGAGTCCGACGTAAGCACACTAGCGCGAGGTCACTGGGACAGTTTTGTCACCAGTCGCCGCGCGCTGCGGGCCAGCGACCGCGGCACGTGATCGGGATCCATCAGGTCGTTCTCGGCCAGCGGGCTGTCCTCGCCGGCCACGGTCCGGCTGGTGAACCGCCGCAACGTCTTTCCCTGTCCCCGCAGCGCCTCGACGGCCGCCAAAAACGACTTGCCCTGCTCCGTCGCCCGCTCGAACTCGTCGATCGACACGCCCAGGTGTTCGCACACCAGGCGCTGTCGCACCGACGCGATCGCCCGCCGGATGTGTTCGTCCGCTTCGGCATTCGGGTCGGCCTCGACGGCGAGGTCGCATTCGCTGTCGAATCCCATCGACCTGTTGTTGAAGTTCGACGAGCCGACGCGCAAGAGCCGGTCGTCGACGACCAACACCTTCGAGTGAATGTAGATCGATGAGCCGCCGTCGGTCTCGGCCCAGTAGACGCCCAGGCGACGGTGATCGTCGGCCGCCCACAGTTCCTGGATCAGGCGGTGGCGCGCACCGTCCATGGTCTCCCGCTCCAGGCGGTTCAGCCCCCGGCGGGGAAGGACGATGACGATCTCGGGACCGCCGGGCTCCCTGAGCCGGGCCGCCAGCGCTTCGACCACCTGCCGGGCCGCCAGGTATTGGTTCTCCATATAGATGGTGTGGCGCGCCGCCGCGATCGCCGCGAGGTTGAGGGCCTCGACCTCGCGGACCTCTTGACGGCCGTCGAAGCCGGGCAACGTGCGCGCGATGCCGACGTCGACGTCCCGCAAAATCGGCCGCATCCCGGTCGGCCAGACGGCGTCGGCGCCGTCGATTTGCGCCAGCGCCCGGCCCGTCGCGCTCCGCCATCTGTCGCGGGCACTCTCGGCCAGGGCCGTCGCCGCGGCACCGTCGACCGCGGCCGCGACCTCGTGCCGGGGGCCGTACCTGCGGCCGAGCGCCCGGCGAAACCGGTTGTCGTGCTCGTGTTCCGGCGTGTCCCAGCGGTCCAGGGTCAGGTCGATGCCACCGCAGAACGCCAGCACATCGTCGACGATCGCGATCTTCTGGTGATGCACGGAGCCGGTGGGGCGGGCCCCGTCGATGGCGAAACGCAGCCGCCTGCTGCTGATGCGATTCATCACCGAAACCGGGGTGATGCCGTACCAGATGCCGTCGAAGATCGGCAGCAGGCGCAGGTTGGACTTCAACACATAGATCTCGAGCGTCGGCCGCTGCCACAGTAGCCAGTAGAGAAACGCACCCAGCTGGTTGGGCCCGGGCAGCGTCTTGCCGCCACGCTCGAATGTCGTCCTGGTGTCGAAGTCCCAACCCACCAGCATGATTCGGTGCTCGGCGCGCAGCATCGCCGCCTTCACGTGCCGAAAGTAGTCGGCGGCGTCGACGATGCAGGACAACTGGCCGGCGCGCTCGACGCGCCAGCAGGTCTGGTCGGTGATCAGCAACGGATCGCGGTGTCGCGGCCCTACCGGGTGCTCTCGTCGGGGAGGTCACGCCGGGACTGATGCAAACCCGGGCCGTCGGGATCCTCGTCCTGGTGCTCGAGTTTCTCCTGCAGTTCGCGTTGCTCCGCCGTCGCCTTGGTGGCGTCTTCCGGCGCCGGCGGCGGGTCGATGTTGACTTGCTGATCCACGCGAGAATCTCCTCCGAGCTTCGACGAATGCTTCTCAGCAGGGTCGCCCAAATCGCGGATTCCGAAACCGCTCGGCGGCGGACCGCCAGCTCACCGCCAAAAAGAATCCCGCAGCGCCTTCGATTTGCGGCGGACCGCGGCAGCCTCCCCGCGGGCTGCCCGGGCCCGCTCGCGCAGTTGCCGGGTGTACTGCACCACATCGACGGGCTGACGCTCATCGGGACCACCGCGTGCGCGGCCGACCCGGGCGCGGTAGGCCTTCTGCCGGCACGCCCCGCTGCAGTAACTCGCGTCGGACCGACCGTAGAACCCCGCTCCGCACTCGCTGCACCGCAACTTCGTGGCCGGCATCGCGCAAACGTTACGGTTATTCGTAACGTTCAAGCAAGAGCGCAGCACCGCGAGGGCCGACCCGAAGTGCAACGGCCGCAAGGGAGTAGCATGCGCACTCGCAGATTGTCGGTGCCGCGGCGGCTCGAAAAGACGGGTGAAAGACGGGGCCGAGGTGGGTCGCGAAGGGGTGCCGATCCGGTGGCCGGTAAGCGCAGTAAATCGACGTTTGCCCAAGTACGCGAGCTGAACTGGCGACGCGCCGCGCCCGCTGGCCCACCGACCGACACCGCACCGGAGGTTCGCTGACTGATGTCGCGGCTGAGGGCGTGGCTGAGCCAAGCCGACCAGTACGAGTGGATCACGACGTTCCTGCGCCAGCGCGGGATGCTGCTTTCGGCCCAGATCGTCATGGCGATCGTCGCGGGATCGTCGGCGCTGGTACCGCTGGCCGTGCTGCCGAGCCAGAGCGGGGCGGACACGGTGGTAGCGGTCACCGGTGTCGTCACCGCGACGTTCATCCTCGGGGTGACGGTGTTGTGGCTGATGCGCTGGCCCACCCGGCGGCAGTCGCAGGTGATCGTGCTGATCGGCGCGCTGTGCGTCGGCGCCTGGAGCCTGGTGCAGCCAACCGCCGCCCTCGCCGCCCTGGCCGCCACGGCCCTGGCCGTCACCGGCGGCTACATCGCGTTTTTCCACAGCCCCAAGCTGCTGCTCTGCAACGCCGTGTGGGCCTTCGCGGTCACCGCCGCGGCGGTGCTGCGACTGGTCGGCGAGGTCAACATCGCCACCGCGGCCTCCGCGTTCTGGTTGGTGAACTTTCTCAATCTGTCCGTACCGCTTGGCATCTGGGGCATTTCCCGCGCGATGGGCGTGTACGCGCTGCGCGCCGAAGAGGATGCCCTCACGGGGTTGCTGAACCGGCGGGCGTTCACCGACGCGGTCAGTAACCGGCTGGCCAACCCACCGCCGTCGCACACGCATCTGGCGGTGGTGATGCTCGATCTCGACAACTTCAAACGCATCAACGACACCCACGGCCACCCGGTCGGAGATCGCGCCCTGCAGGCCGTGGCCGAGCTGCTACGCGAGCACGCTCCCGACGACGCGGTCATCTGCCGCGCCGGCGGCGAGGAGTTCTTGGTCGCATTGACCTCGGTGACACCGGACGTGAGGCCGCTGACGGCGCGATTTTGCGCCGCCCTCGCCGGGGTGTTCCCGAAGATCACCGCCAGTATCGGTACGGCGAGCGCCGAGCTGCACCTGTTGGCCGGGGCCGTCGTCGCGGGTGCCGTCGAGGAGCTCATCATGATCGCCGACAGCGCCATGTATGCGGCCAAGCGCCGCGGCGGAAACCAGGTCCATCACGGCGTGCGGGCGTAGCCGCTACCTCATGTCCGCGGCGACGCGCCGCAACGCGCCCAGGTGCTCGTCGACGGTCGCCAACCCGGCCTTCATGGTGTTCACCGAAAGGTGGGTGGCCCCGGCGGCCCGCCACGCGGCGATGTCGGCGGCGGCCTTGTCGGGGTCGCCGCTCCACGGGACCCGGCCTTCCATCCCGAGGCCGTCGGCGTCGCGACCCGCGGCAGTCGCCGCGCGCCGCACCTGCGCACGCGCATCGTCGAGGCCGGGGCCCGGGCCCATCATCGGGAACCAGCCGTCGCCGAGCCGTCCGGCGCGCTCGTAGGCGCGATCGGAAGCCGCCCCGAACCACACCGGGATCGGTCGCTGGGTCGGCAGCGGCGCCAGCCCCGCCGCGGTCAGCGTGTGGTAGCGGCCGGCAAAGGTGACCGACCGTTCCGTCCAGAGTTTGCGCATCACCTCGACCTGCTCTTCGGAGCGCCGGCCGCGGTTGGTGAACTCCTCGCCCAGCGCCTCGTACTCGACGGCGTTCCAGCCCAGCCCGACACCGAGCCGAAAGCGCCCGCCGGTGAGCAGGTCGACCTCCGCGGCCTGCTTGGCCACCAGCACCGACTGGCGTTGCGGCAGGATGATGACGCCCGTGACGAGTTCCAGCGAGGTGACCGCGGCGAGATAGCCGAACATGACGAACGGCTCGTGAAACGTCGAGTCGATGTCGTAGGGCCCCTGCCAGCCGCGGTGCACCGTCGTATCGGCGCCGACGACATGGTCGTAGGCCAGGATGTGGGTGAAGCCGAGTTCTTCGACGCCCTGGCCGTAGGCACGCACGGCCCCGGGGTCGCCACCCAGCTCGGTCTGCGGGAACACCACACCAATGCGCATTGACCGTTCAACCGAATGGCGGCGCGTTTGCTTCCACCGCGGATTACGTGAGTAAACAATCGTTCACAGGGAACTGTCAGCGAACCCGGTACCGCCGGTACGCATGACTCCGCGAGCACGTGGGTACCCGTGCGTTCGGACGGTCGCCAAGCGGCGCCCCGATGTCCCGATCTTGGAACGACCGTTCCCTCAAAAGACACAGGGGAGGGGAGCGTTCTGATGCCCGAAGTGCAACTTCACCACGACGGATATCCGAGATATCGCCGGATGGTTCGATTCGACTGGTCGGAAACCCCCCTGCACTGGGTGCCCGGCGACCCGTTCTCGACGCACATGATCAACGTCTTGCACCTTTTGCTGCCCGAGGGCGAGCGGCACTTCATCAAGGCGGTCCTCGAGGCGTCGTCGCTCGTCGACGACCCCGAACTGGAGGCGGCGATCAAGCCGTTCATCCAGCAGGAGTCGTGGCACGCCTGGGCGCATCAGGTGGTGCTGGACCATTTGGCCGGGCAGGGCATCGATACCGCGCCGTATACGGATCGGCTCGGGAGAGTGTTGTCGATAACGCTGGGTGATGCCCCCAAGTGGTTTCCGCCGCCGCTGAAACGGTGGTGGCTGTACCGCCGGCTGGCCGATGTCGCCGCGCTGGAGCATTACACCGCGATGCTGGGCCAGTGGGTGCTGACGAACCGGGGCCTGGACTACGCGAAGGCCGACCCCATGATGCTCGACCTGCTGCGCTGGCACGGCGCCGAGGAGGTCGAGCACCGCTCGCTGGTGTTCGACGTGTTCCAGCACGTCAGCGGCAACTACTGGATCAGGGCGTTCTCGATGTTCTTCACTACCCCATTGTTCATCGCCTGGTGGGTCGCGGGGGCCCGCTACCTGATGGCCCACGACCCGACCATCGACCAAAAGTGGCGCTGGCGCGACTGGCTGTGGGCCGCCCGCGAGTACCGGTTGCCGGGCCCGTGGAAGCTCATGGTGACGACGCCGGTCCGGTATCTGCGGCCCAGCCATCATCCCAACGACGAGGCGTCCACCCAGATGGCGGTCGACTACCTGAACTACTCGCCGGTGGCGAAAGCCGCCAGAGAGCGAGCGCGCGTTCAGGGAAAGCCCTCCGGTGGACCCGACAGTTCCCGGGGGACCACATCTGTCGAGGAAGCGGGAAAGGCCCAGGCGCGATGAAGGTTTCGGTGGATCTCGATACCTGCGATGGAAACGGTGTGTGCATGAGCATCTGCCACGAGGTGTTCGACGTGCAAGAAGACGGCCTGCATCTGCTCCAGGAGGAGCCGTCGGAGGAGCTGCGCCAGAAGTTGATCGGCGCCGAAGTGTCCTGCCCCACCCGCGCGATCACGGTGAAGGACTGACCGATGCCGCGTCGTCAACTCAAAGAGGTGGTGGTCGTCGGCGCCGGCGTCGCGGGCACGCGCGCGGCGGAGGCGCTGCGGCAGGACGGCTACGACGGTGCCCTGACGATCGTGGGCGCCGAGCGGCAGGCCCCCTACCATCGCCCGCCGCTGTCGAAGAAGCTGCTGACCGGCGAGGTACACCGGGCCGGGGTCGACCTGGCGCCACAGTTCGACATGGAGGCGCGCGTACTGCGGGGCGCTGCGGCGACCAAGCTGGACCTGGCCTCGCGCATCGTCCACCTGCGCGACGAAAACCGAGAGCTGTCAATGCCTTTCGACGGGCTGGTGATCGCCAGCGGCGCGGTCCCGCGGGAATGGCCGGGCGGGCCCGTTCCGGACGGGGTGCTGCTGCTGCGCACCGTCGAGGATTGCCTGGCCATCAGAAAACGGCTCGGCTCACGGCCGCGGGTGGTCGTGGTCGGGGGCGGATTCATCGGCGCCGAGGTGGCCGCGAGCTGCCGATCGATGGGGCTGGATGTGGTGCTGGTGGAGAAGGCCACCAGCCCGCTGCTGGCCGCGCTGGGCAAGGAGCTGGCGCCGCGCTGGGCCGACCTGCACCGCCGGCACGGCGTGGACCTGCGCGTCGGCGTGGGCGTCGACACTTTCGTCGGCAACGGCCGGGTGGAGGCGGTGCGGCTCACCGACGGTTCGCAGGTGCCCGCCGACCTCGTGGTCGTCGGCCTGGGCGTGACGCCCGCGACCGACTGGCTCGACGGCTCGGGTTTGCGCATCGACGACGGGGTGGTCTGCGACGCCACGGGCACGGCCGAGGGGGCGGCCGAGGACGTCGGCGTGGTCGCCGCCGGTGACGTCGCGCGCTGGTGGCACCCGCTGTACGAGCGGCACCTGCGCACCGAGCACTGGGACGACGCCGGACGTCAGGGCGCGGCCGCCGCCCGGACGCTGCTCGCGGGACCCGACGCGGCCGAGACCTACGACCAGGTGCCGTACTTCTGGTCCGATCAGTACGACGTCAAGGTGCAGATGCTCGGTGTCCCAACCGAGTACGACGCGCTCGAGGTCGTCGAGGGCGATCCCGACGGATGGGAATTCGTCGCCGCCTACGGACGAGACGGGCGCACCGTCGCCGTGCTGGGGACGATCCCGAACCGGGTGTACGCCTACCGCGACGCCATCGCCAAGCGCGCCGCGTTTCCACCCGCCCGCGCGAATTGACGCGGATCCACACCGCGGGGTTCCGGGCCCGCCGGGATGATGGACGCGTGACGGTGACGAAGACCAACGCCGTGCTGCGGGTCGGCGAGTTCGAACCGACGTTCGCCGACGAGCTGGCCACGCGATACGACATCCCCACGCTGCCCGACGGCGCGCGACGCGCCCGGTTCCTGGCCGAGCACGCGGCCGGCATCCGCGTCGTGGTGACCTCGGGCCACCCCGGCATGGACGCCGCCACCATCGCGGCGCTGCCCAACCTGGAGGCGATCGTCAACAACGGCGCCGGGGTGGACGCGATCGACCTCGAGGCGGCGCGGCGCCGCGGCATCGCCGTGAGTAACACGCCGGACGTGTTGTCCGACACCGTCGCCGATACGGCGCTGGGCTTGATCCTGATGACGCTGCGCCGCTTCGGCGCGGCCGACCGATACGTGCGGGCGGGGCGATGGGCGCGCGACGGCCAGTTCCCGTACGCCCGGGACGTCAGCGGCCTGCAGGTCGGGATCCTCGGCCTGGGGCGCATCGGTTCGGCCATCGCGACCAGGCTGCTCGGATTCGACTGTGCCATCGCCTATCACAACCGCCGCCGGGTCGAGGGGTCGCCGTACCGGTACGCGGAGTCGCCGGCGAGGTTGGCCGAGTCGGTCGACGTTCTGGTGGTCGCCACGACGGGTGATCACGGGGCGCGGAAGCTGGTCGACCGCGCCGTCCTCGAGGCGCTGGGCCCCGAGGGCTACCTGATCAACATCGCGCGCGGCAGCGTCGTGGACCAGGAGGCGCTGGTGGAGTTGCTTGCCGGCGGCGCGCTGGCCGGGGCGGGGCTGGACGTCTTCGCCGACGAACCCCACGTGCCGGCCGAGCTGCTGGAGCTGGACAACGTGGTGCTGTTTCCGCACATCGGCAGCGCCACGGCCCGGACCCGCAAGGCGATGGCGCAGCTCGCGATCCGCAACCTCGACAGTTACCTCGCCACCGGGAAACTGGTGACGCCGGTGTTGCTTTAATTCTTCACGTGACAAATCCACCGTGGGTCCGTCACCGGTGAAGCAACCGAGATAACCGGCGACGGGAATGGACTGGCCGGGCCCCGGCGTTGAGACGGCCATGACCGACCGCGTTGAGCTGAGCCCCACCGACTGGGTGCGTGAGCAGACCGAACGAATCCTGCAGCAGGGCACGACCGACGGCGTCGAAATCCTCGACCGGCCGATCGTCCTGATTACGACGACGGGGGCCAAGTCCGGAAAGCGGCGGTACGTGCCGTTGATGCGGGTCGAGAAGGACGGTCGCTACGCGATGGTGGCGTCGAAGGGCGGCGCCCCCGAGCATCCCTCGTGGTACTTCAACGTGCGGGCAAACCCGGCGGTGACGGTGCAGGACGGCGACAAAGTGGTCGCCCTCACCGCACGCGAGCTGGACGGCGCCGAGCGAGAGCGGTGGTGGGAGCTGGCCGTGGCGGCCTACCCGCCATACGCCGAATACCAGACCAAGACGGCGCGGCAGATCCCGGTATTCGTGCTGGAATAACCGATCCCGTTGGCATATGGCGGACGTCACACGCCGCCGACGCGTGGCGCGCAAATTATTGGGTAGTCAGCGCTTCTCGTGATGATTCCGACAACCGCTCCGGATCAGTGACCGAAGCGAGACGCGCACGGGGTTATCGCCAGGACCGGAACTGGGTATGCCATCCACCATGACGGCAGACGCGCACCTGACGCCGGCGCGATTCACGCGCGCCGGGGCGGCCGATGCCGTCACTGCGGCGGAGCTGCGCCGCGCCCTGCGACGCTGGCTGCAGGAGTCGACCGAAGTATCCGCGGACGTTCGCGACGACATCGTGTTGGGCGCCAGTGAGGCGCTTGCCAATTGCGTCGAGCATGCGTACCGAACCCACCGCACCGTCGGGACCATGGAGCTTCACGTTCGCCACGATCCCGCCGCGCGGTCGATCAGCGTGTGCGTCAGCGACCGGGGCAGCTGGCATCGGCACCTGCCGAAGAAGCCGAGCGACCCCGAGGCGTCGCGCGGGATCATGTTGATGCATGCCCTCGCCGATCACTGCACGATCAACGCCCGGCCCAGCGGCACCACGGTCTGCCTGGCCTACACGACCACGGCGCCGAAGGAACACGCGAACGTTTAACGCGCGCAGGCGTTTTCACGCGCCGACGGCGCGCTCCAAGTCCTTCAGCGACGTCTCCAAGTGGCCGAGCAGCCGCTGCAGGTGCGGGACGCTGCGCCGGCAGCCCACGAGGCCGAAGTCGAGGTTGTCGGCGTTGTTGGTGACGGTGATGTTGACGGCCTGGCCGTCGAGCGGGATCGACAGCGGATAGTTGCCGTCCAGGCGGGCACCACGCCAGTACACCGGGTCCGACGGGCCGGCCGAGACGTTCGAGATGACGATGTTGAACGGCGGCGAGGCGGCCGAGAGATACCCGGGGATGAGCCCGAAGAACAACCCGCCGATGTTGAACGCGGACAGGGCCAGCTGCTGGACCGGGGGCAGCTGCTGGAACACCCCCTTGGTGTCGCGGATCGACGAGCTGATGATCTCCAGCCGCTGCGCCGGGTCGTCGAGGTGGGTCGCCAGGTTGCACAGGAAGGTGCCGACCAGGTTGCCGCCGCGGTCGTCGTCGTCCTTGCGGAGGTTGACCGGCACCATCGCGGTCAGCGACTCGTCCGGCAGCGCGTTCTGGTCGAGCAGGTACGCGCGCAGGGCCCCCGCGGACATGGCGAGCACCACGTCGTTGACCGTCACGCCGGCGGCCGACTTGACCGCCTTGATGCGCTCCAGCGACCAGGACTGCGCGGCCACCCGTCGGGCGCCGCCGATCCGGACGTTGAACATGCTGCGGGGCGCCCGGAACGGCAGCGTCAGTTGCTGCTCGAGCAGCGCGGCCCGCGCGAGCTTGAGCGTGGACGGCGCCAACGCGAGCGCCGATCCCGCGGTGCGGCCGGCCCGATCCAGCAGCGACGGGCGCTCGCGCCCCTCCCGGCGCTTGCGCGGCGCCAGGCCCCACGGCACCCGAACCTCGTCGTCGGCCGGATCGGGGGTGAAGGCGCGTTGCATCAGCCGCATCGCGGAGACACCGTCCATCAGGGAGTGGTGGTACTTCGTATAGACCGCATACCGCCCGTCCTCGAGGCCCTCGACGAGGTGCGCTTCCCACAGCGGTCGGTGCCGGTCGAGCAGGCTGCCGTGCAGCCGGGAAGCCAATTCCAGCAGGTCCCGGACGCGGCCGGGCTCCGGCAAGGCCGAGCGGCGCAGGTGGTAGTCGAGCTCGACGTCCTTGTCCAACGACCACGCGACGTTGGTGAGGCCGCCGAAGAAGGCGGGGTGCTTGCGGAACGTCGGCTGCACGTCCGTGCACTCCAGCATCGCCTGGTAGGACTCGCGGACGAAGTGCGGCCCGGCGTCCTCGGGCGGCTCGAACAGCTGCAGCGACCCCACGTGCATGGGGTGCTCACGTGACTCGCCGATGAGGAACAGCGCATCCGTCGGCGATATCGGTTCCATGGCGTCGACCTCATTTCGTCCGGCTGTACCGCCCATTCGAAACAGCCCCTATGTCCCTTTAGCCACCGCGGGGGGAGCCCACACCCGAATGGGCGCACGAATCGCGATTTCGGGGCACGCCACCCGGCCGGTAGACTGGCCGCCCAGACAGTCGAGCGGCTTCGAGCAGCGCAGCTGAGTCCACGAAAAGACCCCCGAAAATCCACATCGAAGGTTGTGCCTTGCAAGTTCGAAAGCCCGAAAATCACAGCGAAGCCGTCAGCTTGCAGCCGCACTTCGAGGACGTCCAGGCGCACTACGACCTGTCCGACGAATTCTTCGCGCTATTCCTGGACCCGACGCGCACCTACAGCTGCGCCTATTTCGAGCGCGACGACATGACGCTCGAGGAGGCGCAGCTCGCCAAGGTCGATCTCTCGCTGGGCAAGCTCGGTCTGGAGCCGGGCATGACGCTGCTCGACATCGGGTGCGGCTGGGGCACGACGGTCGTTCGCGCGCTGGAGCGCTACGACGTCAACGTCGTCGGGCTGACGCTGAGCCGCAACCAGCAGGCGCACGTGCAGCGCCGCCTCGACGCGCACCCGAGCGGACGAAGCAAGCGGGTACTGCTGCAGGGCTGGGAGCAGTTCGGCGCCGAGGTGGATCGCATCGTGTCGATCGGCGCCTTCGAGCATTTCGGGCGCGACCGCTACACCGACTTCTTCAAAATGGCCTACCAGGCGCTGCCGGCCGACGGCGTGATGCTGCTGCACAGCATCATCAAGCCGAGCGACGAGGAGTTCGCCGAACGCGGCCTGCCCATCACCATGACCAAGCTGCGGTTCATGAAATTCATCATGGACGAGATCTTCCCGGGCGGGGACCTGCCCAACGCCAAGACCGTCGTCGAGCACGCCGAGCGCGCCGGCTTCGAAGTCCGGCGCGTCCAGCCGTTGCGGCTGCACTACGCCCGCACGCTGGACACCTGGGCCGCCGCCCTCCAGGAGCGGCGGGACGACGCCATCGCGATTCAGTCCCAGGAGGTCTACGACCGGTACATGAAGTACCTGACCGGTTGCGCCGAGCTGTTCCGCGAGGGCTACACCGACGTCGCGCAATTCACGCTCGCCAAGGGCTGAGCGGCGCGCTGTTTACCCGGCCGGTGCCGGGGGTAACACCACGAGCAACCACCTGATGCGGTAGGTGCCGGGTCGCTTCGGCGCGAAACCGCCGGAAGGAACGACCGTGGGCGCCAAGCACCGCATGACCGAACCGGCTGAGCAAAGACGGCCGCCGACCGATCGGGGTGCGCATCGCGCGGTGGCCGCTGCCGCGGCGGCATGTGACATCGTCGTCGCCGCGTTGCTGTGCGCGGCGACCCTAACGGCGTTGCTCTTCACCGCGGCCCCCGAAAAGCCAACGGTAGTGGGGACTTTGGAACCGGCGCCGGTCTCCCAGCCGGTGCGGCAGCAGGGGACGATCGTCGCCGTGTCGGCGGACTCGGTCACCGCGCGCAGCGCCAACGGGTACACCCAGACCTATCTGTTCACCCCGAACACCGCGCTGATCACTCGTGGCGGCAGCCAACACGCCGCGGCCACTTCACATTTCGCGGTCAACGACCGGGTCGACATCGTCGGTACGATCCGCAACGGCACCGCGCTGGCCACCGCGGTGGCCGACCGTGACATGTCCAACGGCTCCGGGCCGCCGATGGATTACCCTGCCACACAACCGGTTACCGCCGAGCCCGCCGGCGCGCAGCGCTAGCCGCCGATCAGATGCGCGCTGCCGTCGGCTAAGTCGTCGCGACGCAAGCCCATCGGCGTGGCGGCGGGTACATCGCCGCTGGCGACCACGGCCCGGGTGATCGGGGTGAGCGCCTGGAACAGCGCCTCCACCTCGTCGTCGCCGAGCGCGTCGAGCGCCGACAGGGCGAGCGCATCGGTGCGCGACTCGATGTCGTCCTTAAGCTCCCGGCCTCGCGCGGTCAGCGATCCGTCGTCGTCGAGCAGCCCGCGCTCGGCCAGGCGTTGTTCGTGGTGACGCCACGCCGCTTCGTCGTAGTCGCGGGTGCGGGCGATGTAGTCGCGCCCGATTCGGCCGGCCGCGGCGTGCAGCAAGTTGGATTCCCGCCCCGAGATGCCGGCGGCGGCCAGGGCGGCCACGTGCGCGTCGCCGCGCTGCTCGCGCAGCAGCGTGGTCGCGTGCCACAGCGCGGCCAGCGGATCCTCCGGCCAGGGCAGCGCCAGGTTCGCGGCGAACAGCGGTCGTCCGTCCAGCGGCGCTCGCCGCGCCGCCTTGCCCGCCAATTCGGCTGCGACGGCGACGTTGTCGTCCGCGGTGATGCCGTAGCGGCGCAGCGCCGCCACCGCGGATTCCTGCCGGGCGCGCAGCGCGGCGTCGGGACCGGCGATCTCCCACGCCGCGGGCAGCGCCTTGGCGACTCGCTCGGGGGCGAAGTTATAGAAGACCGCGGTCACCAGCTCGCGCGGCACGGTGCCCAGGGGCGCCGACCGCGCGGCGAAGTAGCCCATCCAGAAGCCTCGATAACCCAGGGCGTCCAGCGCCGCCCGCGCTTCCGGCGCGAAGTACGTGACGGCGTGCACCGGCTCGTACCGATCGAAAAACCGCCGCGCCAATTCCGGTTCTCTGCGCACGCTCGCCACGGCTCACTGGCCTTTCAGGCTGCCGATGCGAAGCGAAAAATCGGTGCGCCGGGGCGGCGGGGCGTCCTCCACGCTTTCGACGTAGCCCTCCGGGTCGCGGTCGACGATCGGCAACCCCTCGGTGGTGGGATGCTCGGCCATGAACTCGCTGTATTGGCGCCCGAGCGCCTCACGAAGGCCGATCGGGGCGCTGCGGCGAAAGTCCGGCAACCCGTCGCGTTCCTCCTCGCTCATATGCTCGTCGTTGGCGGAACGGGTTCGGTCGACCGCCGCCCACCACTCGTCGGCGCCGACCGGGGCCGCGTCGGCGTCGCGCACCCCGTCGCGAATGTCGTTGTGGTCACCGATTGCATCGAGCGTCTCGCCCTCGGGATCGTCGGTGCCGCGCTTGAGCAGTTGTGGGTAGAAGATCTTCTCCTCGATGTAGGCGTGTACGTCGAGCTTCTCGGCGAGCGGGCGCCATACGCGCTCGAGCGCGGCGTCGTCGACCGGTGGCTTGGCCCGCAGCGAGTCCAGGCGGGCGAACTGCTCGCGAAACCAGTCATGGTCGGCCCGGATCAGGACGGTGATGTCAGCCATGCGCGTCAGTGTTCTCGGTGCGGTGTGGGGCTTTGCGCGGACCCCCATTTCGACGCGAGCGATCTCGTGACCGTGGTGCCGGGCGCCAGGTCGAGCTGGAAGGTTTCGCCCCCGTCGGCTTCGAGGGTGACCAGGTATCGGTCGTCGGTGCGGTCCTTGAACACCACCTTGCACGGCTGTGCGCCGGCGCCGCGGTCGACGGCGATGATGTCGCCGGGCGTGACGTCGTCGATTCGGTCGTTGCCGGAGATTTCAGTCATGCCTCGACGGTAGCCGATGCCCGACGGCACCGGCGGCAAACCCGGGCCCGCCCGGGCGGGCGGTCAATCCCCTTGCCGCGCCGCCTGATCCGGGATGAACTGAGGTTATTTGGTCGTCAGCTGTGCCAGTAGCTCGTGGCACCGGTGCGCCCGCTTGGAATCCTCGGCCATGACGTCCTCGAAGAACGAGGCGACGTCGTCGAGGCCCGCGTTCTTCGCGTCGCGCACGTACTGTCCGTAGTCGTGTCCGGCCTTCAGCGAGTGGTACTGCACCGAAACAAGGTCGTATGCCACGTCGTCGAAGCCGGTTTCCCCCGTCGCCATTGCAATCCTCCCTCTACTCCATACCGATGTACGTCCGGGGAGGCCTACCCGCACGCACCGCGGCTAAACGGGCGGCGGCGGCACGCGGCGTTCGAGGATCGCCAGCGCGCGCTTGGCCCACCGAATGTTCTCTTCCTCGAACGAAATTCCGCGCAGCAGCGTCAGGTAGGGACCCACGCGCTCGGTCTGGGCCAGGTAGTCGTCTTCACCGCGGCCGTCGAGCATGCGAGCCCGCATCCTCTCGTAGCGTTGCAGCTTGGCCTTCGCCCATTGCAGGCGCTCGACCATGAACTCGCGGACGGCTCGGGCGTCGCCCGCGTCGGCGGCCAGCACCTTGACCGCAAGCTCGTCGCGGATCACCGACGGTTTGGGCGCCGTCGCGGTGAACCGCCGGATCGCCGCGTAGCCGGCATCGGTCAGCGAGAACATGCGTTTGTTCGGCCGGCGTTCCTGATGCACGACCCGCGCCTGGATGAGGCCCTCGTCGGCGAGCCGGTCGAGTTCGCGATACAGCTGCTGCGGGGTGGCCATCCAGAAGTTCGCTACCGAGGCGTCGAAGCCCTTGGCCAGGTCATACCCGGAGGCCTCGCCCTCGAGCAGGGCGGCCAGCACGGCGTCACGCAGCGACACCGCGCCAGTATAACTATGCGAATAGACAACAAAGTGACTAATCGCACATCGACATATCACCCGGGCAGGCCCTAGCGTCAATCAGACCTACTCAACAAGTTGGCTATTGCGAGGTGTCCGGTGAGTACAAAGCATCCTTTCCGCCAAGCGGTCGAGGCCCGCGACGAGGCCGCTATCCAGGCGATGCTGGCCGACACCGTGGTGTTCACCAGCCCGGTGGCGTTCAAGCCCTACGTCGGCAAGCCGATCACCGCGGCGATCCTGCGCGGTGTGATGCGGGTGTTCGAGGACTTTCGCTACGTCCGTGAGATCGCCAACCCCGGCGGGCGCGACCACGCGCTGGTATTCGAGACCTGCATATCCGGGGTGCCGGGCGTGACGCTCACCGGGTGCGACTTCCTGCACTTCGACGACGACGGCCTGATCGACGACTTCATGGTGATGGTGCGGCCGTTGTCGGGGGCCAAGGCCCTGGCGGAGGCGATGGGCGCCCAGTTCGACCGCATCCAACAAGAGGCCGTCGAGCTCGCCGGCCAGTTCGCGGGCGCCTGAGATGCGGATCGGGTTGGGCATCAACTACGCCGGCGGGTTCAAGGAGGTCGCCGCCGAAGTGGCCGACCTGGAACGCGCGGGGCTCGACATTGTCTTTGTCCCCGAGGCGTATTCGTTCGACGCGGTGAGCGCCCTGGGCTACCTGGCCGCGAGCACGGAGCGGGTCGAGCTGGCCTCGGGCATCCTGCAGCTCTACACCCGCACGCCGACCCTGACCGCGATGACCGCCGCCGGACTCGACTACGTCTCCGACGGCCGGTTCACGCTGGGACTGGGCGCCTCCGGGCCCCAGGTCATCGAGGGTTTCCACGGGGTGCCCTACGACGCGCCGATCGGGCGCACCCGCGAAGTCATCGACATCTGCCGTGCGGTGTGGCGACGCGAGACGCTGCAACATCAGGGCAAGCACTACACGATCCCGTCGCCCGCCGAGCGGGGCACCGGGCTGGGCAAGCCGCTCAAACTGATCAATCGGCCGGTGCGGGAACGCATCCCGATACTGGTGGCCGCCCTGGGACCCAAGAATGTCGAGCTGGCCGCCGAGGTCGCCGAGGGCTGGCAGCCGATCTTCTATCTGCCGGAGAAGGCGCGCGACGTCTGGGGGCAGGCGCTGGCGGCCGGCCAGGCAAAGCGCGACCCCGCGCTGGGAAAGCTCGAAGTGTATGCTGGCCCGGTCCTGGCCATCGGCGAAAACGTCGAGCCCCTACGCGAATTCGTCAAACCGCACCTGGCGCTCTACATCGGCGGGATGGGCGCCAAGGGCAAGAACTTCTATCACACGCTGGCCACCAAGTACGGCTACGGCCCTCAAGCCGACCGGATTCAGGAGCTCTACCTGGCCGGCGACAAGGACGGCGCGGCCAAGGTCGTGCCCGACGAACTCGTGCGCGACGTCAACTTGATCGGCTCCCGCGAGTTCGTCAGGGAACGCTTGGCGGCGTTCCGGGAGGCGGGCGTCACCACCCTGAACGTGGCACCCATCGCGGGCACGCCCGCCGAGCGCATCAAGTTGATCGAGGCGCTGCGCCAGCTGCTTTGACCGCACCGCCGCAAACCGCGTCGAGGTTTGAAATGGGCCCGATTGGGTGAACTGATACCACTACCGCGACCCAGGAGGGCAAATGATGAAGCGAATCGCCGTGGCCACGATCGCGACCGCCGCGCTGCTGTCCGGCGCGTGTTCGGCCTCACAGGTGATCAACACCGGTGGCGACACCAAGTGCAAGGACTTCACCACGCAGGACGAGAAGAAGCAGAACGACGAGATCAGCAAGATGCTCAAGGACAAGAGCGGCTCCGACCCGACCAACGTCGAGATCACGGCCACCCGGCTGTCGGCGATGACGTACTGCCAGACGGTGGGCAAGCCGGACACCAAGATCTCCGAGGCACCCCACGGCTGACCCCGCTTCGCCGAGCGTGCAGTCAGGGCGAGAATCTAGCGGCGGATTCAAGGTTTTGTCGCCCTGGTTGCACGTTCGGCGAGGCGCCAGGCGCGATCGCCGAGACGACTCGCGGTGAAGCGGGTTTCGGGTCAACGCGATCAATATTCTTGCGCCGCGATACCCGCGCGGAAATGATGACAGCGAATTTCCCGCGCCGGACTTCAGGGGTTGCTCCCAGAAAGGTAGCTCGTGAGCGCCCTTTCTACCGAGACGATTCCGTTGACCGCTGCCCGGACCGCGGAAATCGAGCCGAGACCGAAACGCGGCCGAATCCTGTTGCCGGCCATACCGTTGGCGCTGCTCGGCTTCGCCCTGTTCGTCGGTAGCTGGTATCTGACCGTCGATGTGCTGCAGCTGCCGAGGTTTCGGGGCATCCCCGGCCCGACCGAGGTGATCCGCGAATGGCTCAGCCCGAATCCGTCCTACGGCACGTCGCTGTTCACCGCGTCCTACTACGAGCACATCTGGGCAAGCGTTAGGCGGGTGGCCATCGCCTTCACCGCGGCGCTGTGCACCGGGATCCCGCTCGGCCTGCTGCTGGGCTGGGCGCCGCGATTTCGCCAGTATGCGTTTCCGGTCTTCGAGCTGATACGCCCCATCCCCATCCTGGCGTGGGTCCCGTTGGCAATGCTGATGTTTCACACCCGGGAAGGGTCCGTCATCTTCCTGACGTACCTCGCCGCGTTCTACGCGGTCACGTTGAACACGTTGCTCGGGGTCCATTCCATCGACAAGAACCTGATCCGGGCGGCGCAGTGCCTGGGCGCCGGCCCCACGGTGGTGCTGCGCACCGTGGTGATTCCGGGCGCGTTGCCGTACATCTTCACCGGCCTGCAGATCGGCATGGGGGTCGCGTGGTTCTCACTGGTCGCCGGCGAGATGATCGCCGGTCAGTTCGGCCTCGGGTATCTGATCAACGCCTCGTACACGACGACCCGTTACCCGACGATCGTGATCGCGATGATCACGCTCGGCCTGGTCGGCTTCGCCAGCAGCGCGCTGATCCGCGTGGTCGGCAATCGCCTGATGGCGTACCGGGCGCGGAGCATTCGATCATGAGCGGCGGCAACGTCATCCTGGATGCCGTCGGCAAGGCGTACCGGACCAGGGGCACCCCGGTCGTCGCGGTGCAGGATTTCAGCCTCGACATCGCGGCCGGTGAACTTCACGTCATCGTCGGGCCGTCGGGATGCGGCAAGAGCACCCTTCTCGCGGCGATCGCCGGATTCACCGACATCACCTCGGGACGCATCGACCTGGACGGTCACTTGCTCTGCGACCGAGGCCGGCCCACCGCGGGGATAGGTCCCGACCGGGTCGTCGCGTTCCAGGACAGCACACTGTTTCCGTGGTTCACCGTCGCCGAGAATGTCGGCTACGGCCTCGCGGCGCAGGGGCGGGTAAACCGCCGTGACGCCGCGGGCATCGCGCTGCAGCGCCTCCGGGGGGCCGGGCTGGGCGACATCGCGGACAGCTACCCGGGCGAGCTGTCCAGCGGCGTGCAGCGCCGCGTCGAGATCCTGCGCGCGCTGGTGATGGAGCCGGCTGTCCTGCTGCTCGACGAGCCGTTCCGCGGAATGGACGCCATCTCGCGGTCCTCGATGCACGACGCGCTGCTGCAGCTCTACGACAACTCCACCGTCACAGTGCTTTTCATCACCCACGATATCGAGGAGGCCGTCTATCTCGGCAGTCGCGTCACCGTCATGACCACCCGGCCCGGTCGAGTCAAGACCACGATCGACATCGACCTCGCGCGCCCCAGGGTTCGTCGGTTGGTCACCGCGCCACGGTTCCGCGAACTCGTCGGCCAGGTGTCCGAGTCCGTCCGCGACGAGGCCAAGCGCGCTTTCGACGCGGGTGAGCGGGAACTGGTGCGATGACGACGCTGCGCAGACGAACCGACGAGGTGGACACGACCCCGCTCAAGCGCGGCGCGATCGGCATTGTCCTGTTCGCGGCGGCCTGGCAAATCGCCACCCGGCTGGACGACTGGACCGGCATCGCCGTCCCGCTGATCGGGCAGCTGCCGCCCCCGTCGGCCGTCGTCGTCGACTTCCTGAAACTTGCTGGCAGCCCCGGATATTGGAGCAGCTGGTCGCTGTCCTTCCAACGGGTACTGGCCGGCTTCGCGGTGGCGCTATTGGTGGGCGGCGCGCTGGGACTGTTGATGGCCACCCGCCCCTGGTTCAAACGCGTGGTCTTCCCGGTGTTCGAATCCCTGCGGCCGATCCCGCCACTTGCCTGGGTGCCGATCGCGATCATCTTCTGGCCGACCCAGGAGCTGTCGATCACGTTCGTCACCTTTCTCGGCGCGCTGTTTCCCATCGTGCTGAACACCGTCGACGGTGTGCGGGAGATCGACCACCGCCACGTGCTGGCCGCGCGATCGATGGGTGCGAGCCGATCGTGTATCTTCCGGCGCGTCCTGTTGCCCGCGCTGCTGCCTTCGCTGGTGACCGGGGCGGCGGTCGGAATGGGCATCACCTGGGAGGTCGTCGTCGCCGCCGAACTGATCTCCGGCGGCGGCCAGCAGTCGGGCGGCGGCGGCCTGGGGTTCCTCGTCTGGAATGCCTACCAGGGCAACAACTTACCGCGGGTCGTCGTGGCGATGGTCAGCCTCGGCATCGCCGGCTACCTCTCCAGCGGGTTGGTGCGGTGGCTGGGAAATCGGCTGATGCCGTGGCGGCGCGTGGCATCATGAGCGACAGTCGCGCCGGAACGGTCCTCTTTGACCGCGTCTCCCTCGAGGTCCGCACGGGCCGGGAGATCGTGCAGGTCGTCGACGACTGTTCGTTCGGCCTGGCGCCCGGTGAGATCGTCGCGATGATCGGCCCGTCGGGCGGCGGCAAGACCACCATCGGCTACCTGCTGGCCGGCTACCACCGGCCCTCGAGCGGTCTCGTCGCGGTCGACGGCCGGGAGGTGAATGGTCCTTCGGCCGAACGCCTGCTGCTCTTTCAAGAGAACGCGTTGATGCCGTGGCTGACGACCGTCGAGAACGTCATGTTCGGGCCGCGCGCCCGCAGCGAGGGCGGCGCGGCAGCGCGCCGGCGCGCGGACGCCATCTTGTTCCGGGTGGGACTGGCGGACTTCGCCGACCGGTATCCGGGCGAGCTCTCGGGGGGCATGCGCCGGCGCGCCGAACTGGCCCGCGCCCTGATCAACGAGCCGTCGGTGCTGGTGCTCGACGAGCCATTTCGGGGTTTGGATGCGATGACCCGCGAACTGATGCAGGAGTACACGGCCGAACTTCTCGCCGAACAGCGGCGGACCGTCCTGTTCATCACCACGGATGTCGACGAGGCCCTGCTGCTCGCCGACCGCTTGCTGGTGATGACCGGACGGCCCGCCCGGGTGCGCGACGAGTTCGCCATCACGCTGCCCCGCCCGCGGCGGCGCCTCGACGTGCTCAATGACGAACGCCTGCAACGCATCAAGGAGCGCGCGGTGGAACTGCTGCGCGCCCCGACACCCCAACACCGCTGACGACAGAAAGACGCCGATGCGACTGAAAAACACGCTCGCCGTTGCCGTGACGACGATGCTGGCCGCCGTGGGCTGCGCCGCGGTCGGCCACATCGGGGGCAACGACATCGTCTCGAGCGGCGGAGCCGTGCACCTCACCGTCGGCTACCAGCCGTACTACACGGAGGCCTGGTCCGGAGTGGTCATGCGGGCCAAGGAATTCTGGAAGAAATACCTGCCCAGCGGCTCGACGGTGGACTTCCAGGTCGGGCTCCAGGGGTCGATCGTGGTGAGCCAGCTGCTGGCCGGCAAGCAACAGATCGGGTACGTCGGCGACATGCCCTCGATCGTCGGGGTGAGCAAACGAAGCGCGCGCGACCTGCGGATCGTGGCGACGCTCGGGCTCTCCGAAGACCAGTGCGGCGTCTTCCTGGTGCGACCGGACGCGCCGAACTTCGCGAATCAACGCGACGCCCTGGCCTGGTTCAACGGCAAGACCGTCGCCACCCCGCAAGGCAGCTGCACCGATCGCATCGCGCAGGCGACGTTCGATGCGCTGGGCGTCAAACCCGCGGCCTACCTCAACCAGAGCATCGAAGTGATCACCTCCAGTTTCCAGAACCACACCATCGATGCCGCCATCGTGTGGGAACCCGTGCCGTCCAAGCTGATCAACTCCGGGTTGGCGAAACGCGTTGCGAGCGGCGCGATCACCGGCCAGCACGACGGAGGATTCCTGGTGATGGACAAGGAGTTCACCGACAAGCACCCGGACATCGCCAAGAGCTGGCTGAAAGCGGAGCTGGATGCGCAGCGTTTTCTCGCCGACCCGGCGAACGCCGACGAGATCACGCGGATCGCGCAGAGCCAGACCGAGGGCTACTCGCCGGCCGACCTGCGGGACTCGCTCTACCGCAGGTGGCCCGTCAAGCAGGGCGGCAGCCCCGACGGGATCCGGCTGCGGCTGCCGTTCGCGCCGATCGGTGAAAGCGCCGACCTGATCAAGGCGGCCACCGACTTTCTCTACCGCATCAAGGCCATCCCGACCGCCACGTTGCCCGACGGCGCGGTCCAACCGGATGCGGCCGGCGCGGTGCTGCGCGAGGCGGGAGCCAGCGCGGCGGTCGGCGTCGGATTCGTCAAGGCGCAATAGGGCGCGACCGCACCTAGATTCGCGTCAGCTCGTCCGGTGGCTCGCCGCTCAGCGCGGCGTCGGCGAGCAACTCGCCCAGCAGGGGCCCGAACTTCATCAGGTTGCTGCCCACGAACGCGACGACGCGGCCGCGCCGCGCCACCGTCCAGCCGTCGCCGCCGGAGTCCAGCCACGGGGCGCGAACCGAGAAGCAGTCCACCCGGTCCACCGGCGAAAGCGACGGGAACAGCGCGCGCACCGCCGCGGGGTCGGGCACCTCCTGCCCGAACGCCCAGCGGCCCGTGCTGCCGAGCGGCAACCCGTAGCCCTCGGGCGCGGCGAGGCACGCGGCGCCGGCCGCGGTGTCTGCGGCGCCCTCGTAGGTGAAGCGGGTGTGCGGGACGAACTCGACGCCGAGCGGCCCGAACAGGGCCGGCGTCCGGACACCCGCGCAGATCAGCACGCGGTCCGCGCGCACGATCGTGCCGCCCGCGAGCGTGGTCGCGCCGTCGTCGGCGACCGAAACGACCTCGCCCGCAACGATATCGACCCGGCGTGCCAGGGCGTCGAGCGCGCGGCGGATGCGCAGGCTGCCGCCCAGCGGATCGAACACCGCGGTTTCCCATGGCGCGACGACGAAGGGAATGCGGGCGGTGATCCCCGAGCGGTCGAGCCACGAGAAGTCGGCGCCGGCGGCCGACATTGCCGCGGCGGTGCTTTCGGGGTCACCCGCGGCGACGAAGCCCTCGGTGCCGAGCAGGCGCCCGGCCCCCAGTTCGGCCTCCCAGCGCAGCCAGCCGTCGCGGGCCCGCGTCGCCAGCCGGCACAGCGCCGGGCGCCGGTGCGCGATGCGGAAGATGCGTGCCAGCCCGGCGGACAGCTCGCCGAACGGCCGGCCGCGCTCGAGCACCATCGCACGCTCGCCCCGGCGCGACAGCTCGTAGGCGGCCGCAAGGCCGCAGATACCCGCCCCGACGATCAAGATCATCAGAAGAAGAACCCCGCGTGCGGCGCCTCGGGCACCGCGAAAAGGCGATCGGCGACGGCGAGCGCCGCGGCGTCGTCGGCCCGGGCCAGCCCGCCGACTGCGAGGTTGTGCCACGTCGTGCCGCCGAGCAGGACCGCGCCCAGCCCCTCGACGCCGGTGTGCAACCGGGCGGGCCGGTCCGTCGGTTCGGCGCCGTCGGCGCCGATGGTGAAGGTGCCCGAATTGTCCGGCAGGAGTGGGTCATCGACGGCGATCGTCACCGCGCCGTCGCCGGCATATCCGCGCGCCGCCAACGCTTTTCGCGCGTCGACGACGCGGAGCCACGTTTCGTCGTGCACCGCGGTGACCCGCGCGGCCCGCCGATCGACGAGCAGCCAGGGCAGCGGGTCGTCGAGGGGCAGCATCCAGAACACCACGCGGTCGATGAGATCGAGACCGAGCAAGAAACGCAGCAGCCCCAGGTAGGCGTCCGCGGTGGGGGCGAAGAAGTCCTCGACCGCGATGGCGCGCTGGTCGCTGACGAACCACGCGTCGGTGTCGACGGGGCGGTAACGGACGAATCCGGACTCGGCTCCGGGCTCGCCGTGCACCGCGACATACGCAGGGCCCGGGGAGGATTCGGCGCGCATCCGCACGGCCTGCCACCACGCCTGCGGGCGGTCGATGGTTCCCGGGCGGGACGGACGATTGTCGGCGTAGACGCGCGGCAGGACGTCCCACGCCTCGCCCACGTCGAGCAGGCGCACCGGACCGCCGGCGCCGACCCCGGGGCGCAGCGTCGCCCGCGCCGTCCGGACCTCCACGGTCTGCGACGAGCTCGCCACGCCGTAGCCGTAGCGCTCGTAGATGGTCGCCTCCGAGGCGCGCAGCGTCGCGACCACCTCGCCGCGGGCGCTGAAGTCGCGCAACTGGTGGCGGATCAACTCGGTGGCGATGCCTTTCCGGGTGAACGACGGCAGCACCCCGATGTGCGTCACGGCCGCGTGGCCGACGATGGCGCCGCCGGGCAGCGTCAGCCCGCTCGTCACGGCGTCGGCGGTGCCCACGAGTTGTTCCCCGACGAACGCCCCGATGGTGCGGCCCGGTTCGAGCAGCGTGCTGATCCGGCCCGGCGCCAGGTTCGACAGCGGCGGGAACCCCACCATCGCGGCGCGAAACACGTTGGCCGCGGCGACGAGCTCGTCCTCGCCGTCGAGAACGCGAATGTCGGTGCTCATGCCGCCCATCATGTCGCGTGCGGCGCGCCCGGGCTCTACCGGATCGGCAGCCCGGTCAGCGCCCGCGAAATCACCAGGCGCTGAATCTCGCTCGTGCCCTCGAAGATGGTGAAGATCTTCGCGTCGCGGTGCATCCGCTCCACGGGGTAGTCGCGGGTGTAGCCGTTGCCGCCCAGGATCTGGATGGCCTCGTCGGTGACGTAGACGGCGGTCTCGCTGGCAACGAGCTTGGCCATCGAGCCCTCGGCCGAGTCGAAGTTCTGGTTGTTGCGCGCCATCCAGCCGGCCCGCCACACCAGCATGCGGGCCGCGTCGATGCGGCTCTTCATGTCGGCCAGCTTGAACGCGATCGCCTGGAATTCGCCGATCTTGCGCCCGAATTGCTCGCGCTGGCAGGCATAGTCGAGGGCGTACTCATAGGCGGCGCGCGCCACCCCGACGGCCATCGCGCCGACCGTGGGCCTGGTGCGCTCAAAGGTTTTCATCGCGGCCTGTCCCCGCGACGAGGCGCCGGACTTGACCCGGGCGATGCGTTCCTCGAACTTCTCTCGGCCGCCCAGGATCGTGTCCTCGGGCAGCCGGACGTTGTCGAGCACCACCTCGGCGGTGTGCGACGCACGGATCCCGTGCTTTTTGAACTTCTGTCCCTGAGACAGCCCGTGGGTGTCCGGAGGGATGACGAACGTGGCCTGGCCGCGGGCGCCGAGTTCGGGATAGACCGATGCCACCACGATGTGCACGTTGGCGATGCCGCCGTTGGTCGCCCAGGTCTTGGTGCCGTTGAGGACCCATTCGCCGGCCGCCTCGTCGTAGCGGGCCCGCGTGCGGATGGCGCCGACGTCAGAACCCGCGTCCGGCTCCGACGAGCAGAACGCGCCGAGCTTGGGCTCGTCGGCCGTGCCGAACATCTCGGGAAGCCAGCGGCCCAGCTGCTCGGGAGTCCCGTTGCCCGCCAACGCCGCCGCGGCCAGCCCGGTGCCCAGGATGGACAGCGCGATGCCGGCGTCGCCCCAGAACATCTCCTCGAACGTGGTAAGGAAGCCCAAACCGCTCGGCTCGGCCGCCTGCTGCGCGAAGAAGTCAGGCGAGTACAGGCCCACCTTGGCGGCCTCCTGGATGACGGGCCACGGAGTTTCCTCGCGCTCATCCCATTCCGACGCCGCGGGGCGGATCACCTCGGCCGCAAACTTGTGCACCCAATCGCGCACCTCGATCACATCGTCGCTGAGTTGCAGTGAAAACGACACGAAAATTCTCCTGAAATAGGTTGGGAATCAATGGCTTCTGGCGTTGGTGTGCCGTGCGAGGGCACCGAGCGTCTGCTGGACCCACGCCTCGAAGTAGCGCTGGTCGTCGATGTTGCCGGGCAGGCGGCCGGTCAGGGCCTGCAGCGTCGCGGCGTAGGACAGGGACCCGATCGCGACGGCCGCGGCCGCCTCGGGATCCGGGATGCTGGTGCGACCGGAGCGATTGGACGCGGCCAGTTCGTCGGCGAACCGCTGATAGGCGTTGTCGGTGATGACCTGCCAGGTCTTCTCGTCGAGGTCGCCGAGCTCGTCGGGTTCGCGCAGCATGACCTTGAGCAGATCCTCGCTCTGGGTCAGGTTGTTCCAGATCAGCTGGCCGGCGGTGCGCACCGCCTGCTCCACGCTGCCCGGCGCCCCGGCGTCGTACTGCTCGCGGGCGGCCACGATGCTGTCGGTGCGGTGCGCGACGGCGGCCTCCAGCAGCTCCCGCTTGGACCCGAAGTGCTTGTACAGCGCGCCGGAACCCGGCGCGAGCCCGGATGCCCGCTGGATGTCCGCCACCGACGTGGCCGCGTACCCCTTGTCGGCAAACAGCTTCAACGCCGCTGCCAGGAGCCGGTCACGTCCCGAGGGCTGCATAGGTGAGAGAGTACTCACTCACCACGGCCGTGGCCAAGGGAGTGTCGCGCAGTTCACAGCCACCGGCAGCGCATGCGCGATCGACGCCGAGTGTGAACCTGCTGCGAAAAATCGCGCCGGAATTCGCCGTAATTTCACGCTCGGCGCGACGAGGCGCTCCGACATCGCGCCGATATTCGTTCGGCGCATAGCGCCTATATATCCTGAGTCCGATGTTCAAGCCGGTGACCCGTGGCGCTCGATAACCCCCTGTCCCGCCACGTGCAGCTGCCCATGCGGGTGCTGTCGTTGCGCACCATCGTCATCGTCGCCGCGCTCTCGGTGATCACCCTCGTTGTCCTGCTGGGCGCTTGGGTGTGGATCGGCGTCACCAACGACCAGTACAGCCAGCTCGACCGCCGGCTGGATTCGGTGAGCAGCCTGGGCGACATCAACACGCTGATCAACAGCGCGCAGCTGACCAACCCCGATCGCCCAATGCCGGACGGCAATTTGGTGCGCACCGCCCGCATCGGCGATGTGACCGTCTCCGTTCCCCGCAACCTCGTGCTGCCCAAACTTCCCAACGGGTATGCCAACACCACCATCGATGGTGTGCAGTACCGCGTCCGGACCTTCACCGCGGGGCCGGCCTCGATCGCGCTCGCGGCGCCGTTGGCCGAGGCGCAACACCGCATCAACCAGCTGCACCTGCGGGTGTTGCTGATCTGCGGCAGCGTCATCGGCGGCACCGTGATCGTCGGGTGGTTCATCTCGCTGATCATGGTCAACCCGTTCCTGCTGCTGGCCCAGCAGGCCCGCGCCATCAACGCGCAGTCCAGCCCCGACGAGGTCCAGGTCCGCGGCGTGCGTGAGGCCGTCGAAATCGCCGAGGCGGTCGAGGGCATGCTGGCCCGCATCGGCAACGAGCAGCAGCGCACCAAGGCGGCCCTCGAGTCGGCGCGCGATTTCGCCGCCGTCGCCTCGCATGAGCTGCGCACCCCGTTGACCGCCATGCGCACCAACCTGGAAGTGTTGTCCACCTTGGAGATTCCCGCGGAGCAACGCAAGGAGGTCATCGGCGATGTCATCCGCACCCAGAGCCGCATCGAGGCGACGCTCACGGCGCTCGAACGGCTGGCGCAGGGCGAGCTGACCACGGTCGACGACTTCGTCCCGTTCGACATCACCGAACTGCTGGATCGCGCCGCCCACGACGCGCTGCGCATCTATCCGGGGGTGGAGGTGTCGCTGGTGCCGTCGCCCACGGTGCTGATGGTCGGGCTGCCCACCGGGCTACGGCTGGTGATCGACAACGCCATCGCCAACGCGGTCAAGCATGGCAGCGCCACCGAAATCCGCCTCGCCGTGGGAAGTTCCGGCGAAGGCGTGGAAATCACGATCGACGACGACGGCACCGGGGTCCCCGAAGCCGAACGCGCGGCGGTCTTCGAACGCTTTTCGCGCGGGTCCACCGCCTCGCGCTCGGGGTCTGGGCTGGGCCTGGCGCTCGTGGCCCAGCAGGCCGAATTGCACGGCGGGACGGCGTCCCTGCACTCCAGTCCGCTCGGGGGCACGCGCCTGCTGCTGCGGCTGGCCGGCGACGGCCGCGGCCCGGCGGCCGCCTAACCTCGGCCACGGATTCGAGTGTGCGCCTACGGCTTTGAGTGTGAGCGCAGGGCGGGATCCGAGCGACTTCGCCGCCGGGGATTCACACCGGAAGCCCAGCATTCACGCCGGATCCGAATTAGCGACGCGGGCGGGACTAGGCCCTTTGTGCGTCTGGCGCTTCTAGTGTGAGCCTGCGGTTTTGAGTGTGAGCGGAGGGCGGGATCTCGGCGATTTCTCCGCCCAGGATTCACACCGAAAGCCCAGGATTCACACTGCAATCCAATCTGGCGACGGCCTGACAACTACACCGATCTCATCGAAACAAGTTGACGTTCGGAAGCTTTCGTCGGTGCGACAACACGCCGGGGACGCCCACCTGGCCAGAAGAACCAGTGCCCCAGCAGCGCCACGATGGACGGGACGACGAAGGCCCGCACCACCAGTGTGTCGATCAACAGCCCGACCGCGATGGTGGTGCCGATCTGGGCGATGCTGAGCACGCTGCTGCCCAGCAACGCCAGCATGGTGAGCCCGAACACGATGCCGGCGGTGGTGACCACGCCACCGGTGCCGCCGAACGCGCGGACGATCCCGGTCTTGATCCCCGCGGTCGCCTCGTGCTTGATCCGCAGCGCCAGCAGCAGGTTGTAGTCCGCGCCGACGGCGATGAGCGCGATGAACGCGATGGGCGCGACGGCCCAGTGCAGGTTGTGATGCAGCAGGTGCTGCCAGATCAGCACGCTCGCCCCCAGCGCCGACGCGAAGGATGCGACGACGGTCCCCACGACGACCAGCCCGGCCACCGGGCTGCGCAGCATCCCCGCGACGATCAAGAAGATCAGGACCAGCGCGGCGCCCACCAGCAACGAGGTGTCGCGCGCGACGAACCGCTGCAGGTCGGCCGTGACGGGCCCGACGCCGGCCAGATCGACGCCGGTCGGCGTCAGCGTGCCCTCCTTGGTGGCTTCCTTGACCGCCGCCCGCACCTGCGCGGCCCGCGCGGCGCCGTCGCCGCCCCACTCCTGCCCGTCGCCGTACACCAGCAGGTAGGTGGCGCGCCCGTCCGCCGACATCAGCTGCTGCAGCACCGCGTTGTACCGGGGGTCGGCGAACGCCCGCTGCGGCAGGTAGAAGCCGGCCGCGGCGCTGCCCTGGAACTGCGTGGCGATCTCGTTCAGGTAGTCGGTCAGCTGGTGCAGTCGCGGCCCGAGCGAATCGCTCAGGCCCAGCAGGTCGCGGGTGGCCGACCGCGCCTGTCCCAGCGCGTCTTTCATCGTCGCCACGGTAGCCGGTAGGCCGGCCATCGCGTTGGCGGCCGCGCTGGACCCGGTGGTCAGCTTCGCGGCGCCGTCACCGAGCCGCGTCGAGGTCTGCACGAGGGTGTCGACGGGTTGCAGCACGCGGTCGACCGTCGAACACACCGGGTTGGCGGCGCAGTCCGGGGTTCGCGCGACGAAGCCGCGCAGCGGGTCGAGGTAGCCCGACACCGTCGTGACTGTGCGTTGCACGCCGTCCATGCCGGCGCGCATGTCGTCGGCGGCCGCGGACATGTCCGCCAATCCCGAACTGCCGCCGCGCAATCCGCCGCCCAGCGCGTCCACCGCGGTTTGCGCCTGGGCGAGGGCCCCGTCGAGTTCGGCGATCCGCCCCAGCCGTTGGGCCAGCGTGTCGATGGTGTCGCCGACCTGACGGCCGAGCACGCCGGTCTGATACGTCAGCGTCGCCTGGTCGGGGACCGTGCCGTCGGGGCGGCTGGCGGACTGCACCCTGCGCACACCCGGTATCGCCATGACTCTGCGGGTGATTCGCTCGACGGCGATCAGGCCGGCCGGGTTGCGCAGGTCGTGGTCGGCCTGGACGGTGACGACGTCGGGCAGCAGCGAATTGGGCGCGAAGTGCCGGTCGCCGGCCGCGTAGCCGCGACTGGACTCCGCGGCCGACGGCGTGGCGGCGGGTTCGTTCCAGCCCACCCGCATGCCGGCCAGGGGCAACGCCACCAGCAGGGTCAACCCGCCGGCGGTGACGAGGACGGGTGCGGGCCAACGCGACACCGTGGCCCCGACGCGCCGCCAGCGCCGCGACGTCGTCGACGACCGCGGCTCGAGATACCCGCGGCCCAGCGCCAGGGCCATCAGCGCCGGCGTCAGCGTCAGCGCGGCGATCATCGTCACCAGAATCGCGATGGCACAGGGAATCCCGGCGCTGCGAAACATCCCGACCTCGGCGAAGCCCAGGCACGCCAGCGCGGCCGACACCGTCAGCGCCGAACCGATCACCACCGGCGCGACGGCACGGTAGGCCTCGAGCAGCGCCCGGTTCGGTGCCACGCCGCGGCGCCGGCCCTCGTGGTAGCGGCCGATGAGGAAGATCGCGTAGTCGGTGCTTGCGCCCAGCGTCATCGCCGCCATGAGCGCGACCGAGAACAGCGACACCTCAACCACATTGGCCTGGCCGAGCGCCGCGGTCACCGACCGGCCCAGAGCCAGGGCGATGCCCACCGACGTCAACGGGATCGCCGCGGCGACCGCGGATCGGTACACCAACAGCAGCAACACCAGGATGAGGCCGACGGTGACGGCGGTGATCGTGAGCATCTGCCGATCGATGGCGGCGAACTCGTCGACAATCGTGGCGCCGGGCCCCGTGACGAGGACGCGCAGCCCCGGGGGCGGCGCCAGTTTGGCCACGGTGGCGCGCAGCGAGTTCACCGAATCGCGGGCCTGTGAGGTGCCGAGCATTCCGGCGAGCCGCACCATCACGCTCACCGCCCGCCCGTCGGCGCTCTGGGCGCCCGCGGCGGTGGCCGGCTGCGACCACAGGTCGGTCACCGCGTACACGTGCCGACCATCCGAGCGCAGCGATGCGGTCAACGCGTCGTAGAACCGGCGGTCGGCCGGCGCGAGCCGCTGATCGCGTTCCAGCACTACGTAAACGAAGTTGTTGCTGGGCTTTTGGGCGAACAGCTCCGCGGCGCGCGCGGCGGCTACCGAACTCGCGGCGTCGGCGGGCATGAACGTGCGGGCGTGGGAGTCCACGACCCGCTCCAGTTGCGGCACCGCCACATTGGCGACGGCGGCCGCCAGGATCCACAGGCCCGCGATCAGGGCCGCATAGCGGCCGCTCAGGCGCGCGATGGCGCCCAGCCGGTCACGCAACGGTCTGCCGACCGCCGGTGGGCCCGCCGAAGAGGCCCACCGCGACGTGCTCACCGCGGATCAGCGACCGCACCCGCAGCGACCGGCGTGAGCCCAGCTGCACCAGCGCGTGCAGCCCGGGCTCGGCGGCCACGAGGTCGGCGTGCACCTGCTCGGCCGGCGCACCCTCGTGGGCCGCCTGATCCAGCTTGGCCACCAGCATGGTGATCCAGCGCTGCCCGAGCGACAGCAGCAATCCCTCCTCGTCGCCGAACAGCCGCAACACCTCGGCGGAGTTGTCGATCAACGCAAGGGCCGCCTCGGGATCGCTGTCGGCGACCTTGATGACTTCGGCCATGAAGGCCATGCGGTCGTGCAGCAGTGTCCATGTCATGACTCGACGGTAGGAAAGCGGGCGCCTCCCGCGCGTCGTGCCGAAGTGCAGTCTTTTCCTCCTACCACGGGCGGAGACCGGTGCCGCCCTTGGCATGATGTGACCGGAAGCCGGGCTCTTCTACGATTGGACGATGCCGGGTGGCGCACTGAGCTTCGTGCGGAAGCGGCTTCGCCAACGGGGTGAGCTGATTCCGCTCGAGATGCCGTGGTCGTTCGTGATCACGACCGATCTCCTCGTGGTGATCGGCGGGGTGATCTCGACTCTGCAGCGGCCCGCCGCCGATCTGCCCGCCGCACTGGTGGCGTCCTTGATCGCCGTCTTGCCGCTGCTGATGTTCTTTTTCTTCAACATGAAATTCAGCCCCACATTGATCTGGGGCTGCTGGTCGGCGGCCACCGCGACGATGTTGTTCGCGACGTCGACGCCCATACCCGCCGACTGCGCGCCGTTGCTGCTCGTGCTGATGGTCGGGGTGGTGGGCGCACAAACCAACGCCGTCGCCGGATTTCTGGCCACCGTGTCGGCGGCCGCGCTCATGCTTGCCGCCGCCGGGCTGCACCGCCTGGATGCGGTCGCGCTGTATGTCAGCATGGCCGCGGTCGGCTGGCTGGTCGGCTACCTGCTCAACACCCAGCAGGTATTGCTGGTCGAGCAGCGGCGGACGCAGGAGGCGCTGGCCGAACACGCCGCGGCCGACGAGCGGCGGCGCATCGCCCGCGAAGTTCACGACGTCATCGCCCACTCGCTGAGCATCACGCTGCTGCACGTGACCGGCGCCCGGCGGGCGCTGCAGCAGGACCGCGACGTCGACGACGCGGTCGAGGCGCTCGAACAGGCCGAGCGACTGGGCCGGCAGGCGATGGCCGACATCCGCCGCACCGTCGGCCTGCTCGACAGCTCACCGTCCAGATCGGCGCACACCACGCCCGAACCCGGCGTCGACGACATCGGCGTCCTGGTCACGGATTTCGCGCGGGCCGGCCTCGACGTCACCCTGCGTGGCGACGGACCCACCGAACGCGTCTCCGCCGCGGTCGGCCTGGCGCTATATCGCATCACCCAGGAATCGCTGACCAACATCGCCAAACACGCGCCGCATTCGAAATCCACCGTGACACTCGATGTTTCGGCGACAATGGCGAGCCTCGTCGTCGACAATCGCATGCCGGTCGTGGTGGCTGCCGCGCCTTCCGCGGAGGGGCGCGGCCTGCGCGGCATGCGCCAGCGGGTGGAGTTGCTGGGTGGGGTCATCGATGCCGGCCCCACCCGCGACGGCTGGTCGGTGCGCGCCGACATCCCGCTCGACGAGGGTGAGTCGGGATGGCGGCCGGCCTGGTGCAAGCTGTGATCGACCCATCGGCCGAGATCGCAGTGCTGCTGGTCGATGACCAGGACCTGGTTCGGTCCGGGCTGCGCCGAATCCTGCGCCGCAAGGACGGTTTCGTCGTCGTCGCCGAATGCGCCGACGGCGACGAGGTGCCCGCGGCGGTGGCCGAGCACCGGCCCGATGTCGTGGTGATGGACCTGCGGATGCGACGCGTCGACGGTATCGAGGCCACCCGCAGGCTGGCCGGTGGGCCGCCGGTGCTGGCGCTGACGACGTTCAACGAGGACGAGTTGCTGTCCGGTGCGCTGCGGGCCGGCGCGGCCGGATTCGTGCTCAAGGACTCCTCGGCCGAGGAGCTGATCCGCGCCGTGCGGGCGGTCGCCAGGGGCGACAGCTACCTGGATCCCGCGGTCACCTCGCGCGTGCTGACCACCTACCGCAAGTCCGCCCCCGGCCCCGTCGAACAACGGGGCAACGAGATCGCGCAGCTCACCGCCCGCGAGCTCGACGTGTTGACACTGATCGGAAAAGGCTTGTCCAACACCGAGATCGCCGACGAGCTGTGCATCTCGGGCGTCACGGTCAAAAGCCACATCGGCCGCATCTTCGGAAAGCTCGGCCTGCGCGACCGCGCCGCGGCGATCGTCTACGCCTACGACAACGGGGTCGTCGCCCCGCGCTGATCGCTACTGCGGCGCCGCCACGGAGATCGACTTGAGGACCGTGTAGCCGTCGATCCCCTCGGCGCCGAGCTCGCGCCCGTATCCGCTGCCCTTGACGCCGCCGAAGGGCGCGAACGGATCCATGGTGTAGCCCTGATTGACCCCGAAGGTTCCGGTGCGAACGCGCCCGGCGATGCCGACCCCACGCCCGTGATCGGCGGTGAACACCGATCCGGCCAGCCCGAAGTCGGAATCGTTGGCGATCGCGACGGCCTCGTCCTCGTCGCGGTAGGCGATGGCGGTCAGCACCGGGCCGAAGATCTCCTCGCGGGCGATGCGCATGGCGTTGTCGGCGTCGGCGAACAACGTCGGCCGCACATACCAGCCGCTGTCGATGCCGTCGGGCAGGTCGGCGCCGCCAGTGACGACGCGGGCCCCCTCGCGCCGGCCCTCGGCGATGTAGCCGCGGACGCGCTCTTGCTGGCGCCGGGCGACCAGCGGCCCGAGCTGCGTCGCCGGATCGGCCGGGTCGCCGATGCGCAGCGACTCCATCTCGGTGGCCAGCGCGTCGACGAACTCGGCGCTTCGGCTGGCGGGCAGCAGGATTCGCGTCAGCGCGTTGCAGATCTGGCCGCAGTTGGACAGGCTCGCCGACCGGATGGCGGTGGCGACCCCCGCGGGGTCGGCGTCGTCGAGCACGATCGCCGCGGACTTGCCGCCGAGTTCCAGGCTGACCCGCTTGAGGTCGGCCGCACACGCCGCCGCGACCGCCTTGCCCGCGGTGGTCGAGCCGGTGAACGACACCTTGTCCACGCCGGGGTGGCGGATCAGCCGCTCGCCGACGGCCGCGTCGCCGGGCAGCACGCTGACCACGCCGGCCGGAAGTTCGGCCTCGTGCAGCAGCTCGGCGAGCAGCAGCGCGTCGAGGGGAGACTCCGGGGCCGGCTTCACGACGACGCAGCATCCGGCCAGCAGCGCCGGGATCAGCTTGGTGACGATGAGGAACTGCGGCATGTTCCAGGGGACGATCGCGGCGACCACGCCGACCGGTTCGCGGCGGATGTCGAGGTCGGCTCCGTAGAAACCGGGGCGCGTCTCCCGCCACGGGAAGCGTTCGGCAAGATCGCAGAACGCGGACATCATCATCGCCGGCAGCCCGACCTGGGCGCGCTGGGCGAAGCTGATGGGCGCACCGATTTCGGCGGTGATGAGCTCGGCCATCTGGGAGCGTTGTGCCCCATAGAGTTTCGCGAGCCGCCGCACGGCTTCGATGCGGTGGGCGGGGTCCAGGCGGGGCCAGGGTCCCTCGTCGAAGGCCGTGCGCGCGCTCGCGACAGCGGCGTCCACGTCGGCGGGGCCCGCCGCGGCTACCTCGGCGATGGGCGACTCGGTGTGCGGCGAAATCACCTCGATGGTGTCGCCGCTGCCGGGTGAGGACCACGTCCCACCGATGAATAGGGCGTCATGTCGGCGCACTTCGGATCCTCCTCAGGACAGCAATATCAACTACTTGCGATTGTGGTGTAGAGCATATACGGTCGGCAGATATGCCCCGCTTCCCCAAGCCGCCCGAAGGCAGCTGGACCCAGCACTATCCCGATCTCGGCACCGGGCCGGTGTCCTATCAGGATTCGATCAGCCCCGAGGTCTACGAGCTGGAGCGCGCGGCGATCTTCAAGCGCGCATGGCTGAATGTTGGCCGCGTGGAAAGCCTTCCACGCAAGGGCAGCTATTTCACCAAGGAACTCAAGGTCGCCAACACGTCGATCATCGTGGTGCGCAACACCCAGGGTGAGGTCAAGGCGTTCCACAACATCTGCCGGCACCGCGGCAACAAGCTGGTGTGGAACGACATGCCGCTCGAGGAGACGAGCGGCGTGTGCCGGCAGTTCACCTGCAAATACCACGCCTGGCGCTACGACCTGGACGGCAAGCTGACCTTCGTGCAGCAGGAGAACGAGTTCTTCGACCTCGACAAGGACCGCTACGGGCTGGTGCCGGTGCACTGCGACGTGTGGGAGGGGTTCATCTTCGTCAACTTCGCGCCGCAGCCCGAGCAGTCGCTGCGCGAATTCCTCGGGCCGATGATCACCGACCTGGAGGGTTATCCGTTCGGCCAGATGACATCCCGGTGGCTGTACCGCTCGGAGGTGAACGCCAACTGGAAGCTCTACATGGACGCGTTCCAGGAGTTCTACCACGCGCCGGTGTTGCACGCGAACCAGTCACCGACCACCTACTCCAAGGCCGCGGCCGAAGCGGGTTTCGAGGCGCCGCACTACCGCATCGAGGGCCCGCACCGCCTGGTCAGCACGTCCGGAATCCGGGCCTGGGAAATGGACGCCGAGATGCGCAAGCCCATGGAGGACATCTGCCAAAGCGGACTGTTCGGGCCATGGGACAAACCGGATCTCGGCGAGCTGCCCCCGGGGATCAACCCGGCCAAGTGCGACCCCTGGGGCCTGGACTCGTTCCAGCTGTTTCCGAACTTCGTCGTCCTGTTCTGGGGCCAGGGCTGGTATTTGACCTACCACTACTGGCCGACGTCGTACAACACCCACGTCTTCGAGGGGACGCTGTATTTCCCCCAGCCCCGCACGCCGCGTGAGCGGATCGCCCAGGAACTCGCCGCGGTGACGTTCAAGGAATACGGGTTGCAGGACGCCAACACGCTGGAGGCCACTCAGGGCATGATCGAGTCCGGCGTGGTGCGCGAATTCCTGCTCAACGACCAGGAGATACTGATCCGCCACCTGCACAAGGAGACCGCCGGCTGGATCGCCGACTACCAGAGCCAGACGGCGGGGGTGTAGCCGTGACCGCCAAACTGCCAAGCGAATTCGCCGACCTGGAGCCGTTCTCCGCCTGGTGCCTGGACAGCGAGCCGCAGCGCTACCAGAAGCGGCTGGACAGTTCCATGCCCGAGATGCAGGCCTTCTACGACGCCATCACCCCGCGGGCCGAGGAAGCCATTGCCTACTGCGACAAGTTCCCGCTGGACGACCTGCCCGAGGACGTCACCAACCTGATGCACCTGCTGTATTCGATGATCATGGTGTCCTTCCCGGTGGAATGCTGGAAACAGCCGCGGGTGCCGGACTCGGGCGCCTCCAGCCTCGACTGCGTCTCCGAACCCGTCCCGTGACCATCGTGCTGCGGGCCTCGCGCTGGGCCGACGTCGACGCCGGCGAGGTCCGCTCGCCGGCCGTGCTGGTGATCGAGGGCGACCGGATCAGCGCCGTCAATCCCGTTGAGCCGCCGCCGGATTCGGCGACGGAGATCGACCTCGGCGACGTGACGCTGCTGCCGGGCCTGATGGACATGGAGCTCAACCTGCTGATCGGCGGCCCCGGCGGGCCGGAGGGCCTGCCGAACCCGATGCACGGCGTGCAGGACGACCCGGCGTACCGCACGCTGCGCGGCGCCGTCAACGCCCGCACCACCCTCGACGCGGGCTTCACCACGGTGCGCAACCTCGGTCTGATGGTCAAGACCGGCGGGTACCTGCTGGACGTGGCGCTGCAGCGCGCGATCGACCAGGGCTGGCACGCCGGTCCGCGGATCGTGCCGGCCGGCCACGCCGTCACGCCGTACGGCGGGCACCTGGACCCGACGGTCTTTCAACGGCTGGCCCCGGGCATCATGCCGCTGAGCGTGGCCGAGGGAATCGCCAACGGGGTGCCCGACGTCCGGGCGTGCGTGCGCTACCAGATTCGCCACGGCGCCAAGCTGATCAAGGTGTCGGCGTCCGGCGGCGTGATGTCGCACAGCACCGCGCCCGGCGCCCAGCAGTACTCCGACGAGGAGTTCGCCGCCATCGCCGACGAGGCGCACCGCGCCGGCGTCCGCGTCGCCGCGCACGCCGTCGGCGACACCGCCATCCGCGCCTGCATCAGGGCGGGCATCGACTGCATCGAACATGGCTTTCTGGCCACCGACGACACGATCCAGATGATGGTCGACCACGGCACCTTCCTGGTGTCGACTACGTATCTGACCGAGGCGATGGCCGTGGACCGGATCGCGCCGGAACTGCGCAAGAAGGCCAACGAGGTGTTCCCGCGGGCAAAGTCCATGCTGCCCAAGGCGATTGCCGCCGGCGTACGCATCGCCTGCGGGACCGACGCGCCGGCCATCCCGCACGGCCAGAATGCCAAGGAGCTGTGCGCGCTGGTGGACCGCGGCATGACGCCGATGCAGGCGATCCGCGCGGCGACGGTGACCAGCGCCGAGCTGATCGAGGCCGAGCACGAGCTGGGGCGCCTCGCCCCCGGTTATCTCGCCGACGTCATCGCGGTGCCGGGGGATCCCTCGCGGGACATCGCGACCACCCTCGACGTTCGCTTTGTCATGAAAGACGGCCGCGTGCACCGGGTTTCGGAGCCGGGCGCATGAACCCCGCCGAGCTCACCGACAACATCCTGTGGCTGCTCAAGCAGGCGTTCCACTTCTCGCTCACCACCGTCAACGAGGCCATCAGCGGACACGGTGTGACGACCGCCCAGATCGGTCTGATGCGCCAGCTTGCCGACGACCCCGGCCTGTCGGGCGCCGAGCTGGCCCGCCGGCTGCTGATCAGCCCGCAAGGAGTCCAGCTCGCCCTGTCCGCACTCGAGAGGCGCGGCCTGGTGGAGCGCAAGCAGGATCCGCAGCACGGACGGATCATGCAGACTTACCTCACCGACGAGGGACGCGCCGTCACCGCGGCGGTGCTGGCCGATGCGATCGCCGCCCACGAGAGCGTGTTCGGGGTGCTGACCGAAGACGAACAACAGCTGCTGCACGATCTGCTCGCCCGCGTAGTCGAGAAGGGCACCGGACACACGTTGCTCAGCGAGCGCAACGAATCCTGATCGGCGCGTGATGGCTGAGGCGGTACTTGTCACCGGTGCCTTTGGCCTGGTCGGCTCGGCGATGGTGAAGCGGCTGGCGGCCGACGGCCGCCGGGTGATCGCGACCGGCCGCGACAGCCCGGCCAATCGCAAAGCCGCGCAACGACTCCCGGCCGGTGTGGACCTTCGCTGGGCCGATCTCGCCGATCCCGCCGACATCGAGCGGGTGGTCGCCGAGGTCAAGCCGACCGCGATCATCCACCTCGCGGCCGTCATCCCGCCCGGGATATATCGCGACGCCGTCTTTGCCCGCAAGGTCAACGTCGACGCGACCGCGGCCCTGGTGCGCAGCGCCGAGGCCCTGCCGAATCCGCCGCGTTTCGTGCACGCGTCGAGCTCGGCCGTGTACGGCGCGCCCAACCCGCATCGGTTCCCGGAGCTGTGTCGCCCCGACACGCCGACCCGGCCGTGCGATCTGTACGGCGGGCACAAGCTCGAAGCCGAGCAGGCGGTCCGGGCGTCGGGCCTGGAGTGGGTGATCGCGCGGCTCGGTGCGGTGTTCACCGTCGATCCGGCCGAAGAGCACTTCGACACCGACATCGCGTTTTTCGGCAGCCTGCTGCCGACGGATGAACGGGTGCACTCCGTCGACTCGCGCGATGTTGCCGTCGCACTGGCGGCGGCAACGACCGCGAACGTCGTCGGGGAAACCCTGCTGGTCGCCGGCGACGAGTCACACCTGTTGACGCAGCGGGACACGACAGAGGGTCCGGGGGACGCGCGGGGGCTGCAAGGACTGAGCGAGGCGATGTGCGGGCGGCCGGGAAATCCCGACGGCGACGACGACTGGTTCCTCAACTGCTGGATGGACGTCAGCCGGGCCCAGGAGGCCCTGTCGTTTCAGCGGCATTCGTGGCCGGACATGCTCGAGGAGATGCGGGCGATCGCGGGCTGGAAGCGCTACCCGATGCGGCTGGCCGCCCCGCTCGTGCGCAGCGCGCTCAACCGCCGATGCGCCTACCGCGATCGGCCCGGCGAGTACGCCGATCCGTGGCCCGGGCTGCGCGCGCGATACGGCGAACCCAGCCTGGACGCCACCGCGCCCTAGGCCTATGTCAAGTACTTGATAACTATGACAAGTGCTTGATACTCTGACGCGGATGGGACAGCCAGGTGGAGGTCCGGATCCCCAAGACGATTCGGCGGCCGACGGTTTCGCGGCGCTGCGCATCAAGCGGGTGGTGCGGGAAACCGGCGACGCCGTGTCGCTGGTGCTCGACGTGCCCGCCTCGGACGAGCCCCGGTTCTGCTACCAGGCCGGCCAATTCCTCACGCTGCGGGTTCGGGTGAACGGCCTCGAACACCGGCGCTGCTACTCCATGTCGTCGACGCCGGTCGCGGGGGAGGACCTGCGCATCACGGTCAAACGCGACGCCGGCGGGGTGGTCTCGAACTGGATCAACGACACCGCATCGGCCGGCGACGAAATCCACGCGGAACCGCCGGCCGGGCGCTTCGTCCTGCATGACAGCGATCGCGACCTGGTGGCCTTCGCCGGGGGCAGCGGCATCACCCCGGTTTTCTCGCTGATCCGCTGGGCGTTGGCGAACACGAGCCGGACGGTCCGGCTGTTCTATGCCAACCGCAGCCGAGATTCGGTCATCTTCGCCGACGCGCTGGCCCGGCTGGCAGCGCACCACCCCGACCGGCTGGTGGTCGAGCACCACGTCGACGACGACAGCGGGGTGGTCCGCGCGGACCAGATCAACGGGTTCCTAGGGCGTCCCGACCACGCCGACGTCTACATCTGCGGGCCCGCGGCCTTCATGGACATCGCGGAGGGGGCCGTGCTCGGCAGCGGCGTGCCCCGCGACCGAGTCCACTTGGAGCGCTTCGACATTCCGCAGGTGCCCCAAGCCCCGGCCGGAGGTCCGGCCACCGCGGAGGTAACCATCCATCTCGACCGCCAGAAGACCAGGGTCGCCTACCGCGGCGGCGAGACCCTGCTGCAGACGGCGCGCTCGGCGGGACTGCGGGCGCCGTCGTCGTGCGAAACCGGTTCCTGCGGAACGTGCATGGCCCGGCTGACCGAGGGCAGCGCGCGAATGATCAACAACGACGCACTGACCGAGGAGGAGGTCGCCGACGGCTGGGTCTTGACCTGCCAGTCGGTGCCGACCAGCCGAACGGTCACGGTGGTCTACGAGTGATGGGACGGACAACAGTGAGGCACACACGATGACGCGGGTGGCGGTGGTGACGGGCGGCGCGTCGGGCATGGGCGAGGCCACGTGCCACGAGCTGGGCCGGCGCGGGCACAAGGTCGCGGTGCTCGACGTCAACGGTGAAGCGGCGCAGCGGGTTTCCGAGGAGCTGCGCGGTGACGGGGTCGCGGCGCTCGGCGTCGCCGTCGACGTCACCGACCGCCCCGCGGTGGAGGAGGCCTTCGCCAAGGTGCGCAACGAGCTGGGGCCCGTGGGCATCCTGGTGACCAGCGCCGGGGCGGTCGGCTTCGACGACTTCATCGACATCAAACCGGAGGCGTGGACGCGGATCATCGACGTCAACCTCAACGGCACCTTCCACTGCTGCCAGGTGGCGCTGCCCGACATGATCGCCGCCAAATGGGGCCGCATCGTGATGATTTCGTCGTCCAGCGCGCAGCGCGGATCACCGAGGATGGCCCACTACGCGGCCTCCAAGGGCGCGGTGATCACGCTGACCAAGTCGCTGGCCAACGAGTACGCGCGGCTGGGCATCACGGTGAACAACATCCCCCCGTCGGGCATCGACACCCCGATGCAACGGCAGTCGCAGGCCGACGGGAACGTGCGCTCCAACGAGGAGATGGCCGCCCGGATCCCCATGGGCCACCTCGGCACCGGCGACGACATCGCCGCGGCGGTGGGCTTCTTGTGTTCGGAGGAGGCCGGCTTCATCACCGGCCAGGTGCTCGGGATCAACGGTGGGGCCGTGATGTGAGCAGAGCAGATGATTTCGGACAGCCACGGAAAACCTTCAAGAGAGGCGGATTCTGATGGGTCGATGGCCTAAGCCGGCGGAGGGCAGCTGGACCGAGCACTACCCGGAGCTGGGTACCGGACCGATCTCCTTCCGGGATTCGACGTCGCCGGAGTTCTACGACCTCGAACGGGAGGCGATCTTCAAACGGGCCTGGCTCAACGTCGGGCGCGTCGAGGAGCTGCCGAAAGCCGGCAGCTACTTCACCAAGGAGATCGAGGCCGCGCGCGCGTCGGTCATCGTGGTCAAGGGCAAGGACGAGGTGGTCCGCGCCTTTTACAACGTCTGCCGCCACCGCGGTAACAAGTTGGTGTGGAACGACTTTCCGCGCGAGGAAGCCCGCGGGACCTGCCGGCAGTTCACCTGCAAGTACCACGGGTGGCGCTACGACCTCAACGGCGCGCTGACGTTCGTGCAGCAGGACTCGGAGTTCTTCGACCTCGACACCGACGACTACGGCCTGCGGCCGGTGCACTGCGACGTGTGGAACGGCTTCATCTTCATCAACCTCGACGAGCACCCGCGCCAAGGCCTGCGTGAGTTCCTCGGGCCGATGATCACCGGGCTCGACGACTACCCGTTCGGGGCGCTCACCGAGCGCTACGACTTTCTGGCGCACAACAACAGCAACTGGAAGATCTTCGCCGACGCCTTCCAGGAGTACTACCACGTCCCGTCGCTGCATCCCCAGCAGGTGCCGTCGGAAGTGCGCGACCCCAACGCCGGGTTCGAGTGCGCGCACTTCCAGATCGACGGGCCGCACCGGGTGGTCTCCACCGCGGGGACCCGCCGCTGGCTGCTGGCACCGGAATGCATGTACCCGATCGAACGGGCCACCCGCAGCGGGCTGGTCGGGCCTTGGCGCACACCGGATCTCGGTAAACTGCCCGACGGGCTCAACCCCGGCGGCATCGAGCCCTGGGGCATCAGCAACTTCCAGATCTTCCCCAACCTCGAGATCTTGATCTACGGCGGCTGGTATCTGCTCTACCGGTACTGGCCGACGTCGCACAACACCCATCGGTTCGAGGCGTACACCGCGTTTCACCCCGCCCGCACCGTGCGTGAGCGGATCGAGCACGAAGTGGCCGCGGTGGTGCTCAAGGAGTTCGCCCTGCAGGACGCCGGCATGCTCGGCGGGACCCAGGCGGCCCTGGAAACCGGCGTCGTCGACGAGTTCCCGCTCAACGACCAGGAGATCCTGGTCCGCCACCTGCACAAGGAGGTCGTCGACTGGGTCGAGCGGTATCAGCGCGAGCTGCAGCCGGCGGGGGTGTGAGCCATGACCAAGCCCCTATTGCCCAGCGCCTTCGCCGAACTCGAAGGGTTCGCGCAAACCTGGTGTCTGGCAACCGAAGCCGAGCGCTGGAACCAGCGGATGGCCAGCAGCATGCCCGAGATGCGCAAGTTCTACGACGCGTTCTTTCCCCGGCTGGAAGAGGCGATCGACTACTGCGACAAGTTCCCGCTCGACGACCTTCCCGAGGACGCGTTGCACCTGCTGCACCTGATCTATTCGTTGGTGATGGTCGCGATGGCGGTCGAAGTCTTCGCCCAGCCCAAGCCCACCGACTCCGCCGACGCCGTCCTCGACCGCGTCGGCGAACCAGTGCCGTGACTCCCACCAGAAAGGACGGGCGATGAGCCTGATCACCATCAACAAACTGACCGCGTCGGTCGGCGCCGAAGTCCTCGGCGTGGACGCCGAGCGGTTGGCCTCCGATGACCTGCTCGGCGCCGCGGTGATGGAGGCGCTGGAGGACAACGGCGTCTTGGTCTTTGGCGGGCTCGGGCTAGACCCCGAGGCGCAGGTGGAGTTCTGCCGCCGCCTCGGCGAGGTGGACTATTCGTCCGACGGCCACCACCCGGTGGCGGGCATCTACCCGATCACGCTCGACACGTCGAAGAACTCGTCGGCCGCCTACCTTCGGGCCACCTTCGACTGGCACATCGACGGCTGCACCCCCGTCAACGACGAGTGCCCACAGAAGGCGACCCTGCTGTCGGCCGTGGCGGTCGCGGAACGCGGCGGCGAGACGGAATTCGCCAATTCCTATGCGGCCTACGAGGAATTGACCGACGAGGAAAAGCGGCGGTTCGGCTCGCTGCGGGTGGTGCACTCCCTGGAGGCCTCCCAGCGCCGCGTCACCCCCGACCCCACGCCGGAGCAGGTGCGGCGCTGGCGGCAGCGGCGCACGCACGAGCATCCCCTGGTATGGACGCACCGCAGCGGCCGCAAGTCGTTGGTGCTGGGCGCCTCGGCCGACTACATCGTCGGCATGGACCTCGACGAGGGCCGCGCGCTGTTGGCCGAATTGCTCGACCGCTCAACGAGTCCCGACAAGGTGTACCGCCACAACTGGTCGGTCGGTGACACCGTCATCTGGGACAACCAGGGCGTGCTGCACCGGGCGGCGCCCTACGACCCGAACTCTCCGCGGGAGATGCTGCGCACCACCGTGCTCGGCAACGAACCGATCGAGTAGAGCAACCGACCCGAGGAGCTCCATATGCGGCTGCCGCCGCTGCCCGACGGCGACTGGGACGACGACGCCCGCGCCTCCGTCAAGGCCCTGCTGCCGCCCCAGCGCGCCAACGCGCGCGACGCCGGCAACGTGCTGGCGACCATGGTCCGCCACCCCGACCTCACCCGCGCGTATCTGCGCTTCAACGCCTACCTGCTGCGGGACTCCACGCTGAGCGCGCGGGTGCGCGAGGTCGCGTTGCTGCGCATCGTGCACCGGTGCGACTGCGACTACCTGTGGTCACACCACGTGCCGATCGCGCACCGCGCGGGGCTGACGTCAGCGGAGATCGACGCGATCCGCGACGGCGGGCTGAGCCGGGAGCCGGACCGGCTGGTGGTCCGCGCGGTGGACGAACTCGACGAGCACAGCGCGATTTGCGATGCGACTTGGGCGGAACTCGGCCACCACTTCGATGACCGCCAACGCATGGACCTGGTGTTCACCGTGGGTGGCTACCGCCTGCTCGCGATGGCGGTCAACACGTTCGGAATCCAGGAGGAAGACCCCCATGCGCGGGACTGATCTATAGCGGTGTGGCCTGCTGGGCCAGGTTCAGCAACATGTAGGCGAGGCAGAACAGGAAGTTGAGCACGACCAGAACCAGCCCCACGAACATCAGGGAGCGGGTGCCGCGCCGCTTCAGGCGCTTCAGCTTCGCGCCGCGCGCCTCCCGGTTCAACTGCATCGCGATCAAGGCGAAATTCACATCCGTCACTTCGTCGCGCGCGACCGGCACGCCCGCCAGCATCGCCCGCAGGCGCTCCGGCGCGGTGTAGACCCCTACGCGCGCGAAACGGTGACACAGACGCCGCGCCCTGCGGCGGCCGAGCGCCTGATAGCGCAGCTGTATTTGATGCAGGAGATGACCACGTTCGTCGCCCCAGGCGTTCGACCGGGTGGTCACAAGCCCGGAGTCTAATTCGATTCGGCGTGATTTCGGGAGGTCTGAGCCAAGAAACGAAGATTGATTCTGCGGCCATGGCGACAAAGTGCGAGAAGACTACGCCCTCAACGCAGAATCAACGCAACATCCGCCACACTGGCTTCGATGCTGCGGCCGAGGCCGCGCGCTCAGGGCCTGAGCTCAATGAACCCGGCCGCGCTGAAATCTTCGTCGAACGCGTACGCCTCGCGGAGTTTCTTCTTACGCATCAGCGCGAAACTCGCGGCATCGACGAACGAATACTCTCGCTCGTCGTGTCGCGCCAGCCATTCCCACGCCTCTTCCTCGAGCTCGGCCGTCACGTGTTCGACCCGAACGCGACTGCTGTAGCGAATGGCAGCCGCGGCAGCCGCGACTCGATGGCCGCAGCGCCGATTGAGCAGTGTCCATGTTTCGCCCAGCACGTGGTTCGACGTCATGACGACGGAAGGCTTGCCGGCCCAGAGTTCCTTGGCGGTCGCGTGGTGGGCGTCCGTGGCGTTCCCGAGAGCCGCCCAGAATGATGTGTCAACGAAGATCATCCACGTTTTCCGTAGACCACGTCATCAATGGACGTGGATAGGTCCGCTCCGCCGTCGAATGAACCGATGAAGGCATCGACCGGGTCCGGGTCGCGCGCCCGAAGACGATCGGCCACGTACGCCCGGATGAGAGCGGCTTTCGATTTGCGCTGCCGGCGAGCCTCGGCGCCAAGGGCTTGATCCAGCTCTTCTTCGATGTAGATCTGCAGCCGCTTCATGCGCCGATCATACGTCGTCGCGTGCAGTGATGTATACATCACTTAGGCGCGGCGATCCGATCGCGCAGTCGCTCAGCCTCGGGCAGGTCCAGGTAGCGCTCGAGGTTGCGGTGCATGTTGATCACGCGCCGCTCCTCGCCGGAGAGCGCCAGGTGGGTGAAGCCGGGCTGGTGCAGGCCGCGCTGCAGGCCGGCGAGCAGGCGGATGTCCTGGGTGAGCACCAGGCCGGGCTCGGCCTCGCCGGCGGTGGTGCGCATCTCGGCCGGCTTGGCGCGCGGCGCGCCGGGCGCCATCCGGGTCATCAGGAAGATGACCAGCTCGCCGTGATCGGGATCGGACCCGGGCCGCGAGCACATGATGGTCAGGTGGTCGGCGTTGGCCAGAAACGTCATGTTCGGGAACACGTTGTACTGGTGCAGCCGGGTGATCCGGTCGGTGTCGGCCCAGTCGAGGTCGACGCCGCGGGAAGCCGCGAACGCCCGGGTGCGTTCGGCGATCAGGTCGGCGACCGTCTGCCCGGGCCGGCGCTCGTCGGCCGGGAAGGGGGTGCCCTCGGCCGCCCCCATCAGCGCGCCCTGCGTGTAGACGTAGGCGTCCCACACCTCTTCGTCGCTCAACGCGCCGCCGAAGCGGGGGCTCTGCACGCCGTAGGGCTGGTCCGACTTGCCGGTGTGACCCCAGATCCGTTGCGGCGCATGGATATCGTCGACGCACCGCAGCAGCTCGGGATGCAGCGTCTGGATGTGGTAGGTCTCGCTGTACCCGTCGGCGATCGTCTTCCAGTTCGCGTCGACGTCGACGGTGAGGGTGGCATAGCAGCGGAAGTCGCCCAGCCGGCACCAGGCGATGTCGTCGGGCACCGCCTCCAGGTAGTCGAGCAGCGGCATCGCGCCGAGGTCTAGGTTGACGAAGACCATCCCCTCCCAGGCGTCGACCCGGGCCGGGATCAACGGGAAGTCGGACATCTTCAGCGAGCCGAAGCCCTTGCGGTTGGGGACCCGCTTGAGGGCGCCGGCCAGGTCCCACGTCCAGCCGTGGTATCCGCACTTGAGCTCGCGCAGCCCCGAACCCGAGCCGGCGCACAGCGAGTTGCCGCGATGGCGGCAGACGTTCTGGAACGCGCGCAGCACGCCGTCGTCCCCGCGGACGATCAGCACCCCGTATGGGCCGCAGCGGTATTCGAAGTAGTCGCCGGGCTCGGCGACATGGTCGACCATGCACGCCAGCTGCCACACTTTCGGCCACATCCGCTCGACCTCGAGCGCGGCGAACGCCGGCGAGTAGTAGCGCTCGGCCGGCACCAGGGTGGGGCGGTCGGGCGGGGTGCCGATCGCGTCCGCGTCCATCGAGGGACCCCTAGCGCGCTCCGCGCACCAGCCGTCCCGGCCGCGCCCCGGTGTCGACGTCCTTGCGGCGCGTGACCGTCCCGCTGACGATGGTCGCCGCGTAACCGCTTGCGCCCTGCAGGATCCGGTTTCCGCCGGCCGGCAGGTCGAAGGCCATCGCCGCGGGGTGCAGCCGCAGGGCGTCCATGTCGATGACGTTGATGTCGGCCTTCTTGCCCGGCTCGATGGTGCCGCGGTCGGTGAGCCCGAACAGGTGCGCGGTGTCGCGGGACTGCTTGCGGATCACGTACTCCAGCGGCAACTTCTCGCCCCGGCGGCGGTCCCGCGCCCAGTGCGTCAGCAGGAAGGTGGGATAGGAAGCGTCGCAGATCATCCCGCAGTGGGCGCCGCCGTCGGAGAGCCCCAGCACTCCCGCGGGGTGCAGCATCATCTCGCGGATCGCGTCGCAGTTGCCGTCGGCGTAGTTGAACAGCGGCAGCATCAGCATGTTGGTCGCGTCGGACTCGAGCATGAGGTCGTAGAGGGTCGCCAGCGGGTCCTCGCCGCGCGCCTTGGCGATCGCCGCGACCGTGCGGTCGGGCGTGGGCTCGTAGTCGGGCGGATTGCCCAGGGCGTAGAGCCGGTGCAGCGAGTGCTGCACCAGCGCGAACATCCCGTCGAACAGCAACGTCGGGTCGACGGGCAGGTCGTCCTCGGCAAGGATCGCCGCCTTCACGGCGGGGTCGGCCAGCCGCTGCGCCAGCTCGGCGCGGCCGCATTCGGCGGCCAGCCGGCGGTAGGTGGGCCGATGGCTGAAGCCGTGATGGCCCTGGAAACCGATCATCATGCCGAACGGGCGCGCCGCGATCTGGGGGTACAGGCGGGCGCCCGCCGCGTGCGCGTCGGCGGACAGGTCCAGCATCTCGCGCCAGAGCTTGGGGTCGGCATCGACCTGAATGAGGGCGAACGACACCGGCCGGTCGATCTCGCCGCTGAGCCGCCGCATCCAGTCGAGTTCCTTCTTGGGCCCGATGATGTCCTCGCCCGCGGCGCCCTGCGGGGCCAGCTCGAAGACGGCCTGGCCGCCGGCCGCCATGGCGCGGCCCAGGCCGAACAGCTCTTCCTCGGCGGCGAAGGTGCCGGGCACGGGTTCGCCGTCCATCGCGCGGTGGCCCATGGTGCGCGACGTCGAAAAGCCAAGGGCGCCGGCCTCGACCGCCTCGGTGACCAAACGGGCCATGGCCGCGATGTCGTCGGGAGTGGCGGGCTCGTTGCGGGCGCCCCGCTCGCCCATGGCGTACGCGCGGATGGCGCCGTGCGCGACCTGGCTGCCGACGTCGATCGCGAAATGGTGTTTGTCGATCGCGTCGAGGTATTCGGGGTAGCTCTCCCAGCCCCAGGTGATGCCCTCGGTGAGCGCGGTGCCCGGAATGTCCTCGACGCCCTCCATCAACTCGATCAGCCACTGCTCGCTGCCGGGCCGGACCGGCGCGAAGCCGACGCCGCAGTTCCCGGTGACCACCGTGGTGACGCCGTGCCCGCTGGACGGCTCCAGCAGGCCGTCCCAGCTGACCTGGCCGTCGTAGTGGGTGTGGATGTCGACGAAGCCGGGGGCCACCACATGACCCGTCGCGTCGATGGTTTCGGCTGCCTCGCCGGCCATCTCGGCGTCGCCGGCGCTCGGGTTGTCTGGAAGGCGGACTATGTCGACGATCTTGCCGTCCTTGATGCCGATGTCGGCCCGGTAGCGCTGCGCGCCGGTGCCGTCGACGACGGTGCCGCCGGTGATCTTCAGGTCGAACATGAGACTCCTCTTCGCCGCCGCGGGCTGTCTCGGAGGGATGAGCGGAAGGCGCCCAGCATTTCGCTACGGTAGGTAGCGTAACTCGTGGCGCGGCGAAGGCAATAGCTTCGGCCGAATTCGCCCAGCCCTACAAAGAACCCTTGAGGGCGGCAACGGTTTCCAGGTCGTCGAGCGCCGCGACACCGCGCCGCAGGCCTTCCATGGCGATGCCCTCGGCCTGCATTCCGCCCATCCCCGCGGTGATCAGCGGGGCCACGTACGCGTACAGGGCGGCCTGCCGGTACCGCAGCCACAGATCGTCGCGGTCGAGGTCGGGCCCGCCCGCCGCCGCCAGCGCGCGCCGGTAGTCGTCGAGCAGTTCGCGTTGCGTCGCCCGGCGGTCCTCGGTCGTCAGGCTGGTGATCAGCGTGTACGCCAGCTCGCGTGAGGGATGTCCGCGCCGCACCGCCTGCCAGTCCAGCAGCCCCGCCTTGCCGCCGTGGAAGTACATGTTGCCGGGGTGGGCGTCGCCGTGCATGACGGTGTGCGGGGGAGTGTCGATCAGCGTCGCGACCGCGCGGTAGTTGTCGGCGATGAACCGACCGTTTTCCACCGGGACGTCGGTGCGCTCGGCGAGGCGCTTGATCGACGCGTGCATCAGCGAGCCGGTCAGCAGCGAGGTCACGTCGCCCGACGGGGTGTACAGCCAGCCCAGCGGCCCGCGGCCGTCGCGCGGCAGGCGGTCCCAGAAGCCGGCGTGCAGGCCGGCCAGCAATTCGATGACGAGGCTGGCCCGGTCGGGGGAAAGCGGGTGCAGGGTGTCCGGGAATTCGCACGACTCGACCGGCAGGTCCTCGAGGACCAACAGGTACCGGCCCGTCCAGCTGTCGAACGCCGCGCCGTGGGCGTGCGGGACGCCGTGAACTTGTGGTGCGAGCTGGCTGTAGAAGCGCACCTCGGTGTCGCCGAGCCGCCCGAGTTCACCCATCAGGCGGGTGGCCGCGGTCTCGGCGGCGACCTTGACGAACACCGACTCGGGCACGTCCTTGCCGGTCAGCACGAGCCGGGCCCGCGACGACGTCCCCGCGTCCCGGCCCAGGATGCGCACCGTCCGGACGGTGGTTCCCATGACCTTGGACAGGACCCGGGCGTCGATGTCGTCGACCGTGCGGGGCAATCCCAGGCGGGCGCCCACCAGCGCGTCGGTGGTCACCCGGCCGACGCCGCGGCCCAGGTGAGCGGCCAGGCCCACGAACGAAAGAGCCTGTCCCACAGCGTTTTTCATATCCACACCGTCCTGGTTCGGGACCCTGCGCCGGTCGGGGGGAGCACCGGCGCAGCATCCCGTCAGACAAAAATAGCAGAACGTCTGGACTTCAGACAATCCGCGGTTATTGTCTGATCTGTGGCACCAGGGCCCGCACCACGAACTGCTCGACGAATTCGCGTTTGTCGGCCACCGGGCGGCGCCGCCACGAGGGTGCCAGCAGGAACAGCGTCGTGCTGTGCAGCCACTCGACGATTGATCGAAAGTCCAGGTCGCCGTGCAGGCGCCCCGCCGCCCGCCACCGCGTCAGCAGTGGTTCGTAGTGCCGCAGCAGCACCTCCACGAACGGCTCCGAGCTTTTCCCCAGGGCCGAGGCCACCGCGGTGCTCTCGGCGGCGAACAGCGCCTCGTTCAGCGGGTTGCCGTCCACCGACTCGACGCGGGCCAGGACCATCTCCGGAACCGACCGAACCGGGTCGTCGGGCGCCGGCAGCGAGCGCACCAGCTCGCCGAGCGCGTTGTCGACCCGCATCAGCATCAGGCCCAGCAGGACGTCGTCGCGGCCGGGGAAGTACCGGTATACCGTCGAGCGCGACACGCCTGCCTCGTCGGCCACTTCGCCCATCCGGAACTGGGTGTTGCCGCGGCGCACGATGCAGCGGCCCGCGGCGTCGAGGATCCGCCTGCGGGCCTCCTCGTCGTCGAGGATCGCGCGGTCGGCTCCCCACCACCGGCTCGGTTCCATGGCGCCGATGGTACGGGATGCGTTGTGCTACTTCGGTATCTGATGTCGACCCGTTTTGCGCCAGGTCCGGCCGGACACGAGTCCCGTTGCGGCGCAATGGCTTAACCGGCCGGGGAGGGCGATGATGGGGTACTCCGCCGCCGACGAGTCGTTCACCCACCAGGCGCCGACGACCTTCGACCACGTGCACGACCCCGATCCGACGTGGTCGGACCGGTGCTATTTCTTCGCCGCGTCGCCGGACGGCACGATGCTGCTGGCCAGCGGCTACGGCAACAATCCGAACACCGCCAGCGGCTTGGGCTACGTCAAGGTCAGCCTCGCCGACGGGCGGCACTGGGATCTGTTGTCGGGCCGGCCGGTGACGGGCGCCGACCGCGACGACCTGCGCGCCGGGCCCATGCGCTGGACGTGCGTCGAGCCGCTGAAGAAATGGCGGCTCGACGTCGAACCGAACGGGTCCGGAATCGAGTGGGAGCTGTACTACGAGCCCACCGCCCCGATGTGGGAGCTGCTGCCGATGACGGTGCGTGACCCGGCCGGCCGGCTGCTGGCCGACATGTACCACATGAAGGAACCCGGGCGGTGGAGCGGCTGGGCGCAGATCGACGGCGAGCGCGTCAGCGTCGACGGGTTCCACGGCGGTCGCGACCGCACCTTCGGCGTGCGGGTCGCCGACCAGATCGACTTCTGGCTGTGGCTGGACGCGGGATTCGACGACCACGCGATCGAAGCGTGGATCATCGAATCCTGCGACGGCACGGTCAATTACGTCGACGGCGGCATCACCTACGCGAACGGCGAGATGTCGAAGCGATTCGTCAAGATCGAGCACGACGTCGAATTCGACGGCGACCGCAAGCGCCCGGCCCGCGCGGTCCTGGTGTTCACCGACGAGGACGGCGCGACCCACCGCGTGACCGCCGACGCCGCCCATCAGCACGTCAACGCCTACTACGGGCTGCCGATGGCGCACTGCGCATACGAGGACCTGGGTGGCGGCGCCTACTTCATCCACTTCCGTTGGGACAGCACCGATTCGGCGCAGCTGGCGGAGACGGAGGACAAGTCGATGGCGCTCGACCAGCTGATGCGGTTCGAGCGCGACGGCGACACCGGTTGGGGCATCTTCGAATTGCTGCTCGGCGGCCGGGGCTACCGCCGCTATCCCAACTGGACGGCGATGGACATGTCGGCGTTCACCCAGGACAAGACTCCAATCGAGCGCCTGCCCTCGGACGGTGCGGGCCAATGACGCTGAGCGCCAACGCCGAACGCCGCCTGGCCGCGTGGTTGCGCGCGCAGGCGCCCGACGCCGACGACGTCCGCATCGAGGGCCTGGACCGGGTGAACTTCGGGCATTCGGCCGAGATGATGACGCTGGATGTCGTGACCCGCCGCGGCGAACACGACAGCCGCCGGCCCGTGGTGCTGCGGCTGCGGCCCAAGCCGCCCGCCCTGCTGGAACCCTACGACCTGGCGCGCCAGTTCACGATCCTGCGCGCCCTGGCGGACACGCCGGTGCGCGCCCCGCGGGCGCTGTGGCTCGAGGACACCGGCGGCGTGCTCGGGCGGCCGTTCTTCGTGATGGAACGCGCGGCGGGGCAGGTCTACGAGATGGAGCCGCCGGCCGACGTCGCGGACGCGACCGTGGTGCGGATGTGTCGGAGCCTGGTCGAACAACTCGCGGCGATCCATGCCGTCGACCTCGCGCAGACCGGCCTCGACGCGCTCGACGGTGGGCGCGAGCACCTCGACCGCGAGCTCGACCACTGGGCGGCCGAGATGAACAGGGTCAAGCGCGGCCCGCTGCCCGCCCTGGAGCGGCTCCGGGAGTCGCTGCTGGCCACCAAGCCCGAGCCCTGCCCGCGGATCACGCTGGTGCACGGCGACGCCAAACCGGGCAACTTCGCCTTCACCAACGGCGAGGTGAGCGCGGTGTTCGATTGGGAGATGACCACGGTCGGCGATCCGCTGACCGACATCGGCTGGCTGGAAATGCTGTGGATGCAGCCCGTCGGCATCAACACCCATCCCGCGGCGCTCACGATCGATGCCCTGCTGGCGCATTACGAGTCGGTCAGCGGGATCCGGGTCGCCAACCGGGCCTGGTATCGGGCGCTGAACGCCTACAAGATGGCCGTCATCTGCCTCATCGGCGCCATGCTCGTCGAGGACGGTCACAGCGACGACCAAAAACTCGTGCTGGCCGCCTACGGCACCTCGCTGCTGACCAGGGCCGGGCTCACCGAGCTGGGCGTCGACGAAGCCCTCGACGACGGCCCCGTCCTGCCGCGCGACGAACGCATCCAGCAGGTCCTGGCGGGCGCGACGTAGCGGATTTCACCCCTCGGTGACGCTGTTCAGCGCGCCATCTAGCGTGCTGAACAGCGACAAAACGCCGTCCAAGCCGGTGAGCTTGATCGGCCTGCTGGTGGCCGGCCCGTTGGCGACGACCGCGAAGCGAGTGGGCGGCGCGACCTCGGACTGCGCCGTGACCAGCACGGTCATTCCGGCCGAGGCCAGAAAGTCCACCTTCGACAGGTCGACGATCACAGCCGCGGGCCCGGCGGCCAGCGCGGTGCGGATCGCCTCGTCCAGCTGCGGCGCGCTGAGCATGTCCACCTCGCCCGAGACGCTGAGCACTACGGCCCCGTCCACCTGGCGCTTTCCTATGTCGAAGGGCGCCGCGTCGGCCGTATCGCTGGATTGTTCGATCATGCTTTTCACTCACATTCGCCCGCGCGGAACACCGAAGAATCGAAATAGCCTGCAAAGACCCTCGCCAATCGGGGCTGTCGACTCAACCCGCACCACGCCGTATTGACAAGAAACACTCCATCGATTCTGCGCCACCATTCCGAGGCGCAGCCCGCGCGTGATTAGTCGATCGTAAGCCATGACGAAAACGACACCCGTAACCGCGGCCCGGAGCGGGCCGCGGCTGAACGAATTTGGGCGCCCCGACGTGGTCCGCAGTGGGCGATTTGGGCCCGGACAAATTCGAAAGGACGGTGGGCATGGAGCCCGATGACCACGGGGGCGGCCCGGGCGGCGCGCCCGGCGATACCGAGCCCGATAGGCCCCGCGTGACGCGGCGCAGCGCGCTGCTGGGAGCGGGCGCCATCGCCGGTTTCGCCGCGGCGGACGTGGGCGCGTTCGCCTACGCCGGCGGGTGGCGGCGGCCCGGGGCGGCGGCGCCGCTCACCCCGGCGGCGTTCGCGGATCGGTTCGAACAGGTCTACGGCCGCCACGCCGGGTTCCGGCGCAACCATGCCAAAGGGCTGAGCGCCACCGGATCCTTCGTGAGCAACGGCGCGGGCGCGGCCGTCTGCCGGGCCGCCGTCTTTCGCCCCGGCACCGTCCCGCTCGTGGGGCGGTTTTCGCTGGGCGGGGGCCTGCCGGAGGCGCCCGACAAGCCCGACACCGTCCGCGGCCTCGGCCTGCTGTTCGTAGCGCAAGGCCAGCAGTGGCGCACCGCGATGGTCAACCTGCCCGTCTTCACCGACAGCACCCCGCAGGGGTTCTACGAGCGGTTGCTGGCGTCGAAGCCGCGGCCCGACACGGGTAAGCCCGATCCCCATGAGCTGGCGGCATTCCTCGATCGCCATCCCGAGACCGTCGCGGCTATGAAGGTCATCAAGCGGTCACCGCCCAGCGCGGGATTCGCCGACAGCACGTTTTACGGGCTGAACGCCTTCCGGTTCACCAACGGCGCCGGCGCCACCGTTCCGGTGCGCTGGTCGGCGGTCCCGCAGGATGCCGCCGGGAGCGGCGCCCCGCCGCCGGGCCGGGATTACCTGTTCGACGACCTCATCCGCGCGGTGGCGCGGCGGCCGCTGACATGGCGGCTGATCCTCACCGTGGGCGAGCCCGGTGATCCCACCAACGACGCCACCAAGCCCTGGCCGCGATCGCGACGATCCATCGACGCCGGCACCATCACCATCACCGGTGTGCAGACCGAGCGGGCCGGCAACGCGCGCGACATCAACTTCGACCCGATGGTGCTGCCGGACGGCATCACCGCCTCCGACGACCCGCTGCTTCCGGCGAGATCGGCGGTCTACGCCCGCTCCTTCACCCGCCGCGCCGGAGAGCCCAAGTCGCCCAGCGGGGTCACCGTGGCAGGGGTGCTCTCGTGACCACAGCGGAAACCGCCGGGCCCGCAAAGCGTTTCGCCCTCACCTCCCGGATATTGCACTGGCTGACGGCGCCGATGGTCGTCGCGCAGCTGCTCGTCGGCGTCGCCATGGTCGCCTCGCTGAGCTACTACCCGTCGCTGCTGGCCGTGCACCGGCCGCTGGGGATGTTGATCCTGGTTTTCGCCGTGGCGCGCCTGGCCAACCGGCTCACGCACCGGCTGCCGCCGTTCCTGGCCACGATGGGCCCGGTCGAACGGCGCGCCGCGTCGGGGTCGGAGTACCTGCTGTATGCCTTGCTCCTGGTGCAGCCCCTGATCGGGTGGGCGATGCTGTCGGCCGCGCGATTCCCGGTCGCGCTGGCGGGACCGCTGCACCTGCCGGGCATCGCTCCGGCCCGCCTCGACCTTTACGCGGTGCTGCGGCAGGCCCACGGCGTCGTCGCCGTCCTGCTTTTCGCGACGTTCACCGCCCACGTCTGCGCGGTGCTGTTTCACACGCTGGTCCTGCGTGACGGGCTGCTGGATCGGATGGCGCTGTGGCGCACCAAGGACTCCAGCCAATAGCCGGATCCCATGCGAACATGACCGTCGTGACGTACGACAGCGACCTCACCGGCCTGGTGGTCATCGACCCGTACAACGATTTCATCTCCGAGGGCGGGAAGGTGTGGGACCGGCTCAAGGGTGTCGCCGAGGCCAACCGGTGCGTGCCGCATATGCGCCAGGTCCTCGACGCCGCGCGCGGCGCCGGCATCCGCGTTTTCTATGCGCTGCATCGCCGGTACCGGCCCGGTGACTACGAGACGTGGAAGTACGTCGCCCCGATCCAGCGGGCGGCGTGGTCGCGCAAGACGTTCGAATACGGAACCTGGGGCGCCCAGCTGCACCCCGGCTTCGAGCCGCAGCCCGGCGACGTCGTCGCCAAGGAGCACTGGTGTTCCAGCGGATTCGCCAACACCGACCTGGACCTCCTGCTCAAGAAGCACGGCATCCAGCGGCTCATCATGATGGGGCTCATCGCGCACACCTGCCTGGAGGCGACCGTGCGATTCGGCGCCGAGCTGGGCTACGACGTCACGGTGGTCAAGGACGCGACCGCGAGTTATTCCTAGCGGGAGATGCACGCCGCGCTCGAGGTCAACATCCCGAACTACGCCGGCGCGGTGCTCACCGCGGACGAAGTCGTCGCCGCGATGACCGCCCGCTGATGTAGGCGTTGCATGCTCGCGAATATGATCGGCACGATCTGAGCTTGGCGGTGCGCCGTCACCGACAGTGCCCCGAGGGAGTGGAGAGTTTCATGTCGAACCAGCAGCAAGCCGACCGGATGACGTCGGGCAAGGGGTTCATCGCAGCGCTCGACCAGAGCGGCGGCTCGACGCCGAAGGCGCTTCGCCTCTACGGCATCGAGGAGGACGCGTACTCCTCCGAGAAGGAGATGTTCGACCTCATCCACGAGATGCGTTCGCGGATCATCACCTCCCCGGTCTTCACCGGCGACCGGGTGCTGGCCGCGATCCTGTTCGAGCAGACCATGGACCGCGACATCGAGGGCAAGCCGTCGACCACCTACCTGTGGGAGACCAAGGGCGTGGTGCCCATCCTCAAGATCGACAAGGGGCTGGCCGAGGCGTCCGACGACGTGCAGCTGATGAAGCCGATGCCGGGACTCGACGACTTGCTGGAGCGGGCCGTGGCCAAGGGCGTCTTCGGCACCAAGGAGCGGTCGGTGATCGGCGGCGCCAACGCCGACGGCATCGCCGCGGTGGTCGCCCAGCAGTTCGAGGTCGGCCACCAGGTGCTCTCGCACGGCCTGGTGCCCATCCTCGAGCCCGAGGTGACCATCTCGATCGCGGACAAGGCCGAGGCCGAGGCCATCCTGCGGAACGAGATCACGAAGCGACTCGACACCGTGCCCGACGGGCAGCGGGTGATGCTCAAGCTGAGCCTGCCCACCGAGGCCAACTACTACCGGCCGCTGATCGAGCACCCGAAGGTGATGCGGGTGGTCGCGCTCTCCGGCGGCTACTCCCGCGAGGAGGCCAACGAGCTGCTGGCCAAGAACACGGGCCTGATCGCCAGCTTCAGCCGGGCGCTCACCGAGGGGCTCTCGGCCGACCAGTCCGACGAGCAGTTCAACGACACCCTGGACAAGTCGATCCAGTCGATCTACGACGCCTCGGTCGCCGGCTGAGGCTCGCGCCTTGTCTGAGGCGCCGAATGTGAATCTCGCGACGCGACTCGCCGTTGATTCGTCGTGAAATTCACTCTCGGCGAGCCGACGCTTCAGTAGCGGTGGTTGGCGAGGGGCGGCCCGCCGTGGCCGGTGTCGCCTTCGTCGGACACCAGGGCGGGCACCATTTCGCTGGTCACCAACCCCGCGTGCCGGGTGAGTTCGTCGACGACGTCGAAGCAGTCGGCGATGTTGGCGGGCGTGTCGACGACGACGGTGACGACGGGGACGCGGCGTCCCAGGGCGAGCAGCTTGTCGCCGTGGGGTGGGTGATCGCCGTGGAAGCCCCACACGCCGCGTAGCACGGTGGCGCCGTCGGGCGTTTCGCGGCGCCGCAGCCGCTGGAGCAGGGCGCGGTGAATCGGGGAACCGCCGTGGCGGGCCGTCTCGGAGGTGTAGATGGTCAGCTTCTGCCACAGCGGCAGGCCGTCCTGATCGGTCTGCGGCAACGCGTGCGGCCGCTCGAGCAATTCGCCGTCGCGCTTGCACACCCGGACCCGTTCGACGGTGACCATGGGCCGGCGCAGCAGCCCGCCGAGCTCGGGCAGGACCCGGCCGATGCGCTCCCCGGAGCCCACGGCAACGATCACCATCGGGACGTCGGCGTTGCGGCCGAGAAAGCGGGCGCGCTGCCGCTGCCCGTGCGCGGTGCCGTCGACGCCCAGGAACACCGATGCGCCGGCCAGTCGGCGGCGATACATCAGGTCGCAGATCGCGACGTGGGCGGGCACCCCGTAGACGCGTTCCTTGCGGCCGACGTAGATGGTCAGCTTGACGGCCTCGTTCAACTCGTCGGCCAGCTGAAGCGGCCCGATTTCGTAGCGCAGCAGCCGCGCCCGCTCCAGCGTGACCAGGCCGCGCTGCTTGATCGCGAGCACCGGGTCCAGCAGCGCCTCGATCGCCTTTCTGGTGTCCACCGCGACGATCGCCACGGGCGGGTCCTCGGACAGTGTCAGGGATTCGTCGGTCCGCAGGTGGCGGCCCGTGCCGAATCCGCCGATGCCGCGCAGCACGACGCTGCTGGCGATGCGGTGCTGCGCGTACAGCCGCAGCAGCACGTCGGAGACGAAGCCCTCGCGGGTCCGCCGGCGCTCGGCCATGTAGGTGGTGAGCTTCAGGCAATCTTCGTCCACGGCCGCTCCTCAGGCCTTGCCGGGCGCGCCGAGCGCCCCGACGATGATCCGGGTGGTGCGTTCGGCTCGGCGCCGCGAATACCGTTGCGGCTCGGACAAAATCGGGTACACGACCCCGCCGACGATGGCGTCCGCCGCCGACTCGGCTGCGGGCGCGTCGATGCCGCCGGCCACGAGCCGGGCCCGGACGCTGTCGTGCAGCGGCTCGCTGAACCCGGCGCGCAGCTTCACGGCGGTGTCCTCGTGCTCCATGCCGGCGACGGTCAGAATGCGCAGCATGGCCGAGCCGCGCGCCGTGGTCAGGCTGGCGACGAGCTTGCCCACCCAGCGCACCAGGTCGGCCGCCAGGTCGTCGGTGTGGTCCACCGACGCCAGGATCTTGTCGGCGTCCTCGAGCATGACGTCGGCGACCAGTGCGGGACGGCTGGGCCACCAGCGATAGATGGTCTGTTTCCCCACCCCGGCCCGCGCGGCGACGGCCTCGATCGTCAGGCCGTCGAATCCGCGCTCGAGAAGCAGCTCTCGGGTCGCGGTGACGATCGCCGTGCGCGACTTCTCGCTGCGGCGCCTCGGCGTGAGACCGGTTGGCATCTGGTGTCCTCGTTGGCGGGTCGAGCCCGCTTTACTTCTCCGGACCCGGCCCGTAGTCTGCCACAAGACGAGACGGTTCGTCTTGTAAGGAAAGGGCAGCGGTCTTCCATGGCGTGTCGTCTCAGCCGCGCGGGAGCGCCGTTATGACCCTGGGATTGACCCCGGAGCAGCAGGACCTCGGCGCCGCCGTCGCCCAATTCGCCCACCGGCACGCCCCCATCGCCGCCACCCGCGACAGCTTCGACGCGCTGGCGGCGGGGCACCTCCCGGACTGGTGGGATGCCCTGGTTGCCAACGGCTTTCACGCCGTGCACCTGCCGGAGCGCCTGGGCGGCCAGGGCGGGCGGCCGGTGGACGTCGCCTGCGTGCTGGAGGCCGCGGCCAAGGCCTTGCTGCCCGGCCCGCTGCTGCCGACCGTGATCGCGGGAGCCGTTGCGCTGCTGGCCGATCCGGGGCCGGCGGCCGAATCGCTGATCCGTGACCTTGCCGCCGGCGCACCCGCCGCGGTTGTCCTGCCCGGCGGCGCGGACTTCCGGGCCCGTCGCGACGGCGGGCGCTGGGTGCTGACCGGCAGCTCGCAGGTCACCGCGGGTGTGCGCGCGGCGCGGGTGATCCTGGTCGGGGCCGGCGCCGACGACGGCGAGGTCGTCTGGGTGCCGGTGGAAACCGGACAGCCCAGTGCCACAGTCGAATCCGTGCCCGGAACCGACCTGGTGGCCGACGTGGGAATCCTGCGGCTCACCGACTACCCTGCGGCCGAAACGCTTACCGGTATCGACCCGGACCGCGCGGCATCCGTCGCGGTGGGGCTGGTCGCCAGCACTACGGCCGGCATCGCGCAGTGGTGCGTGGACGCGGTCACCGCGCACCTGCGCACGCGCGAACAGTTCGGCAAGGTGATCGGGACCTTCCAGGCCCTGCAGCACGGTGCGGCGATGCTCCTGGTCAACAGCGAGCTGGCCACCGCGGCGGCCTGGGATGCGGTGCGCGCCGTGGACGAACCACTCGACCAGCACCGCCTCGCGGCGGCGGGGGCGGCGACGATCGCGGTCTCGCCGATCCCGGACCTGGTCCTCGACGCCCTGACGATGCTCGGCGCCATCGGTTTCACCTGGGAGCACGACGCGCACCTGTACTGGCGGCGCGCCATCAGCCTGGCGGGATCGATAGGTCCGGCGAATCGCTGGGCGCGGCGGCTGGGGGAGCTTGCGTGCACCCAGACGCGCGACATGTCGGTCAACCTCGGCGACGCGGAAGCCGAATTCCGGTCGTGGGTCGCCGAAACGCTGGATGCCGCAATGCAGTTGCGCAACGACACGCGCGCGCCGCACGGCGACTACCCGGACCAGGCCTCCGGTCCCCAGCGCACGTTGCTCGCCGACGCCGGCCTCATTGTGCCGCACTGGCCGGCGCCGTGGGGCGTCGACGCTGGCCCGTTGAAACAGCTCATCATCGACGAGGAGTTCGCCAAGCGACCCGGGCTGGTCCGGCCGTCGCTGAACATCGCCGAGTGGATCCTGCCCTCGGTGCTGGCCGCCGCGCCAAAAGAGCTGCAGGAGCGGCTGATCCCGCCGACCCAACGCGGCGACATTCATTGGTGCCAGCTGTTCAGCGAGCCGGGCGCCGGCTCCGACCTCGCGTCGCTGGCCACCCGGGCGACCAAGGTCGACGGCGGCTGGCGGATCAACGGTCACAAGATCTGGACGTCGCTGGCGCAGTACGCAGACCTGGGTGCGCTGCTGGCGCGCACCGACCCGGAAGCCAGCAAGCACCGCGGCATCGGTTACTTCATCCTCGACATGCAATCGTCCGGCATCGAAATCCAGCCGATCAAGACGGCGACCGGGCAGGCGCACTTCAACGAGGTGTTCCTCAACGACGTGTTCGTGCCCGACGAGATGCTGCTGGGCGCCCCTACCGACGGCTGGAGCCTTGCGATCGCCACCATGGCCGAAGAGCGTTCCGCCATCAGCGGATACGTCAAGTTCGACCGGGCCATTGCGCTGCGGCGGCTCGCCGCACAACCGGGGCCCGACCGCGACGACGCCTTGCGCGAGCTCGGCGAACTCGACGCCTACACCAACGCCATCAGGGCGCTCGGGGTGCGGGAAACCATCCGGCTGCTCGACGGCCAGGCGTCCGGCCCGGCCTCCAGCATCGCCAAGGTCGCGATGAATGTGCTGCTGCGGCGGACCTTCCAGGCCACGTTGCAGCTGACCGGGCAGGTCGCGATGGTCGACGACCCCGACGCCGCGGTCGTGGAACCCTACCTGCACCTGCCCGCGGAACTGATCGGCGGGGGAACGCGGGAGATCCAGCTCAACATCATCGCGCAGATGATCCTCGGATTGCCGCGAAAGTAGGACAGCTCATGGGATTACGTGGAGAAGCCGCGATCGTCGGATACGTCGAACTTCCGCCCGAACGCATGACCAAGGCGTCGCCCGCGCCGTTCGTCCTGGAACAATGGGCGGAACTCGGCGCCGCCGCTCTCGCCGACGCGGGACTGCCATTCGAGGTCGTCGACGGCATCGTGGCGTCGCACCTGGCCGAGTCGGAGATCTTCGTCCCGTCGACCATTGCCGAATACCTCGGCGTGGGAGCGAGATTCGCCGAACACGTGGACCTGGGCGGTGCCAGCGCCGCGGCCATGGTGTGGCGGGCCGCCGCCGCCGTCGAACTGGGCATCTGCGACGCGGTGCTGTGCGCGCTGCCCGCCCGGTACATCACCCCGATGTCGCCGAAGAAGCCCAGATCGCTGGGCGACGCGTTGTATTTCGGGTCGTCGAGCAACCAATACGGCTCCCCGCAGGCCGAATTCGAGATCCCCTACGGCAACCTCGGCCAGAACGGCCCGTACGGCCAGGTGGCCCAGCGCTACGCGGCGGTCTACGGATACGACGAACGGGCGATGGCCAAGATCGTGGTCGACACCCGGGTCAACGCCAACCACACCGAGGGCGCGATCTGGAAGGACAAACCGCTCACCGTCGAGGACGTGCTGGCCAGCCCGGTCATCGCCGATCCGCTGCGCATGCTCGAGATCGTGATGCCCTGCGTCGGGGGTGCCGCTGTCGTCGTCGCGAACGCCGACCTGGCGCGGCGGTCGCGCAATCGGCCGGTGTGGATCAAGGGATTCGGCGAGCACGTGCCGTTCAAGACGCCGACCTACGCCGAGGACCTGTTGCGCACCCCGATCGCCGCGGCCGCCGACACAGTCTTCGCCATGACCGACCTGAGCCGCGACGACATGGACATGGTCTCGATCTACGACTGCTACACCATCACCGTGCTGCTGTCGCTCGAGGACGCCGGCTTCTGCGAAAAGGGCACGGGCATGGAGTTCGTCGCCAACCACGACCTGACCTTCCGCGGCGACTTCCCGCTCAACACCGCCGGCGGGCAGCTGGGCTTCGGGCAGGCGGGGCTGGCGGGCGGCATGCACCACGTGTGCGACGCCACCCGCCAGATCATGGGCCGCGCGGGCGCCGCGCAGGTCGGCGACTGCGACCGCGCCTTCGTGTCCGGCAACGGCGGCATCCTGTCCGAGCAGACGACGCTCATCCTGCAGGGAGACTGACCATGGCGAAATTCGAACGACCGATGCCGGTCAAAACGCCGACGTCCGCGCCCTTTTGGGACGCGCTGGCGCAGCACCGCATCGTCATCCAGTACTCGCCGTCCACGCAGAGCTACGTGTTCTACCCGCGGGTGCGGGCCCCGCGCACCCTGGCCGACGACCTGGAATGGCGCGAGATATCCGGCATGGGAACGCTGTACTCGTTCACCGTGGCCCGCCGGCCCGTCGGCCCGCACTTCGCCGACGCCGTCCCGCAGTTGCTGGCCATCGTCGAATGGGACGAGGGCCCGAGGTTTTCCACCGAGATGGTCAACGTCGATCCCGGCCGGCTACGCGTCGGGATGCGGGTGCGGCCGGTGTTCTGCGACTACCCCGAGCACGACGTCACCATGCTGCGCTACGAGCCTGCCGACTAGGTTCACATCCGTGAACGTGCTTCTGGCCGCACACTCGAACGCCAACGTGCGGCTGACCGCACACTCGGCGAGGGATCAGCGCAGCTGTTCGGTCGGCACCCCGTAGCGGTCCTGGTACGCGCGCACCCGGTCGCGGACCTCGGCGGCGTCCAGGCCGGTGTCCGACCAGGTGTAGCGGCTGCCGCCGCCGTCGCCGGGATGGGCGGCCAGGAAGTCGCGCATCCGCTGCGCGGTCTCGGGTTTCAGTTCGCGGCCCAGCCGCCGATAGATATCGTCGATCGTGGTCCACGGGTCGTTCATGAAATCGGTGAACAGCACGTCGATCACGCGGCCGGCCGGGACGGCGCCGGCGTCGCGCAGGGACATCTCACGGTCGAGGCCGACGGCGATCTCCTCATAGGACTGGGCGGCGCACTCGGCGATGTCCGACTCGTCGCTGCCCATCCGCCGCAGGTGATGGGTCAGCGCGGCGATCGAGGAGATGACGTTGAGCGGGTCGCGGTGGGTCTGCACGATCAGTGCGTCGGGGTACTCGGCCAACAGGTCGTCGAGGTGCCACAGGTGCGCGGGCGACTTCAGCAGCCACTGGCCCCGCACGCCGGACTGCAGGTGCTGCAGGAAGATTCGGTGGAATCGGTAGGCGCCGGCGTGGTCCGCCTCGTACAGCAGCCAGCGGTAGTAGCTCGGCAGTCGGTACTGCACCGAAAAGATCATGCTGGTGAACTCGCTGGCGGTGATGCGGACGCACTCCTGCCCGACGAGGGCGCCCATCGGATGAAACGCCAGGAACCCGGGGATGATCTGCTCGGAGAGCTCGATGCCGGCCTGCGTCTGCGCGATGCGCGGATCGCTGTGGTAGGTCTCGGGCCGCGGGACCGGACAGGGCGCGTCGACCTCCCAGGTCAGCGGGGCGCGCAGGTCGGGGTCCTGGGCGAGCAGGTCGTAGAGGATCGTGGTGCCGGTGCGCGGCTGGCCGACGATGAAGATCGGCGAAGCGATCGGCTTGCCCGCGACGTCGGGATGTTGTTTGCGCCAGGCGATCACGTCGAGCCGGTTCTTCAGCGCGCGCATGATGTCGAGGTAGGCGATCTCGATGCCGATCGCCGACAGCCGCGCCTCGCTGACCAGTCCGTCGGTCAGGCAGTGCAGGCCCGGCTGCCAACCGTCCGCGCCGAAGTCGTCGCCTCCCGCCTCCTCGCAGGCGGCCTCGATGAGCCGTTCCGGCGTGAACCGCTCGCGCAGCGTCATGCCCGGTCCCCGCCTTCGCGGACGGACACCGAGACGTCGGGCGGCGTGGGGTTGTCCAGCCAGCGCACGACCACGAACCCGCGATGCCGTCCGCCGGTGTCGAGCCAATGGCCAAACCCCAAGTCCTGCGCGGAGATTGCGATCCGCACCCGGCCGTCCGCGTCGGGCCGCGCCCCGCGGTTGGTCACCGAACTGTGCCGGCGGCGCGGCTCCAGGCACTCGTGCCAGACGCTTTCCAGCGTCACGTTCCAATAGCGGGTGTCGGGCGGCGCGATGTCGAGCACGAGCGCCTGGCCGGGTTCGAGCCGGAAGGTCCCCATCATGTACAGGTTGTCCGGGGTGGTGTCGGCCGCGCCGAGGTCGGCGGCCTCCGCCGTCACCAGCGTGTTCGGCGCATTCAACAGCTCGGGCTTGATAGTGCGGTGCAGCGTAACGAGTTTCATCAGCGTCCACGCCATCGCGGTGAACTGCTCGGCAAGCTCGCCGTCGGTCACCGGCGTCACCGGGTCGGGGTCGAGCGCCTCGATGCGCAGCGTGGCCAGCCGCTCGGCGGCGGGATCGCCGATGTACTCCCGGACCACGACCGACGACGCGTCGTCGGGGATCTTGACCCACTGGGCGCCGGCGAGGTCGGCGGGCTCCTGTGGCGAGAGCACCAGCGCGAATTCGCCGCCGCTGAGCGCCAGGTCGGCGTCGCTGACGTAGTTGGCCATCCGGCGCGGGGTCAGGCCGGTGCCGGCGAGGATCTGGAAGCCGAGGTAGGCGCTGGTGCCCCGGGTGCCGGTGATCCGGTAGCTGCGGTCGCCGCGGATCATCGCCAGGTAGTAGGCGCCGTCGGGGTTGGGGCCGCCGACCATCCTTGTCGGAGAGCACATGTCGAAGAACGCGGGGTGAGCGGGATCGGCCTCGACGGACAGCTGCGAGCACAACGAGGAGACCCGGGCGATGACGCGCAGCCCCTCGAGCAGTTCCCGTTCGGTTTCGGCGTCCTCGGTCACGATCTTGGTGACATCGGCCAGCATCTGCTGGAAGAACTGCCACGCGGCGCGCGCCTGGGTTTCAGCCATAGTCACATGCATAGACGATGCGCCGGCCCGCGGGCGCCGAATCGCCCGAATGTGGTGCGGCGGTTACATCTGCGCCCAGACGACCTTGGTCTGCAGGTAGGTCTCCAGGCCGGCCTTGCCCGACTCGTAGCCCCAGCCGGATTGCTTGTATCCGCCGAAGGGCATGGAGTGGTCGAATTGCATCTGGCAATTCAGGCCGACTGTCCCGGCCTTGAGCCGCTTGGCGATTCGGTGGGCGCGGCCGAGGTCCTGGGTCCAGGCCGTGGCGGCCAGTCCGTAGGTGCTGTCGTTGGCCAGGGCGACGGCTTCGTCCTCGTCGTCGAACGGGATGACCGCGACCACCGGTCCGAAGATCTCCTCCTGGAACAGCCGGCTGGTGGTGGCGACGTTGGTGAGCACTGTCGGGTGCACGAAGTAGCCTCTGCGGTCGAGCCGGTGCCCGCCGGTGACGACCTCGACGCCGTCGGAGCGGCCCTGGTCGAGGTAGCCCAGCACGCGGGTGAGCTGCTTCTGGCTGATCAGCGGGCCGATCAGGCTGCCCTCGTCCTTCGGGCCGCCCTGCGGCAGGCCGTTGGCGACGTTGGCGAGTTGTTCCACGAACTGCTCGTAGATGCCGCGCTGCACGAAGATGCGCGACCCGCACACGCACGCCTGGCCGGAGTGGATGAAGGTGCCGAACGCCGCCATCGGGACGGCCTTGGACAGGTCGGCGTCGTCGAACACCACCACCGGCGACTTGCCGCCGAGCTCCAGCGTGACCTTTTTCAGGTTGCTCTCGCCCGCCGCGTGCACGATCGCCCTGCCGACCTCGGTCGAGCCGGTGAAGGCGACCTTCTCGACGTCGCGGTGTGCGGTGATCGCGGCGCCCGCGGTGTGTCCGTAGCCCAGCAGCAGGTTCGCGACGCCCTCGGGCACGCCCGCCTCGTGCAGGATGTTGTCCAGCACCAGCGCCGACAGCGGGGTCTCCTCGGCGGGCTTGACGACGCTGCTGCAGCCCGCCGCCAGCGACGGCGCGAGCTTGGCGCAGAAATTGAAAACCGGTCCGTTCCAAGGGAATATCAGCCCGACGACGCCGTAGGGCTCCTTGAGCGTGTAGGCGTGCTGATGCGAGTCGATGCCGGTGAGGCCGCCGGTGTGCACGTCGGCCGCGATGCCCTCGATCTTGGTGCACCAGCCGGCGTAGTAGCGGAAGAACTCCGAGCCGACGGTGACGGTGCCCTGCGCCTGCAGCGGCGTCATGCCGGCGTTAAGCGATTCGAGTTCGGCGAGGATCTCCGCGTTCTGGTCGATCAGATCCCCGACGCGCCAGAGGATCTTGGCCCGCTCGCTGGGGGCCTTGTCCCGCCAGACGCCGGACTCGAAGGACGCCTTCGCGCGGGCGACGGCGGCGTCGACGGCGTCGGGGCCGCAGTCCTTGAACTCGGTGACCTGTTCCTCGGTGGCCGGATCGACCACCGCGATCGTCTGACCGGTGCCGGGTCGTTGACGGATCTCGTCCAGCACAGCTTGCACCGACATGCATGTCCTTTCCCGCGACGTTACGATTTCGACAGCCGAGGTTATGCGCTTAACCATGAATGTCCAGCGGCGGTCTAACTCCGCAGATGAGTTAGATTTTGCGCTGAACTGTGGCATATGCGCCAGTTTGCGGAGCGTTGACTAGGTCGACGACCGCTCGATCAGGCGGGCGACGTCGGCCTGCTCGGACGACGGCGGAGCGGGCAGCCCGAGCCGTTCGAAGACGGCCGCGACCGCGGCGTCGGCGACCGCGCGCGGGTTGAACTCCACCGTCGTCAACGGGGGTGTGCTCATCGCGCCCATCGGGCTCGCGTCGACGCCGATCACGGCGAGGTCGCCGGGACAGGACAAGCCGGCGCGGTGAATGCCGTACAGGACGAGGCACGCGATCTCGTCGCTCTGCCCGCACACGGCGGTCACGCCGTCGCCCACCCAGCCGGCCACCGTGTCGGCGGCGTTGTCGAGGGTGACGACGTCGACGCGGATGGACGGAAGGCCGCGCAGCCGCGCCGCCCGCGCGACGCCTTCGAACCAGTAGTCGCCCAGCGGACGCCATTTGGCGATCCCGGTGTAGGCGAACGCGATCCGGCGGTGGCCGCGCGACACGAGATGGTCGACCCGCAGCTCGCCCACCGACAGGTGCGGGCAGCGCAGCGCGGGCAGGCTGCCCACCTCGATGTGCGGTATGCGCGCCGCTTCGACCGCGCCGGCGGCGGCCGCGCTGAGCGGGAACAGGCTCGTCACCGCGACGGGGTCGAGGCTTTCGATCGCGTCGACGACGTGGCGGTCGTCCTCGGTCTCGAAGATCTGGACCTGAAGCAGTCCCTGGCGCGCGAGTTCGGTGGTCATCCGGCTGCCGGCCTGCATCGGCATCTCGCCGACCGCCACGTGCGGCAACACGTACAGCACCACTCCGCCCTTGCCGCGGGCGAGGTTTCGCGCGGCCAGGTTGGGGCGGTAGCCGAGGAGCTTCGCGGCGCGCTGGACCGCCGCGCGGGTTTCCGCGGAGATCCGCCGGCCCTCGGCGTCGTTGAGCACATAGCTGACGGTCGCGGTCGAGACGCCGGCCAGCCGGGCGACGTCGGCGGTGGTGGGCCGCACGGCCTTGTTCGCGCTCACCCGCACCACCTTCCGCGCCGCGCCATGCCCCATCGTGGCACGCCGCGCCGGCGAGGACTAATAGTCACTCACTGCTGGCGGCGTCTGAGCGGCCAACGCGTTGGCAACGCGCGATTCTGGGCGCCGGCGCCGTTGACACTGTGATCGGAATCATTGTCTACTAGTCCCTATCCCGGCACGCGAGGAGCGCGGCATGAACAAGGACGACCTGATCCTGATCAGCGTGGACGACCACATCGCCGAGCCGGCCGACATGTTCGACGCGCACGTCCCCGCCAAGTACAAAGACCGCGCGCCCCGGGTGGTCCTCGAACCCGACGGCGTCCAGCAGTGGTACTACGGGGAGGTTCGGGGACGGAACATGGGCTTGAACGCCGTCGCCGGCAAACCCCGCGAGATGTACAACATCGACGCCTCGCGCTACGACGAGATGCGGCCGGGCTGCTTCAACGTCGACGAGCGGATCCGCGACATGAACGCCGGCGGGCAGCTGGCGGGCCTGAACTTCCCGAATTTCACCGGCTTTTCGGGCCAGGTGCTCAACCAGGGTCCGGACCGCGACGTCAACCTGGTGATGATCAAGGCCTATAACGACTGGCACGTCGACGAGTGGTGCGCCGCCTACCCGGGCCGGTTCATCCCGTGCGGCATCCTGCCCCTGTTCGACGTCGCCGAGGCGGCCAAGGAAGTCAAACGACTGGCCGACAAGGGATGTCACGCGGTGACGTTCTCGGAGAACCCCGAGGCGCTGCAGATGCCGAGCATCCACACCAAATACTGGTACCCGCTGTTCGAGGCGGTGTGCGAGAACAAGACCGTGTTGTGCACTCACGTCGGTTCCGCGTCGCGGTCCCCGCAGGTGTCCAGCGACGCCCCGCCCAGCGTGCAGATGACGGCGTCGTCGATGATGAGCATGTTCACCTTCACCGAGCTGATCTGGGCCGAATTCTGGGCCGACTTCCCGGAATTGAAGTTTTCGCTCACCGAGGGCGACGTGGGCTGGATCCCGTATTTCCTCTGGCGAGCCGAGCACGTCTACAACCGGCATTCGGGCTGGACGCTGGCGCAGTTCCCACCCGGCTACGGCGGCCCCTCCGACGTCTTCCAGCGGCACTTCTACACCTGCTTCATCAGCGACAAGGTCGGCGTGCACAACATGGACTGGTTCAACGAGGACATGCTGTGCTGGGAGTCCGACTTCCCGCATTCCGACAGCAATTGGCCGTTCGCGCCCGAGGACGTCATGGAGACCATGGGCCACCTGGACGACTCGGTGATCAACAAGATCACCCACGAAAACGCCATGGCCGCATACTCGTTCGACCCGTTCCGGTACATCCCCAGGGAGCACGCCCGCGCGGGCCAGCTGCGTTCCCAGGCCGCCGACGTCGACGTCGTCACGCACGTCGGCCGCCTGGCCAGCCAGCGTGACCGCGACGCGTGGACCCGGATGACGCAATTCGCGCAGCAGTCACAGGTCACCGCCGAAGCTGCGGGCATTGCGGGCCGCGCCACCACCCTGGGCAACTGAGTGGCCGCCCGGGCGCCCTTCGCCGGCTGGCGGGTGCTGGAGCAGTCCAACGGCATCGCGGCCTCCTACTGCGGCAAGATGTTCGCCGACGCCGGCGCCGACGTCGTGAAAGTCGAATCCTCACAAGGCGATTCGATGCGACGGTGGTCGGCCGGAGGTGCCCCGGGCGCACTCTTCGGCTATCTGGCGGCCGGCAAGAAGTCGGTGGTCGCCGGCCCGCAGCAGGCGGCGGAGCTGCTGGCCGGCGCCGACATCGTGCTCACCGACCTCACCGACGGCTGGACACTCGGGCACATCACCGCCCGCACCGGGCCGGCGGCGGTGGTGGTCGCGGTGACGCCGTTCGGCACCACGGGCCCCTACGTGGACGACCAGGTGGTCGCCAACGAGTTCATCCTGCAGGCGTTGTGCGGGTCGACCGCCGGGCGCGGCTGGCCGGGCGACGAGCCGGTGCAGGCGGGCGGGCGGCTCGGCGAGTGGCTGGCGGGCACCTTCGCCGCCGCGGTCGCCGCCGCCACCGCCCGCCACGCCGCGCGGGGCGGGCGCGGGGAGGTCGTCGACGTCTCGACGTACGAGGCGATGGTCATCGCGATGGGCGGCCTGTCGACGATGTCGGCCAGCGTGCTGGGCGCGGATTCCCTGCTGTACCAACGCAGCCTGGAGCTGCCGTCGATCGTGCCCACCGCCGACGGCATGGTGGGGTTCTGCACCATCACCGCCCAGCAGTTCTCCGACTTCCTGGTCATGATCGATCGCGCCGACCTCGTCGACGACGCGGAGCTGGCGTCGTTCGCCGGCCGGGTCGAGCGCCGCGACGAGTTCCTCGGCATGGTCACGCGATGGACCCAGGCCCGCACCACCCAGGAGATCGTCGACATCGCGGTGGCGTTCCGAATCCCGGTGGCCCCCATCGCTTCTCCGGCCACGCTGCCCACCGTCGACCACTTCGTGCAACGCGGCGTCTTCGTCGAGTCAGGCCTCGGGGCGCTGCAGCCGCGGGTGCCGTATCGCAGCGCGGCGATGGCGACCCGGCCGCCGGGGGTGCCGCCGCAACTCGGCGCCGACGGCGGACGCGTCCAGTGGCCCGTCCGCCCGAGCCGGCCCGGCGCCGCCGCCGACGCGCTTCCGCTGTCCGGCATACGCGTCACCGACCTGACCGCCTTCTGGGCCGGGCCGGTCGCGACGCAGCTGCTCGGCGCCCTGGGCGCCGACGTCATCAAGCTCGAGGGCGTCCGCCGGCCCGACGGCATGAGGTTCTCCGCCGGCCGGCCCCCGGACTGGGACCAGTGGTGGGAATGGGGCCCGGTGTTCCTGTGCAGCAACAACAACAAGCGCGGCGTCAGCGTCGAGCTCGGCACCGACGCGGGACGCGCCGTCGCGTTGGAGCTGGTCGCGGCAAGCGATCTCGTGATCGAGAACTTCTCGCCGCGGGTGATGGCGAATTTCGGCATGGAGTGGGACGCGGTGAGCGCCGCCAACCCGCGCGCCATCATGGTGCGGATGCCGGCGTTCGGGCTCGACGGCCCGTGGCGCGACCGCGTCGGCTTCGCGCAGACGATGGAGCAGGCGACGGGCATGGCGTGGATGACCGGGCACGCCGACGGCCCCCCGGTGATTCCGCGCGGCGTGTGCGACCCGATCGCGGGGCTGCACGCCGCGTTCGCCGCGGTGGCGGCGCTGGTGATCCGGGACCGCGACGGCACCGGCATGCTGGTCGAGTCGACGATGGTCGAGGCCGCGCTGAACGTGGCCGCCGAGATGCTGGTGGAGCACTCGCGCAACGGAATCGAGCTGCGGCGCGACGGCAACCGCGGCCCCGGCGCGGCGCCGCAGGGCGTGTATTCGTGCCGGGGTGACGACGAATGGGTCGCGGTGGCCGCGATGGGCGACACCGCGCGTATTGCGTTGGCGGGGCTGATCGGCCGGACCGAACTCGGCCCGGGTGAAGACGCGTGGCGGGACCGGGCCGACGAGATCGACAAACAGATCTCGCAATGGACCGCTCGTCGCACCGTGGCCGAAGCCGTCGACGCGCTGCGCGCGGTTGGGGTGGCCGCGGCGCGCGTCACCGAACCGGCGGCCCTGCTGAGCGACCCGCAGTTGCTGGCTCGCGGGTTCTGGGAAACGGTCGACCATCCGGTTGCGGGCTCGTTCCTGTGCACCGGGATGCCGTTCGCGTTCCTCGGCAAGCCGCGGCGCTGGATCCGGCGGGTGCCGCCGCTGTACGGCCAGCACACCGAGGAAGTGCTCACCGGCGTCCTGGGACGCGGTCCGCGGGACCTGAGCGAACTGCGCGCCGCCGGGATCACCAGCGCGCGGCCGGCGGGACTGTGACGTGGCGGTGACGCTGTGCGTGCCGCCGCGCCCGGGCGAGCTGTGCGCGCCGGTCCGGTTTCTGGTGCGCCGGGATTCCGTGGTGATGGAATTGACTGCGCGCCACCGGATCACCGGCGTCGAATGGGACGAGCGCGAACGTGCGGTGGCGATGGTCGTCGAGCTCACCGACCCGCAAACCGCGCGGCCCGTGGACGTGCGAATCGAGGTGGTGGAAGCAGGCGGCATGGGCATCGCCGCGCGGGCCACCACGATCGGCACCATCGAACGGGACGGACGCAGATACCACGTCGTGGGCACCTACCTGGGAGTTGTCGCGGATGAAAACTAGGCCGAAGCGCACGGCGGCGATCGTCGGGGTGCACAACACCCGGCAGGGCCGCCGCCTGGACGGCGAGACCTCACGCGGCTTGGCGCTCAAGGCCATTCACGGCGCCCTGGCCGACGCCGGGCTGGGCCTCGACGACGTCGACGGGATCAGTGCCGGACCGCTGTCCACCGCGCTGATCTACGACCTGCGCCTCGGCCCGGCCTGGCAGGGACTCGCTTTCGGGGTCGGCATGATCACCGAGGCGGCCACCGCCATCGAACACGGCATGGCCGACGTCGTCGTCCTGGTGGCCGCTCAGGCGGGCGAGTACCGCGACCACGAGGCCACGGCGCCGTGGACCAGGCCCGAGAACGAATTCGTCGCGCCGTGGGGGATGTTCACCACCGCCGAGTTCGCGCTCATCGCCCGGCGCCACATGCACGTCTACGGCACGACCCGCGAACAACTGTCCATCGTGGCGGCGACCATCCGCAACAACGGTTCGCGAAACCCCGAAGCCGTGTACTACCAACGGGGCCCGTTCACGCCCGAGGACATCACCGCGTCGCGGCCCATCGCCGACCCGTTTCACCTCCTCGACTGCGCCACCACCTCGGAGGGTGGGTGTGCGCTCGTCGTCGCCAACATCGAGGCGATCGACGTCGCAAGCCGGCCCGTCTACGTGCTGGGCAGCGGCGCGGACTTCCACGGGCCGTCGTATCAGCATCCACCGGCATGGGATCTCGCCGGCCGGCGCGGCGACCACGTCAACGGCATGGTCGGCAGGCGCGCGGCCGAGCGCGCGTTCGCCCACGCCGGGCTGCGCCGCGAGGACGTCGACGTGCTGGAGCTCTACGACCCGTTCTCCTTCGAAATCATCCGTCAGCTCGAGGCTTTCGGATTCTGCGGCGACGGCGAGGGCGGCGCGTTCGTCGCCGACGGTCACATCGCCATCGACGGCAGCCACCCGGTCACCACCGACGGGGGAACGATGTCCTTCAGCCACGCGGGCTCCAACCCGCAGATGATGCAGCGGGCCGTCCGGGCCGTCCAGCAGCTGCGCGGCCACGCCGGTGACCTCCAGGTGCCCGACGCCCATATTGCGTTGTGCAGCAACGGGGGAGCCGGCGCCCTGTTCACCACCGTGCTGATCCTGGGAGACCATCCGCTATGACATTCGAGACTTCCGAATCGCTGCGGCCGCAGACCGGGCCCGTGCCGCATGCCAGCAGCCAGCTCAGCGTGCCGTTCTGGCAGGGATGCCAGGCGGGCGAGCTGCGCTACCAGCGTTGCGGGGGCTGCGGCCTGGCCAACTTTCCGCCGACCGAGCACTGCCGCCAATGCCTTTCGGCCGAATTGGGCTGGGAGACAAGCGGCGGCCTGGGCGAGATTTACAGCTGGACGGTGGTGCATCGCCCGGTCACCGCGGAGTTCGAACCGCCCTACGCGCCCGCGATCGTCACGCTGGACGAGGGCTACCAGATGCTGACCAACCTCGTCGGGGCGACCCCCGGGGATCTGGCGATCGGCATGCGCGTGCGGGTGCGGTTCCACGCCGTGGGTCCCGAGGTGATGTTGCCGTATTTCACTCCGGTCCCGTGAGCCCCGCGCGCAGCACCGATGGCCTGCCGGTAACCGCCTACCTGGTGCTGGGCGTGCTCGCGGCGAACGACGAACGACTCACCGCCGGTGAGATCAAGATGCGGGCCGAACTGTCGGTGGGGCACTTCTATTGGTCGCCCTCGGTCAGCCACGTGCGGCGTGAGCTGAACCGGTTGCTGGCGCGGGGCATGGTCGGCGAGATCGGCGCGCAGTCCGGCAAGCGCGCGATCACGCTGTACGAGACGACGGACGCCGGGCTCGACGCGCTGCGCCGGTGGGTCCAAGACTTTCCGGGCCAGGAGCAGGTGGTCATCAAGCACCCCGTCATCCTCAAGACCTGGCTTGCCCGCGGCGGCGATCCGGAACGCGTAATCGACACGCTGGACCGGCATCTCGAGGCGACCCGGGCCCGGCTGGACGAGGCGCTGTGGTCGCGGCAGCGGTCCCGTGAACTCGGCATCACCGATGACCCGGACCAGCGTTTCTCGTTCGCCGTCCTCGACTACGCGATCCGCGGACTGTACGCGGAGATCTCCAACATCGCGCAGCTGCGCGACGAGATCGCCGGCGGCACAACCCGGGACCCCGTCAAACGGGTGCGACGGGCAAAGGGGCAGATCCGCCGTCGGGCGCCGAAGGATCCGGGGTAGCGCGGCGGTACCGTGTGCCGCGAGTCTCACGCTCCCACAGCGTTTCACCGTCGCCGACCGCCGTTCCCCGGGCGATCAGATCGCGCTTGAGCACCTTGTGGGTGGCGGTGCTGGGCAGCTCGGCGGCGATGCGGACGTATCGCGGCCAGGCCTTCGGCGACAGGTCGGGCTGCGCGGCCAGGAACGCCTCGAACGTGTCGGGGTGCAGCTCGGCGCCGTCGTTGAGGACGATCGCGGCCATCACCTGATCGCCCACCCGCTCATCCGGCACGGCGTACACCGCGGCGCGGTTGATGGCCTTGTGCCGCAACAGTATTCGCTCGATGGGCGCCGCGGCCATGTTCTCGCCGTCGACCCGCATCCAATCGGCGGTGCGGCCGGCCAGGTAGATCCAGCCCTCGGCGTCGCGGTAGGCCAGGTCCCCCGACCAGTACATACCGTGGCGCATGCGTTCGGCGTTGGCGTCGGGATCGTTGTAGTAGCCGGTGAAGAAGCCCGACCCGCTCGTGTTGACCAACTCGCCGACGGCGTCGTCGGCGTTGGTCAGCGCCCCGGTGGCGTCGAAGCGGGCGACGGCGCACTCGGTGACGGTGTCGCTGTGGTAGATGGCGACCCCGTCGGCCCCCCGGCCGATCGAGCCTTTCGGTGTGCCGGGTTCGCGAATCACGATGACCGCGTTCTCCGTCGAGCCGAACCCGTCCTCGACCTGAACGCCGAAGCGGCGCGCGAACTCGTCGATGTCCTTGTCGTTGGCCTCGTTGCCGAACGCCACCCGCAGCGGGTTGTCGGCGTCGTCGTCGCGCTCGGCGGTCGCGAGGATGTAGGCGAGGGGTTTCCCGACGTAGTTCATGTACGTGGCCCCGTACCGGCGGACGTCGTCGAGGAAGTTGCTGGCCGAGAACTTCGCCGGCACGATCGACGCGCCGGAGGCCACCGCGGGCGCCCATCCCGCGACGACGGCGTTGGAGTGAAACAGCGGCATGGACACGTAGCAGGTGTCCGCGCCGGTCAGCCCGAAGCGGCCGACCAGGCTGAGTCCGGCGACGGTGGCCATCAAGTGGGATACCTGCACCGCCTTGGGATTTCCGCTGGTTCCCGACGTGAAGATCATCATGAACGCGTCCATGGCGGTGACCTCGCGGTGGGGGACCAGCTCGCCGGCGCCGCCGACGAATTCGGCCCACCGCGGCGTCGAGATGTCCAGGATCCGGCTGCCCGCCAGGTCCAGGCCGTCCAGCAGCGGCCGGTGTTCGGCGTCGGTCACGACGAACTGGCAGTCCGCGCGGCGGACGTCGGCGGCCAGCGCCTCGCCGCGCCGCGTGGTGTTCAGGCCGCACAGCACGTAGCCGCCGAGCCCGGCCGCCGCCATCTGGGCCAGCATCTCGGGCGTGTTCCCCAGCAGGGCGCCGATGTGCAGCGGCCGCCGCGGATCGGCGGCGGCGATCAGGGCCGCGGCCCGCGCGGCCGACTCCGCCAGGTATCGGCCCCAACTCCATTGCAGATCCCCGTGTTTGACGGCGATGGCGGGGTCGGTCAGGCGCTTGCGCAGCAGCGCCTGAATCGTGTCGTCAGCCATCGGCGCGGTCCACCTTCATTTACGAGACGAGACGGTCCGTCTTATCGTAGCGGCGGCCACCGGGCGGCCTTGCCTCAGCCGCCCACCATCATCAGGCCGCCGTCGACGGCGAGCAGCTGCCCGGTGATGAAGCCCGAGCCGGGCCCGGCCAGGAACACCAGCATCGGCCCGAGGTCGCGCGCGGGGTCCCCCAGCGTCCCGCCGAGCGGGATCATCATCTTCATCTGTTGATCGATGAGCGCGGCGGCCTCGGGGCCGAGGAATTCGCGCAGGCGGTTCGCGCCGGGCGTCTGCACCGCGGGCGCCAAGGCGTTGACCGTGACGTTGTCGGGGGCCCAGGCCTTTGCCGCCGATCGGGTCCAGGCCTGCACCGCGCCCTTGGTCGCGGCGTACACGGCCGAGATGGGGCTGCCCATAACGGCTTCCGAGGATCCGAAGTTGATGATCCTGCCGCCCTTGGGGTCCTGCTCCTTCATCACCGCGTACGCCGCCTGGTTGGTCAGGATGGTCGCCTTGACGTTGGTGTCCAGCAGGAACGAGATTTCGTCGTCGCCGATGTAGCCGGGGATCCCGGCCTGCCACAGCCCCGCGGCGTTCACCAGCACGTCGAGGCCGCCGAGGCGTTCGGCCGCCTGTTGCACCATTGCCGAAACCGCTTGGGCGTCACGCACATCGCACTGCAGCCAGGCGGCCGCGAGGCCGTCGGGCGGCGGGGTCTGGTGATAGGTGGCGGCGACCTCGGCCCCCGCCGCCGTGAGCGCACCGACGGCGGCCGCGCCGATTCCGGTCGCTCCGCCGGTGACCAGGATCCTTCGGCCTTGCAAAGGTGCTGTCGCGTCTGGCATGGCGGCAACGCTAGCAGCGCCGAACGTCGAGTTGTTGAGGAAAGCGCGCGGATTCGGCTCAACAACTCGACGTTCGGCGCTCCGGGGGCTAGGCGCGCACCGCGATCGACGACAGCAGGTCGGCGAGCCGCTCGGGGCGGTCCACCATCGAGAACGTGCGCGCCCCCTCGATGACCTCGAGGCGGGCGTTCGGGATGGTCGCCGCCAGCCGTTCGCCGTCCCCGAGCTCGAAGAACACGTCGTCGGCCGACCACGCGATCAGTGCGGGCTTGTCGAACTCGGGTAGCCGCGCGGCGACGCCGGTGGTGACCTCCGTGCGCAGCGACAGGGTGAACTGGCGCAGGTCCTCGGCGACGGCGGGGTCGGACAGCCCCGGTCGCACCCAGGCCGCCGTGAGGTCGTCGATGTTGCGGTGCGCCAGCCCGTCGAACGCGCGCTTGCGCGCGGCCGGCATCCGCATGGCCTGCGCCACGGCCCGGAAGGTCGTCTTCGACTTCGCCGCCAGGATCACCGGCTTGAGGACGGGCGGCGGAAAGTGTTCGAACGCATCGCAACTCGTGAGCACCAGCGCGCCGAGCCGCTCGGGACGGTGCACCGCGACGAGTTGTGCGACGACGCCGCCGGTGTCGTTGCCGACCAGGACCACGTCCTCGAGGTCGAGCGCGGCAAGCACGTCGGCGACGATGCCGGCGACCCCGGTGATGGTGCGGTCGGCGCCGGGGCGCAGCGGCTGCGGGTGCGCGCCCAGCGGCCAGGTCGGGGCGACGCAGCGCAGGCCGCGTTCGGCGAGGCGTTCGCCGACCTGGCGCCACAATTGGGCGCCCATCATGTAGCCGTGGACGAACACGACGGGCCTGCCGTCCTCGGGTCCGGTTGCTTCGTAATGGATGGTCCCGGCACTAATGTCGATCGTCGACATGGATGACTCCTACCTCGAACGGTACATTTACAAACAGGCTGTCTGTTCGTAAGTTACCAACAGGCTGTATGGAAATCAAGAGACGCACCCAGGGGGAGCGCTCCGCGGCGACCCGCGACGCGCTGATTTCGGCCGCCCGCAAGCTGTGGGGCCTGCGCGGCTACGCCGAGGTGGGTACGCCCGAGATCGCGACCGCAGCCGGTGTCACCCGCGGCGCGATGTATCACCAATTCGCGGACAAGGCAACGCTTTTCGCCGAGGTCGTGGAGGCCGTCGAGCAGGATGTGATGGCCCGGATGGCCACGCTGGTCGCCGAGTCGGGGGCGACGACGCCCGCGCACGCGATCCGGGCGGCGGTCGACGCCTGGCTCGACGTCTCCGGTGACCCCGAGGTGCGCCAGCTGATCCTGCTGGACGCGCCCAGCGTGCTCGGCTGGGCGGCCTTCCGCGACGTGGCCCAGCGGTACAGCCTGGGCATGACCGAACAGTTGCTCGGCGAGGCCATCAACGCGGGGCAGCTGGCCCGCCAGCCGCTGCGACCGTTGGCGCACATACTGATCGGCGCGCTCGACGAGGCGGCGATGTTCATCGCCACCGCCGACGATCCGAAGCGCGCTCGCCGGGACACGGGGGAGGTGCTGCACCGGCTCATCGACGCCATGCTGTCCGAACGTTGATCGCCGGCCGGCACCGGCCCGACGGCGCTAGCCGCCGCCGTGACCGCCGATGCCGCCCGCGGCGGTGCCGCCCGAAAATTGGGTGCCGCCGCCCCCGCCGCCCCCGCCGCCGATCGCGCCGGTGCCGCCTGTCGCGCCGCTGAAGCCGCCGAAGCCGGTGCCGTTGCCGCCGCTGTTGCCGGGGCCGCCGCCCGAACCGCCGGGGCCGGTGGAAAAGGTCTGGCCGCTGCCGCCGGTGCCGCCGCTGCCGCCGGTGCCGCCGGTGATCCCGCCGCCGCCCCCACCGCCGCCGCCGACCAGCGCCTCCCCCGCGGTGGCGCCGACGGTGGCGCTGCCGCCGCCGCCGCCAAACCCGGCCCCGGTGCCGTTGCCGGTGCCGCCGAAACCGCCGAGGGCCCCGATGGATACCCCGATGGCGTCGGCCCCGCCGCCGCCGCCACCACCACCCGGGCCGCCGACGGTGCCGGCCGGGCCGCCGCCCTGGCCGCCGGTGCCGCCGGTGGCGGGGAAGAGAGTCGAGATGCCCTCGCCGGCGGTGGCCCTGCCGCCGGTGCCGCCCGCGCCGCCGATGCCGCCATAGCCGCCACCGATGCTGTCGCCGCCCTGGCCGCCGCCGCCACCGGCTCCGCCGCCGGCGGCAGACGCGGTCGCGGCGTGGACGGTGGCGTTGCCGCCGTTGCCGCCGATCCCGCCGTTGCCGCCGAGGTGGCCGCTGCCGCCGTTGCCGCCGTTGCCGCCGTTGGCGCCGTTGACGACGGCGGTGCTGGCGGTGGTGGTGACGTTGATCGAGCCCCCGTTGCCGCCACTGCCGCCGGCGCCACCGTCACCGTTGGTTCCGGCATGACCCCCGAACAATCCCGCCAGCCCCTCGGCCTGGCCACCGGCCCCGCCGTTGCCGCCGTTGCCGGCATTGCCGCCATTGGTGGGGTTCAACGCGAAGGTGCCGTTGGGGAACATGCTGCCGACGACGCCGTTGCCGCCGGCTCCGCCTGCCCCGCCCGCCCCGCCGATGCCGCCGGCACCGCCATTGCCGTACAACCAGCCGCCGTTGCCGCCCGGGCCGCCGTTGCCGCCGATGCCGCCGGCGGTGCCGTCGGTGCCATTGGCCGCGGAGCCCGTGGCGCCGGCGATGCCGGCCCCGCCGGCCCCGCCCAGGCCACCGTTGCCGAACAATCCGGCGTTACCGCCTCGGCCTCCGGTTTGCCCCGGCGCCCCGGACCCGCCGTTGCCGCCATTGCCCCACAAAATCCCGCCGGGTCCGCCGTTTTGCCCGGTCCCCGCCGCCCCGTCGGTGCCGTTGCCGATCAGCGGGCGGCCCAGCAGCGTCTCGGTGGGCGCGTTGATGACGGCCAGCGCGTCCTGCTCCAGCGTCTGCAGCGGGTTGGCGTTGGCCGCCTCGGCCAGCGCGTACTGCGCGGCGCCGCCGTTGAGCAGTTGCACGAACTGTTGGTGGAAGGACTCGGCCTGGGCGCCGAGCGCCTGGAAGGCCTGTCCGTGGGCGCTGAACAGCGCGGCGATGCTCGCCGACACCTCGTCCGCGGCCGCGGCCAGCACGCTGGACGTCGGCCCGGCCGCCGCCGCGTTGGCCTGGCTGAGCAGCGAGCCGACGTTGGCCAAATCCGTTGCCGCCGCGGTCACATACTCCGGTGCGGCGATCACAAACGACATTTCGGTTCCCCCGGCTGAGACAGAGTGGTTGCCGTCGTAGTGTGCGCAGGCGGGAAGCCGGAGTTGATCGGGAAACTTCCCTATTTTTTTTGGTGATTACGGGGTGGTTTGGGACTGCCGGACGCGGGCCGCGGCCTGGGTCCGGTTGTCGACGCCGAGTTTGGCGAGGATGGCGGCGACGTGGTGACCGACGGTCTTGGGGCTGATCGCCAGTGCGGCGGCCACGTCGGCGTCGCTGTGCCCGGCGGCGATCAGCGTGAGCACTTCGCGTTGCCGGCGGGTCAACCCGTCCGGGTCCGCCAGCGTGTCGGCGGCCCGGCCGCGCCGGACGGGGCCGCGCAGCGTCGCCAGGCGCTGTTGGGCGCGGCGGGCCGCCGCCCGGGCGCCGAGCCGGCGAAACGTGGCCAGCGCCGACTCCGCCGCGGCGATGTCGCCGCCCAATTCGGCGATGGCCGCGTCGTAAGGACAGCCGCGGCCCCGCCAGGCCTGCGCGGCGGCCTGCCAGTCCCCGCTGAGCTCGAGCTGAAACGGGGTGATCGGCCCGTCGTCGCGGACGGGCACGGAAGGCGCCTCCGGGGCGCCGCCGGGCAGTTGTGCCCAGCGGCACAGCTGCCAGATCAGCCAGGGATTGCGGTCGGCGCCCATCCTGGCCAACGCGCCGCGCGCAACGTCCCGGGCCGCCTCGTCGTCGCCGGCCAGCCAGGCGGCCTCGGCGCGCGCCGCCCAGATCGGGAAGAAGCGCTGCTGGTCGACCTCCGAGCTGGCTTCGATGTCGTCGAGCAGCGAGCCGACCGGCCGTTCGCCGCGACGGGCGTGGATCAGGGCCAGGATGAGGCGCGGCGCGATCCAGTTCACCAGCGTCAGCCCGGGCCGGCTGAGCAGGTCAACCGCTCCACCGCGTCTAGTAAACCCGCCGAACGTCGAGTTATTGTCGCGAAAGCGCGATATTTTCCCGAACAAGTCGACGTTGGAGCCCGTCGACTCAGCGCCGGCTGTGGGCGAAGAATTGCCAGATCGTGTCGGTGGCGTTGAGCGCCGTGGACGGGCCGGGGATCCCCGCGAGTTCGGTGAGCGGGCTGGGCTCGCCGCCGGGCCATTGGTGGCCGGCGCCCGACACCGAGATCAACTCGACTGTGCGCCCGTCCGGGCACCCGGCCGTCAGCGTGGTCACGCTCGCGGCGGTGGCCGAGGTCGGCGGGCCGCACGCGTCGATCGACCGCCAGGTGGCGTTGACCGACTCAACCGAGGGGCCGTCCACGCGCGGATTCCCGTTGATCGCGAAGGCTTTTCCGGGCCCGCCGTGGTAGGGCACCCGGTCGTCGGCGGTGCCGTGGATCTGCAGCACCGACGTCGGCCGGGCCTGGGAGCAATCGGTCAGCAGCGTGCCCGCCACGGGTGCGATCGCGGCGAAGGTGTCGGTCTGGCATCCCAGTCGCAGAGCCATCATGGCCCCGTTGGACATGCCGGTGGCGTAGACGCGGGCGCCGTCGATGGGGATCTGCTGTTCGATGGCCCTCACCATCGCGGTGAGGAAACCGACGTCGTCGACGTTGTCGCGCTGCGGTTGTCCGCAGCACGTCCCGGCGTTCCAGGCGCGGTTGACGCCGTCGGGGTAGGCGACCAGGAAATGCCCCTGGTCGGCCTCGGCGTCCCAGTGGTAGGACCGCTCGGCCTGTGCGCCGTTGCCGAAGCCGCCGTGCAACATCACCACCAGCGGTGCCGCGTCGGGCAGGCCCTGCGGTCGATACAGGTGAAAGGTCCTGCTGATCCCGCCCGCCTGGACGGTTTGCGTGGACTGCCCGACCGGAATCGATTGGGGGCCGGGCATTCCCAGCGCGTGTCCGCCGCCCCCGCACCCGCCCAGCGCGACGGCCACGACCGACACGAGACAGACGCCGAGGGCGCGCAGCGTTCGCATGCGCCCATCGTGGCACCCGCGCCCAAATTCGACAAGTAACTTGTCAAATTCGTTGCAAGTGGGCACACTCGTCCCATGCGTGATGCCGAATGGACACCCACCGTTCCGGCGTTGGTGAACCTGGTGGCGGCCTCGGGGGCGCCCGCGTTGCGAGCGGCGTTCGCCGCGGCCGGGCTCGACGGGATCCGCCCGGCGCAAGCGGTTGCCCTGGTCCCCCTGCGGGCAGGTGGGTTGCACGCATCGGGCCTGGCCGACCGGCTCAACGTCAGTCGCCAGGCGGTGGCCCAGGGGGTGGCGAGCCTGGAGCGGCACGGCTACGTCACCCGGGCGGCCGATCCCGGGGACGCCCGGGCCCGGATCATCGAGCTGACACCACGCGGTCGGCAGGCGCTGCGCGTGATGCGCTCGCACGCAGTCGATTTGGAGAAGCGATGGGAACGGGCGCTCGGTGCCCGCCGATTGGGCGAGTTGCGGGAGACGCTGCAGGAGCTGCTCTCCGCGGGTGATGGCCCTCCCCAGGGCGCAGGCTGTACTAGGTTCGACCCATCACGATGATTAGGAGGCCGCCGTGCCCATCTTCATGGTCGAGCGCAACTTTGCCGAGGAATTGGAACCCAGCCTCGAGATCGCCGACGGCATCAACCGGATCAACGACCACGAGGGCGTGCGCTGGATGTACTCGTTCCTGTCCGCCGACAAACGAAAGACCTACTGCCTCTACGAGGCTCCCTCGCCCGAGGCCATCCGGACGGCGGCCGCGCGCGCCGGGCTGCCGGCCGACGTCATCGTCGAGGTGCGTGACCGCGTCACCCCCGACGGCGCGTTGACCGACATCTGAGACAGTTAGCCGAGCAGTTCGTGATCGGCGGCGTACATCGCCGCCTGGGTGCGGTTGGCGGCGCCGGTTTTGATCAGGATGTTGCGGACGTGGTTGGCGGCGGTGTTGGTGCTGATGTAGAGGCGCTCGCCGATGGCGCGATTGCTCAGCCCCTCGGCGAGCAGTCGCAGCACTTCGACCTCGCGGTCCGTAAGGCCGTCCGGGCCCGTCGTGTGCAACGAATCCACCAGGTCGGCGACCCGGTTCTGGCCGATGGGGGCGGCGACGGCGCGGGCCTCGTCGGCCAGGCGCCGGGCTTCCTCGGCGCGGCCCTGCGACGCGGCGAAGAGCGCGCACCGGGCCAGCGTGTCACTGATATGAACCACCGAGCCCATCCGGCGGTCCATCTCGAGGGCGGTGTCGAAATGCCGTTCGGCCGCGGCGGTATCCCCCTCCAGCGCCGCGATGCGGGCGAGGTATCGGTCGGCGCAGCCGAACAGGGCGACGAACTGGCCGGCAACCAGATTCTTGCCGGCGTAGCGGGATACGTACGGCCGCAAGGCATGGAGCGCCTCGCGGTTGCCCAGCTCCAGCGCCGCCTCGACCATGAAGACCAGTTCCATCGGCCACTGTGCCTCGTCGGTGCGGTCGCCGATCTTGCGGTTCAGCAGATGATTGAGGGCGCGGGTCATGCCGGGCTCGCAGCCGAGTTCGGTGTACAGCGCGAGCAGGCCGGGCACCCATCGTCCGGCGAATGTCTCGCTGCCGTCGACGAATCCGGCGAATCTCTTCAGGTCCGCGGTTTCGCGCCGGATCATGAACATCTGGACGCCGTGCGAGCCCTCGGTGTCGTCCGCATCGAACATATCGCCTGTGCGCAAAGCGATGTCGGCCCACCGCTCGGCGGCGGCGAAGTCGCCGCGCAGATAGGCCAGCGCCTGCTCGACGCACGCGCCGACGAACCCGAAGACGGGTTGGCCGATGGCTTGGCCCGCGCGCCGCATGTCCGCCAGCGACGCGGCGAGGTCGTCGGGCCGGCCGGCCAGATAGCTGACCATGGCGCGAAAGTGCGAGGACGCGCCCAGCACTTCGTAGTCACGCCGCGCCAACGCCATCCGGGACACCTCGGCCGACCGCTCCGCCTGGATTTCACACTGCTCCGGGATGAGCCCGTGCCACAGGCTGGTCTTCAGTGTGTGCATCAGCACCGCCGGATCGCCGAGGGTCTGGGCGCGCTCGATGGCGTTGTTGCCGACCTCCCGCGCGCGCGTCGCCTCGCCGGCGAAGGCCAGCGCCCGCCCGAAGCTGCCGAGCGCCTGCACGTAGCGCGGGTCGTCGCTGTCCAGGCCGCAGGATTCCAGCGCCGCGGCCAGCAGGTCAGCGGCCGTCGAATCCGATTGCCCGCGACGCCAATTCGCTTCCTCATAGCCGATGGCCGCGCCCAGGCGGATCAGCGGGTCGTCCATCGCGCTGAGGCGTTCGTAGATCACCCGCGCCCGCGCGAAATCGGCGGCGCGCACGTGGTTGGCCGCCGCATCGAGGTCCAGCCTCGCCCGGTCGGCGCGGCTCAGCTCGGGCAGTGACGCCGCCCGCTCGAACCAGCGCGCCGCATCCTCGTAGGCCAGGCTCTGCTCGGCCATCCGGGCCGCCTGGTGTGCGTACCGCAACGCCTGCTCGTGGTAGCCCAGCACGTGCGCCCGCAGGTAGTGGTTCGCCAGCCGGGGCACGACCGACGGGTCGGCCCGGCCCTCGAGGGCCTCGGCCGCGCGCGCGTGCATGATCCGCAGCCGCGACGCCGCCATCCCTCCGACCACGGCCTCACGGGTCAGCGCGTGCACGAACGAGAATTCGCCGTCGGAGTCACGAACGGGCCGGATCAGCCCGACGCCGTCGGCCGAATCGACCGCCGCCAGCGTGGCGGGGAGATCGCTTTCGCTCGCGGCGACGAGCGCGGGCAGGTCGAACGTCTCCCCCAGGACCGCGGCCTGCTCGATGACGCCCCGCACGCCGGCCCCCAGCCCGCTGAGGCGGCGGGCGATGGCGTCCCCGATCGACGCCGGGACGGTCTGCTGGGCGCCCAGGGTGGCCAGCCCGCCGCGGGCCTCCAGGTCATTGACGAGTTCGGTGAGGAAGAACGGGTTGCCCCCGGTCTTGTCGCGCAGCAGGGCCGCGGCCGTGCGCGCGGACGCTGGGGCCAGCTGCTGGGTTCGCCGCACGAATTCGGCGATCGCCTCGGTGTCCAGCCCGGCGAGGTCGAGGCGCCGCACACCGTCGAAGCGGTGCAGTTCGGCCAGCCTGGTGGTGAGTTCGTCGGAGCGGTCCGGTTCGGTGGTGCGGAAGGTGGCCACCACCAGCAGGCGGGCCTCGGCGCACCCGATCAGGACGCGTTCGAGCATCGCGAGGGTGGGCAGTTGCGCCCAATGCAGGTCGTCGAGGATCAGCGCGATCGGTCGATCGACGGCCAGGCGCCGCAGGAAGCCGGTCAACGCCTCGAAAAGGGCCTGCCGCGGGGACGCGACGTCCGCCGCGGGGCCCATGCCGGGCAAGTGCCGGTCCACCTGGGGGGACAGCCGCCGCAACTGCGGTCCCGCGTCGCCGAGGATGTCCGCCATCGAACCCGGCGGCGTCGCGATCAGCAGCCGGTCCAGCGCCTCGGCGAACGGGGCATACGGCACGTCCGCGTCGGCCGTCGAACTCCCGACGAGCACCGCGACGTCATGCTCGGCCAGCTTTCCGGCCACCTCCGCCGCCAGGCGCGTCTTGCCCGCGCCGGGCTCGCCGCCGATGAACACCGCCTGTCGGCTGGCACCCTCGACGCGCTCCCACGCCTGCTCGAACGCGGCCAGCTCGGTGGCGCGGCCGACGAGCGGGCCGCGGCGACGTGCCATCAGGTCCGCCGGAAGCGGGGGTGGCACCCACTGCGCCATGGAATCAACGTAATCGCGCCGGTTTTGCGGGTCGATAGTCAGTTCTGACTATCGTTGAGCGCCTCGGAAATGCGTCGTTGTGGTCATGACGCCGGCCTTTCTCGCCCCGTAGCGTCGCGGCATCGAGACCCGTGAGCAACTCCAGGAGGTGCGGGCCATGTGCGCGACAACCGCGACCGACGAACTCCGCAGCAAATTCGGGGCGCAGGCGATCCTGCCCGGCGACCCCCGATACGACGAGGCCCGGGCGCTGCACAACGGCATGATCGACAAGCGGCCCGCGGTGATCGTGCGCTGCCGGTCCGCCGGGGACGTCGCCGGCGCCCTCGAGTTCGCGCAGACCGCCCAGAACCTCGCGGTCGCCGTCCGCGGGGGCGGCCACAACGGTCCCGGATTCGGTTGCGTCGACGGCGGACTCGTCATCGACCTGTCCCCGATGAACCGCGTCGACGTGGACCCCGACCGGCGCATCGCGCGCGTCCAGGGCGGCGCGACGTGGGCGCACGTGGACGGCGCCACGCATGCGCACGGCCTGGCGACGCCGGCCGGGATCATCTCCAGCACCGGCGTCGGCGGGCTGACCCTGGGCGGCGGCCACGGCTACCTGACCCGCAAGTACGGGCTGACCATCGACAACCTGTTGGAGGCCGAAGTCGTGCTGGCCGACGGCCGTGCGGTGACGGCGTCCGAATCGGAGCATCCGGACCTGTTCTGGGCGCTGCGCGGCGGGGGCGGAAACTTCGGCGTGGTCACGTCATTCACGTTCCGGCTGCATCCGGTGCACACCGTGATCTGCGGTCCCACGGCGTGGCCGGCTTCGGCCACCGCCGACGTCCTCAAGTGGTACCGGGACTTCCTTCCGGCTCAGGACGAGGAGCTGTACGGATTTTTCGCGGGAATCACCGTCCCGCCGGCGGCGCCGTTCCCCGAGGCGTTCCACTTGCAGAAGGCGTGCGCCGTGATCTGGTGTTACAGCGGCGATCCCGCCCGCGCCGACGAGGTTTTCGCGCCGGTCCGGCAGATGAAGCCGGCCTTCGAGGCCCTCGCCGCGGCACCCTATCCCGCGCTGCAGTCCACCTTCGATGACCTGTACCCCAAAGGGCTGCAATGGTATTGGCGCGGCGACTTTTTCCGCACCGTGACCGACGGGGCGGTCGAGGCCCATGCCCGCTTCATCGAGGAGCTGCCGACGATGCACTCCACCATGCACCTGTACCCGGTCGACGGCGCGGTCCATCGGGTCGGGCAAACCGATACGGCGTGGGCATACCGGGACGTCAACTTTTCACAGGTCATCGCCGGGGTGGATCCCGACCCGGCCAACGCCGAAGTGCTGAAGGGGTGGACGGCGGATTACTGGAACGCGACTCACCCGTACTCGGCCGGCGGAGCCTACGTGAATTTCCTCATGGAAGAGGGCCAGGACCGAGTCCGCGCAACGTACGGCCCGAATTACCGGCGGCTCAGCGAGGTCAAGGCGCAATACGATCCGCGCAACGTGTTCCACATCAACCAGAACATCGTCCCGGCCGTGACAGAAGCTGTCCCTTCGCCGTAGCTCGGGCGTGGCGGATTACTCGCGGGCGCAAACGAATTCGTGGCCGGCCGGCGCTACGGCGTCTTGAGGAACACGTCGTTGAGGGTGACCGTGCGCAGGTTTCGGTCGCGGATGATGTCGACGAGCTGACCGTAGACGTGGGTGACCGGCAGGTGGTTGAGGTGGCCGATGACGATGGCCTGCGGGGTGAAGTACTCGTCGGCCATCTTGACGATGTAGTCCTCGGTGATCAGCGTCGAATCCGACAGCGAACCCGACCACAGCGTCGGGACGGTGTAGCCGAGGTCGGCGGCCACGGCGTCGACGGCGGCGTTGCGCTTCGCGTAGGGGGGCCGCCAGTACGGTTTCGCGCCGACGCCGTAGGTCTTCTTCAGGAAGTCGTCGTTGCGGGTGAGCTGTTCGGCGATCTTGTCGTGCGACAAGGTGGTCAGATCCGGGTGCGACCAGGTGTGGTTGCCCAGCTGGATCTGCCCGGAGTCGACCAGCGGGCGCAGCATCTGAAGGTTCTCGGTCCACGAGTCGTACACGCCGTTGACGAAAAACGTCAGCCGGATGCCGGTGTCCTTGGCGAACTGCGTGTAGGCGCGCACCACGTCGCTGTTGACGCCGTCGTCGACGGTCAGCGCGAGCAGGTCGCCGTCGCCGGGAATCTTGGTCAGCGCGCCGCCGCCGGGCAGCGGGATGCGGGCGCTCGGCGGAGGCGGGGGCAACAGGGCGGCCGGCGCGGTGGGACCCGAGGTCGCCACGTCCAAGGGAGGCGTCTGGGCGAAGGTCCGGGGTTGCGGGTCGACCACCAGACGGGCGGCACCCACCCCGGCGACGGTGGCGGCGGCCAGCGCCCCCAGAAAGCGGCGGCGGTTGAGCTCCGGCACGGCGCGGCTGTGGCCGGCAACGGAGCGCTTCCGGTGCGATGGTCGTGCGCGCGACCCGGTGCCCCGGGTCCCCGCGTTACCAAACTCCGCCGCCACAGCAGCGAACCGTACCATTGCCGGTTTCCTGATGCCGGGTGCGTTACAGGAGGGTCAGCTGTGAATTCGGCGTCGAAACGGTAACGGTCGGCGCTGATCAATGCGGCGCGCCGCCGCCGCGCTGCGGCAGCCCGACGGGCTCGGCGTTCGGGGTGCCCAGCGTCGACGCCAGCCAGGGCAGCGACGCGGCGAACGCCTGGGCGGCGAACGGCCAGTCGTGCTTGCCCGGCTGGCTGACCACCGCGCAGCTGATCCCGTTGGCGGTGGCGACGGCGCACAGGGCGTGGGCGGCGGCATCCTGGCCCTCCGGGTTGGCCTCGGGGTCTGTGGTGGGGGCGCCCTGGGCGGGACCGGCTTCCTGGGCGACGGTGCGCGGCCCGGACGACGCGGGGACGTCGAACCATCCCGACAGCCCGGTGTAGGGACCGTGCCGGGCGATGACGGTGGCCGGGTCGAACCCGGACCAGGCGGCGGCGTCGCCGCCGAACAGCCGGGCGACGGTCTGGTCCTTCGACCCGATCGAAGGACTGCGGTCGCCGGCGATGTCGACGAACGCGCTGAACAGCTCCGGGTGCATGACGGCCAGGTCGACGGCGCAGGTACCGCCCATCGACCACCCGGCGACGCCCCAGTTGGCCCGGTCGGCGCTCACCCCGAAGTTCGAGACGACGAAGGGCACCACGTCCTTGGTCAGGTGATCGGCGGCGTTGCCGCGGGTGCCGTTGACGCACTCGGTGTCGTTGTCGAACGAGCCGGTGGGGTCGACGAACACCAGCACCGGGGAGAAGCCGTGATGGCGGGCGGCGAAGTCGTCGATCGCGGTGAACGCGCCACCCGGGCCCAGCCAGTCGGCGGGGGTGTTGAACGCCGAGCTGATCATCATCACCGCCGGCAGCCGGGGCGGCGGGTTGCTGTTGAACCACGCCGGCGGCAGATAGACCAGTTCCTGGCGGTGCGGGAAGTGCGAGGCGTCGGCGTCGATGTTGACGGGCACCACGACGCCCTTGGCCGGCTTGGTGTGCTCGAGCTGCATCGCGGTGACTCTCAAGCGGTCGATCTGATTGGGCAGCGGTTGCGATGTCAGTTGATTCCATGCGGCCGCGACCGTGGAGAAATAACCGACCCAGCCGTTGAGGGCCAATGCCGCGCACAGCGCGCAGAGCGGCACCGACACCACCGCCACCCCGCGGCGCCACCAGCGCGCACCGGGCCAACCCAGCACCAGCACCGCGAGCGCGAGCCCGCTCATCGCGATCCACAGCCACAGCGACAGCGGCGCCGGGTCCCCGGCCAAACCGATCGACGTGATGTACCAGTAGGCCAGCGCCGTGGCCAGCGCCGCGACGCCCAGGGCCACCGCGAGGGCCCAGCCCCGCCAGCGTCGCCGCCGCACTCCGATCGCGGCCACGGCCGCCACCAGCGCGAGCGCCTGCACCGCCACCGGCAACCAGCCGTGCAGCAGGGACAGCTGTTCGACGAAATGAGGCAACGGTGATGACCTTCGCTAAATCCGATCGGCGGGCCGGATCAACTATCCCACAGGATCGTCGCGGGTCGTGGTTGCGAACGACCGCAGGCGCAGGCTGTTGCCGACGACGAACGCGCTGGAAAGCGCCATCGCGGCGCCCGCCAGCATCGGGTTGAGCAGGCCGAGCGCGGCCAGTGGGATCGCGGCGACGTTGTAGCCGAAGGCCCAGAACAGGTTCGTCTTGATCGTGCGCAGCGTGCGCCGGGAGAGCCGGATCGCGTCGACCGCGGCGCGCAGATCGCCGCGCACCAGCGTCAGGTCGGCGGCTTCGATCGCGACGTCGGTGCCCGTGCCCATGGCGAGCCCCAGGTCCGCGGCGGCCAGGGCCGCGGCGTCGTTGACGCCGTCGCCGACCATCGCGACGACCTTGCCCTCGGATTGCATGCGTTCGACGGCGGCGACCTTGTCGGCGGGCAACACCCCGGCGACCACCCGTTCGATCCCGACCTCGTCGGCGATGCGCCTCGCGGCGGTCTCGTTGTCACCGGTCAGCAAGACCGGCGCCAGCCCCAGTGCCCGGAACTGCCGGATCGCCTCCGCGCTGGTGGGTTTGACGGCGTCGGCGACGACCAGGATCCCGCGCGCGCGACCGTCCCATCCCACGGCGACGGCGGTTTGGCCGTCCCCCTCGGCGCGGGCCTTGGCGGCAGACAGCGGCGGGTCGAGGCGCCCGCCCTCGTCGGCGAGCAGTTCTTCGCGCCCGACGACGACGGCGTGGCCGTCGACCTCGCCCCGCACGCCCCTGCCGCCCTCGTTGACGAAATCCCGGGCTCGGGGCAGGGCGCCGAGTTTGGACCGGGCGGCCTTGGCGATCGCCTGCGCGACGGGGTGCTCGGAGGCGTCCTCGAGGGCCCCGGCGTAGCGCAGCAGCGTGTCACGGTCGGTGCCCGGCGCGGCGATCGCGTCGACGAGGGTCATCTTGCCGGTGGTGACGGTGCCGGTCTTGTCGAGCACGATGGTGTCCACCCGGCGGGTCGACTCGAGCACCTCGGGCCCCTTGATGAGCACGCCGAGCTGGGCGGCCCGCCCGCCGCCGACCAGCAACGCCGTCGGCGTCGCCAGCCCGAGCGCGCACGGGCAGGCGATGATGAGCACCGCGACCGCGGCCGTCAGCGCCGCCGTGACGGGGAACCCCGCGGCCAGCCAGACCCCGAGCGTGACCACCGCGATGACGATGACGACCGGGACGAACACGCCGGAGATGCGGTCGGCCATCCGCTGCACCCGGGCCTTGCCGGACTGCGCGGCGTCGACGAGCCTGGCCATCTGCGCGAGCTGGGTGTCGTCGCCCACGCGGGTGGCCCGCACGACGAGGCGCCCGCCGGCGTTCACGGTGGCGCCGGTGACCGGGTCGCCCTCGCCGACCTCGACGGGGACGGGCTCGCCGGTGAGCATCGAGGCGTCCACGGCCGAGGATCCCGCGACGACGGTCCCGTCGGTGGCGATCTTCTCGCCCGGGCGCACCACGAACTCGTCGCCGACCCGTAGCCGGGCGACGGGGACGCGCTCCTCGGTGCCGTCCCGCAGCACCGCGACGTCCTTGGCGCCCAGCTCCATCAGGGCGCGCAGCGCCGCGCCCGCGCGCCGCTTGGAGCGCTTCTCGAAGTAGCGGCCGGCCAGGACGAACAGGGTGACGCCCGCGGCGACCTCGAAGTAGACGTTGGCTGTGCCGTCCCCGCGGTTGGCGGTGAGCTCGAAGCCGTGGCGCATGCCCGGCTGCCCGGCCGTCCCCACCAACAGCGCATACACCGACCACAGGAACGCCGACAGCGTCCCGACCGAGACGAGCGTGTCCATGGTCGCGGCGCCGTGTTTGAGGTTGGCCCACGCGGCCGCATGGAACGGGCGGCCCGCCCACCCGATCACCGGTGTGGCCAGCGCCAGCGACACCCATTGCCAGTAGCGGAACTCCCACGCGGGGACCATCGCCAGGGCGATGACCGGGGTGGCCAGCGCGGCCGCGGCGACCAGCCGGGCGCGCAGCGACTTCAGCTCGGCCTCGTCAGGGGCCTCCTCGCGCCGGGGCAGCGCCGCGGTATAGCCGGCGTTTTCGACGGCGGCGATGAGCGTCCGCGGGTCGTATCCGGCCGGGACGGTGACGGCGGCCTTCTCGGTCGCGTAGTTGATCCGCGCGTTGACGCCGTCGAGCTTGTTCAGCTTCTTCTCGATGCGCGCCGCGCAGGAGGCGCAGGTCATGCCCGCGATCTCCAGCTCGATGGTGTTCACCGCATCGGTACCCGCTGTCACGCGACCAGGACCGCCTCGTAACCGGCCTCGTCGACGGCCTCCAGGATCGCCTTCGCGTCGATCGGGGCCGAGCTCACGACGACCAGCCTGCCGGTGCGCGCGCTGACGTCCACGCCGTCCACTCCCGGGACGCGGCTCACCTCGGCCTGCACGGCCGCCTCACAATGGCCGCAGCTCATCCCGGTCACCCGGTACTCGCTCGACGCCATGACGCTCCTCTCCGCCAATACCCTCAGGGGGTATGCGCTCCCGATCAACGCTGCGGTCCCAGGGGGTATTCCCGCGTTCGGCGGTGCTCACCGCAACGAACGCAGGCAGCGCCATTCTGTCATTGCCGCAGGTTTGAACCGCCGCCGATGTACCCGACCTGGCCGGTGGCGCCGCCGGCGATGACGAATGTCGTGTCGGTCCGTCCGCGCATCACACGTAACCGACGCCGATGTCGACCGACACCTGGGTGGCGGTGACCAACCTGGATTGATCGGAGGCCAGCCAGGCGACGGCGTCGGCGATGTCCTCGGGCTGCGCGATGCCCTCGGGCAGCAACGGTTTGTGCAAGCCCCGAAGGTCTTGATGCCGCCGCGGACCCGATCAGGATGATCGACCCGCCGCGGCCGCCGTCGACGATGTGGTGCGCGCCGGCCATCACGGTGTTCCAGGTGCCGATCACGTTGGTGTCGATGGTGTCCCGGAACGCCTGGGGGCGCCGGACTGCAGACCCCGGCGTTGGCGACGATGACGTCGAGACGGCCCAGCTCGCCCACCGCGCGGTCGACGGCGGATTGAGCGCGTCGAAGTCGCGGATGTCGACCGCCGCGGTGACGACCTTCCGGCCGTTGGCGCGCACCAGCTTTGCCGTCTCCGCCAGGTCGTCCGGCGTGGGCGAGTCGTAGGGAACGCTGGGGGGCAACGGCCCGGCGATGTCGACCGCGATGATGTCGGCGCCCTCGGCGGACAGGCGCACCGCGTGGGCCCGGCCCTGTCCCCGCGCGGCGCCCGTGATCAACGCGACCTTTCCCGAGAGTGACGGGCTCATCTGCGGTTTGGGTTCCCTTCCGTGTTAATCGCGGTCTAGTCGCGCGCGATCTTGTCGAGCGGGTTGGAGCGTTCGAGCATGCCGTAGGACACCTCGCCATCCCAGTTGTAGCGCACGCCGGCCTGTTGCACCGCGGGGAAGCTGGACGTCTCCTGCTTGAGCGCGTGCATGGAGTACATGTCGTCGTCGTGGTGAACGTCGTGCGTGGAAAGGACGGTCTCGCCGGCGATCTCGATGACGCCGCCGCCTGCCGTCTCCAGCACCAGCGAGACGTCCTCGCCCGGGGGTCGCAGCCGGGTGAGCCACGGCGCGCGCACCGCGCGGGCGGCGACAAGCCCGCCGTCGCCGGTGAAGACGTATCCCTCGTTGAACGTCGGCAGGCCGTCGGGACGCGGCGGGTAGGCGATATAGCCGAACGCCCGTCCGCTCGCGAACACGGCCGACTGCCAGCAGTGCCCCCAGAACCCGGCGAGCTTGCGCGCTCCGGTGCGTCGGATCCGCAACCCGCTCCCGGTGAAGCCGCGTACCTCGTCGCCCGCCCGGAATTCCCCTGTGGCGGTGAACAACTGCTCGTAGCGCGGGCCGCCCATGATGGCACCGACGGAGGTGGTCTTCAGCTGTGTGTCCGCGTCGGGCCGCAACGCGCCCTGCACCCATGGCGGCACGGCCATCGTCGCCTCGACGTTAAACCCGATGTGCACCGTCGGGCCGTCCTTGTTGCCGTCGATCAAGCCGGCCGAGGAGGTCTGCACCGCGGGGCCCTGGTAGGACATCGTCCAGGCGGCGAAGGGCTCGACGCAGCGGAACTGAAGGCCGCCGGCGCCCAGCACGGTGGGCCGCCCGTCGGGTCCCTGGGCCGGCAGGGAGGGACCGTTGGTGCGCAGCCGGTACACGCGGCCGTCGGGAAAGGCGACGTTGACCTGAATGTCGTGCGCGTCCCAGTTGGCGCCCACCGCTTCGATCCCGATGCGCGGCAGGCCGATCTCGCCGCGGTCGTCGATCACCCAGAAGCTCACGGAGTCACGCATTTCCGGATCCTCGGGGCGCTCGGCCAGCACGTATTCGCGCGACGGGTCGATACCGCCGGTCAGGTCAACGGCCATCCTTGTCAGTGCCTCCTACGTTCGGGCGGTCCACCGGGATGCGCTGTCGACATACCGCGCAAACCGGGGCCGCACCTGGTCGAAATCGATGCCGAACTCGACCGGGTCGGCATGCGAGCTCGCCTCGCGCTCGGTGGCCGCCTGCGACCACCAGCTTTGCATCCGCGCCCGGAACTCCGCGCCGACCGGGGCCCCCAGCCACGCATACAAACCCGTCACCTCGCCGATCGGGTCCGCCTGCATGGCCCGAAAATCGATGTCGTAGAACCGGTCTTCGGCGCCGCCGGCGCGGAACCGCAGCGCTCGCTCCATGCCCACAGACCAGTGCTCGACGTTGAGGCGACCGATGTAGGGGCGGTCGAGCTCGGCGCTGAACGAACCGATGATGTCGGCGTAGAGGTCGGCCACCGACAGGATGACATCGGTGGGATCGCGGTGGGTCATCACGAACCGCGCGTCGGGAAAGGCGGCGTCCAGGGCGTCGAGCCACAGCACGTGTGACGGGCATTTCAGCCGCCACGGTCGTTGCGGCTCGCCCCACTGCAGCAGTTTCATCACCCGGCGCTGATACCGGTATGTCGAAGTCAGGTCCGCGGAGTCCACCAACCACCTTGAGAGTAGGACGGTGTTTCGGCGAACGACTGGAACAGGTGCGACTTGAAATCCAGCGCCATCAGCTCATGGCATTCCATCGGGCCGTGCGTATCGGCGGGCACGTGGTAGCGGCTGCCCACCATTTCGCCCTTGTCCGGGGGGATGCGCGGGTCGACACCCCGCACGGTCGAGGGCGGCGGACAGGGCTGCGAGGACTCCCACCGGCGCAGGTAGCGCACGTCGGGGTCCTGGGCCAGCAGCATCGACAGCGCGGTGGATCCGGTTCGGGGCAAACCCAATCCGATCAGCGGGGCCGTGATGGCCACCGCGTCGATCTCGGGGTGCCGCCGATACCAGTCCTCGACCTGCAGGCGTTGGGCCAGATAGCCGACGATGCGTTGATGCAGGAATGCGCGGCCGCGGTCGTGCAACCGCGCCTCGTTCCGCAGCGAGGACAGCAGGATGTCGAGGCCTTCGGTAAACGTGTCCTCGCCGAAGTCGGCCAGCCCGGTTTGCGCCTGCGCCTCGTCCAGCACCTCGCCGGTGGTCAGCACGCCGTCAGCCCATCCACTGGCCGCCGGCGACGTCGATGGTCTGCCCAGTGCACCCAGTCCTGCTCGTCTTGCAGTGTCACCGTCGAACTCCCTTGGCTGTCAGACCGCGACGGCATCGCAACGCCGACGATATGGCCGGATCGGGGCGGCCAGGTAATACCAATTCGGGAAATCAGTCATGCCGATTTTGTATGGCTGGTAGATGTGGAGGCGATGGACACCCACCGGCTGAAGTACTTCCTGCGCATCGCGGAGGAGGGCTCGATCACCCGGGCGGCCACCGCGCTGGGCATCGCCCAGCCCGCGCTGAGCCGTCAGGTCCGCCTGCTCGAGGAGGACCTCGGCATCACGTTGTTCCACCGGACCCGCCGCGGCGTGCAACTCACCGAGGAGGGCGAACGCCTGCGCTCCTCGACGGCCGGGCCGCTGCGCCAGCTGGAGCTCGCGGTCCAGTACGCCGGGTCGCCGTTGGCGCGAATCGAGCGCGGATTGTTGTTGGGCATGCCGCCGACGACCGCCGGGGTGCTGGCGGCGCCGCTGTTGGCCAGCCTCGGCGCGGCCTTCCCCAACGTGCACTTCCACGTCGCCGTCGCCGACACCGACGACCTCGTGCAACGCATGCTCGGCGGCGCGGTCGATCTCGCGGTGATCCATCCGGTGCCGGACGACCGGCTGTTCTACCGCCACCTGCTGGTCGAGGATCTCGTCCTCGTCGGCGGCCCCGCCTCGGATCTCTCGCCCGACCGGCCGGTCCGCTTCACCGACCTGGCCGGGTTGCCGCTCGTCATGCCCAGCGCACAGATCGGGATACGGACCACGCTGGAGAACACCGCCCTGCGCCTGAAAGTCGCTATCACGACCCGGTTTTCGACCAATTCCCTCGAAGTGTCGAAGCGCCTGGTGGCGGCGGGGCTCGGGTACGCGGTGCTGCCGCCGGCCGCGTGCGTCGCCGACGCCGAGGCGGGACGGCTGCGCCACGCGCCGATCTGCGAACCGAGGCTGACCCAGCAGCTCGGGGTGGCCGCGACATCCCAGCTGGACCTGCCGCGCGAATTCGCCGCGAAGATCGGCGTCCTGATCCGCGAAGAGGTCGCCAGGCTCACCAGATCCGGGTTGTGGCCCGCACGGTTCGAGCCGTCGCCGTCATGGGACCCGAACTTCGCGGAGCCGTCGCAGTGAGTCAGGCGTAGCCTCGACTCACCGGACAGCGGAAGGAGACCGTCATGACCGTCAACGTCGTCGACGCGGGACCCCGCCAGGTGAGCCGGTCGGTCGAAGTCGAGGCCCCCGCCGCGGAGCTGTACGCGATGGCCGCCGATCCGCGGCGCCACCACGAGCTGGACGGCTCGGGCACCGTGCGCGACAACATCAAGGTTCCGGCGGAACTCGTTGTGGGCTCGAAGTTCTCGACGCACATGAAGATGTACGGCCTGCCGTACCGCATCACCAGCACCGTGACCGCGCTCGAGCCGAATCAGCTGGTCGAATGGCGCCACCCGTTGGGTCATCGGTGGCGGTGGGAATTCGCGTCGCTCTCGCCGACGCGGACGCGGGTCACCGAGACGTTCGACTACAGCCAGGCCGGCGCGATCAAGAACGGCCTGAAGTACTACGAGCGAACGGGCTTCCGCAAGGGCAACGCGGCGGGCATCGAGGCGACGCTGGCCAAGCTGCACGATCGCTACGCCGGGTAGTTTTGCGATCTTTGCACCGTGGTTTCGCCTTCGGCGACGTAATCGCCGCCGGTCAGGCATTTGACTGTGAGCCCATGGTTTTGGGAGTGAACGTAGGGCGGGATTTCGGCCCGGGCGCCGCCCACGCTTCACAATCGAAGCCCACGATTCACAATCGATAGCAAGGCCCAGCTCCACCGGCCCACTGCCATCGCCGCGGTCAGGTATTTGACTGTGAGCCCATGGCTTTGGGAGTGAACGTAGGGCGGGATTTCGGCTCGGATCCCGCCCACGCTTCACAATCGAAGCCCACGATTCACAATCGATGGCGGGGTTGTCGCCTAAGCGGAGACGCATGTGACAGCTGAGGCGGCCGGGCCGGAAATCGTTGCTAGGCGTCTCATTTCGTTGCGGCCTCGGCGCCGCCGTGCCAGTTCCTGCTCAAGGACCTCGGCGACGCGCTGGCGGCGCGAAAAGCGTTCCCCTGATCAATTCCTTGGCCGAACCCAGCGCGGCCGCATAGGCCTCGGGTGCCAGGGTGGCCGCCCGCTCGGTCAGGCCGCGGGCCAGCGCGTAGATCGCGTTGACCGCAGCGTCGGGCTCGGTGCCGGGCGGCAGCGCGTCCCGGGCGCCCTGGACGAGCTCATCGATGATGTCGCGCAACGCTTTCGGCCCGGCGTGGCGCACCCGGCCGCCGCGCGGGTGGGCCGATCCCTCGGCGCGCATTGCCCGGTCGAACGCGGCCAGGTGGGGATATTCGCGCAGCAGCCGGCCCAACTCGTCGAACACCGCCTCGACGCGCGCGACGACGTCGTCGCCGCGCGCCGCCGCGGCCCGCAGCCTCGGGGCCGCGATCTCGTCGACCTCGCCGACGGTCGCGGTGAGCAACTCGGACTTGTTGGGAAAATAGTGATACAGGCTGCCGCTGGTCATGTCGGCGGCCTTGGCGATCTCGCGAATCGTCGCCTGGGAGTAGCCCACTTCGGCGACGCAGCGCATCGCCGCGCCGAGGATCCGTGCCCGGGTCCGCTCACCGTCGGCGCCCGCGGGGCGACCCACACTCACCGCGCACCTCCGCGCCAGAGCTTTAATCGATCGCCCGATTATATTCACACGGGTGAGGACATCCACGCGGGCGCAGCTCGGCCGCCCCGTCGGCGCCAGCGGCGAGGAGACCCGTCGCCGAATCATCGCCGCCACCATGCGCTGTGTGGCCCGGGTGGGCTACTCGCGGGCGACCATCCGCGAGATCGCCCGCACGGCACAGGTGACCAGCGCCAGCCTGTACAACTACTTCCCCAACAAGTCGGAGTTGATCAAGGCGGCCGTCGCCGCCAGGACCGATGTCGCGTTGCCGCGGCTGCGTCAAGCCGCCGCGGGTCCTGGCGACGTCGTCGACCGCATCGAAGCGGTCCTCGACGAATCCGGCCGCCTGATGCGCGAGTACCCCGACCTCGCGGCGTTCGAGTGGGCGATCCGCGCCGAGAGCGGTGACAGGGGGTTCACCGCATTCCGCGACATCATCGAGGGCATCATCGGCAGCGCCGACCGGGGCGCCGTAGAAGCCGTTTACTCGCTGATCTACGGCCTGACCGAACTCGGCGCGTCGCTGCCGCCGCACGAACACCACGCGGCCCTGGCCGCGGCCAAGCAGCTGATACGGGGGACGCTGTTGGGTTCTGGCGCCGAAACTGCGTCCAGAGCGAGCAAAACGCCCACATCCACGCGCTGAGCGCAGTCTCGGCGCGAAAGTAGGCCATATGATCAAATGATTGATTATATAGTCGAGGCCGTGACCGAGACCGTGGGCGCGGCGTTCGACGTCGACGCGCTGCGACGGAAGTACGCCGAGGAGCGGGCGCGACGGCTGCGCCCCGACGGCATCGCGCAGTACGTGGAGACCGCCGGTGCCTTCGCCCGATTCGCCGACGACCCCTGGGCCGACGGAACGTTCACCCGCAAGTCCCTCACCGACGAGATCGACGTCGCGGTCATCGGCGCCGGTTTCGGCGGGCTGCTGACGGGGGCGCGGTTGCGCGAGCTCGGCGTCGAAAGCGTGCGGCTCATCGACCGGGCCGCCGACGTGGGCGGCACCTGGTACTGGAACCGCTATCCCGGGATCGCCTGTGACGTCGAGTCCTACGTGTACATGCCGCTGCTGGAGGAGCTCGGCTACATTCCCGCCGACAAGTACGCCAAGGGAGCGGAGATCTTCGCGCACTGCCGGCGCATCGCCGAGCATTACGACCTCTACCGCGACGCGTGCCTGCGCACCGACGTGCACGAGATACGCTGGGACGCAGCGACTTCCCGCTGGATCATCCGGACCAACCACGGCGACGAGATGCGGGCCCGGTTCGTCTCGATGGCCAACGGCTATCAGGCCAAGCCCAAGCTGCCGGGCATCGACGGCCTCGGCCGCTTTCGCGGGCACAGCTTTCACACCAGCCGCTGGGACTACGGCTACACCGGCGAGCAGCTGGAGAACCTGGCGACAAGGCGCGTCGGCATCATCGGCACCGGGGCCACCGCAATCCAGTGCGTGCCGCACCTCGGCGCTGCCGCACAACACCTCTACGTCTTCCAGCGCACGCCGTCGTCGGTCGACGTGCGCGCCAACCGGCCCACGGATTACCAGTGGGCCAACGCATTACCGCCCGGCTGGCAGCACCAGCGCATCCGCAACTTCCAGGTCCTGACCGCCGGCGGGCAGGCCGACGAAGACCTGGTCGCCGACGCCTGGACGAGCATCACGCGCAAGCTCCCGGTCATGCGCCATGACGGCGCCGGCGCACCGAACATCGAACTCGCCGACTTCGCCAAGATGGAGGAGATCCGGGCACGAGTCGACGAGATCGTGGCCGATCCCGCCACCGCCGAGGCGCTCAAGCCGTGGTACGGCTACTTCTGCAAGCGGCCCTGTTTCCACGACGACTATCTGCAGACGTTCAACCGCGACAACGTCACCCTGGTCGACACGCGAGGCCGCGGCGTGGAACGCATCGACGAAGCCGGCGTCGTCGTCGACGGAGTCACTTACGAACTCGACTGCCTGATCTTCGCGACGGGTTTCGAGGTGGGCACCGACTACTGCCGGCGCACCGGGTTCGAGCTGATCGGCCGCGGCGGCGACACGCTGACCGACCGCTGGCGCGACGGCGTGCGCACCTTCCAGGGCTTGTGCGCCAACGGTTTCCCGAACTGCTTCATCGAAAGCATCGCACAGGCGGGCCTCACGGTGAACTTCCCCTACCTGCTGGACGTGCAGGCGACCCACGCCGCGTGGATCATCGCCTGGGCGCTGGAGCGCGGCGTGACCGAAATCGAGGCGTCACCCGCCGCCGAGGCCGCTTGGGTGGACATGGTCGTGGCCCGCTCCGCCGCGACCGCCGAGCGGGCCAGGACGTGCACCCCGGGCTACTACAACCGGGAGGGAAAGGCCGACGCCAAGACCCGGCAGGGCAGCTTCTTCATCGGTGCGCCAACCGAATACGCCGACATTCTCGAGGCGTGGCGGGCGGACGGGGACCTGGACGGCTTCCAGATCCGCGGGACCGGTCTATGAGGTACGTGATCGGCCGGATACGGGCGGCGACACGGCGCCGGCGCCCACCGAAGGTGGCGATCATCGGCGCCGGCTTCGGCGGCCTCGGCGCGGCCGTGGCGCTGCGCCGCGCCGGCATCGACGACCTGGTCATCATCGACGCCGCCGACGGGGTCGGCGGCACCTGGCGGCGCAACACCTACCCCGGCGCGGCGTGCGACATTCAGAGCCACCTGTACTCGTTTTCCTTCGCGCCCAACAAGTCCTGGTCCCGCACCTACGCCCGGCAGCCCGAGATCCTGGCGTACCTCGAGTCCGTGGCCGACGACTTCGACCTGCGCCGCCACCTCATGCTCGGCACGAAGGTGTGTGTCGTGCGCTGGAACTCCCATACATCAAGCTGGGATTGCGAAGTGGACCGCGCCGGCCAAGCGGAGACGTTGCGCGTCGACGTCGTTGTCAGCGCCGTCGGGCTGTTCGGATCGCCGAAGCTGCCCGACATCGAGGGCCTGAGCGGATTCGGCGGCGCGCTCATGCACACCGCGCGATGGGACCACGGCGTCGAGCTGGCCGGCAAGAAGGTGGCGGTGATCGGCACCGGCGCCAGCGGGGTGCAGGTCGTTCCCGAGCTCGCCAAGACCGCGCGGCGCGTGACGGTGTTTCAGCGGACCCCGCCGTGGATGGTGCCCAAGGACGACCGGCCTTACAGCGCAAGCGAATTGGCGCGATTCCGGCGCGATCCCCTGGCGGTGCGCCGCACGCGTTGGCGGATCTGGAAGTTCCAGCACGACAACACGGCGACCTTCGCCGACGATCCGGTGGTCGCCGCCCGCACCCAGGTCGCGTCGTCGTTCCTGGAGCGCACCGTGGCCGACGCGGCGCTGCGGCGCGCGCTGACGCCGGACTATCCGTTCCGCTGCAAGCGGGTGCTGCTGGGCGACGAGTACTACCGGGCGCTGCAGGCGGACAACGTCGAGCTGGTCACCGAGCCGATCGCGCGGATCGCCGAGCAATCGGTGATCACCGCGGGCGGCCGGTCCGTCGACGCCGAGGTGATCGTGCTGGCCACCGGATTCGAGACGTCCCGATACCTGTCTGGCATCGAGGTCATCGGGACCCACGGGCGGCGGCTGCACGAGCGCTGGGGCGCCGACCCCAGCGCCTACCTGGGCGTCGCGGTCGGCGGCTTCCCGAACTTCTTCATGCTGTACGGCCCCAACACCAACCAGGGCGGCAACTCGATCGTCTACATCCTCGAGGCCGGGGCGCGGCTGGTGGCCAGCGCGGTGAGCCGGGTGGCGCGCCGGGGCGGGTACGTCGACGTGCGCGCCGAAGCCGAAAGGCGTTACAACGAGCGGCTTTCCGCGGACCTGGAGCGCACGGTCTGGACGTTGTGCGACAGCTATTTCCGCTCGCCCACCGGCCGGATCGTGACGCAGTGGCCCTACACCGAGCTGGAATACGCGCGCCGCACCTGGCGGCTGCGGCCCCGGGAGTGGGTGCATGTCGTCACGCCGGCCACTCGGGTGCCGTGGGGCGCGGGCATGTCGCGATGAAAAACGTGATGTCGCATGTGACATCGACTTGGAGAAGATGTTGTGCCAAGCCCGCAGGGACGCGCGCGACTGATGTGACGGGTGCGGCTACCCCTTGGCCGCGGCCGCCCTGGCGCGCTCCGTCATCGAGGCGACCACCCCGCCGTCGTTGAGGATGTCGGTGCCGGTGAGATAACCGGCCTTGTCGCTGGCGCAGAAGGCGAGTAGCTCGGCCATCTCCTCCGGCTTGCCCCACCGCGGCACCGCGGCATCGGCGACCATCGCGCCGGCGCCGGCCTGCTCCTCGAGTCTGCCCATCTCGGTGTCGATGGACCCCGGGGACACCGAGACGATGCGCAAGCCGCGGGCGGTGAACCGCTCGGCCTGGGCCTGGCTGTACCACCGCACGAAGCTCTTGCTCAGGGCGTAGGCGATGCCGGGCCGGAGATCCTCGGGAACGATGTCGCACGCGCCCACCATGGCGTCCATGAATGCATCGGGATCGTCGAGCGCCACCGGAAATTGTGCTGTCGGAATCATTTCCGCGGGCAGCATGTGCGCCGCCATCGATGCCACGTTGACGATCGCGGCGCCCTCCTCGGCTATGGCGTAAAACGCCTCGTCGACGTTCACGGTGCCGATGGCATTGGTCCGCATGACGTAGTCGGCGGAACCCATGCTCGGGCTGACCCCCGCGGTGTGGATGACGGAGGCGAGCGTGCCGAGGCCGGTCGCGGTGTCGAACAGGTCGGCAACCGCGCCCCGGTCGGTGACATCGCAGTTGACGATCGTCGGAGTGATCCCGAGGTCTTGCAGGGTCGTGCCCGCGGCCGTGAGCCGGTCCTGCCGGACGTCGCAGAGGACCAGAGTGTGGTCGCGGCCGACGAGCTTGGCGGTGGCCAGGCCCATGCCGCCCGCACCGCCGGTGATCACCGATACTCGATTCATACCTGGACCGTATACGTAGCGTGAACCCGGGCGGAGTCGGGTTACACCATTTCCCGCGCCCAGGCGATATGCCCCTCGAGGCCAAGCGAATTCGCCATCTCGCGGTAGCGGTCGCGCAAGTCGCGATAGGACACCTCGTCACCGCGGGCCTGCGCCTCCCACGCCCGCATCGGCAACAGCCACAACTCATGCAGAACGAAACCGGGTTCGGTAGGCACCGCCGCCAGCCGATCGATGGCGGCCTGTGCCTCCCGGATGTCCGAGGGCTCGCCCCGGCGCAGCAGTGCTTGCACCAGATCGGCGACGGTCGCCGCGCGCACAGTCATGTCCCCAGAGGCGTATTCGCGTTCGACCGCGGGGCTCAGCAATTCGATCGCGCCGTCGAGATCGCCGGTACGGACCTTCTCCTTGGCGACCCATGTATCAGCGTAGGTGGCCGCCAGAAGGGTATAGCGCTCTTGCAGGGCGGCTTCCCGGACGGCGGCCAACAGGGGAAAGGCCTCGGCGCGTCGCGGTCCGCCGTGGGTCAAGAGCACGATCGCGTGCACATGCCGAGCGCAGGCGAGCGTCAGATCGTCGCCGGATCGTTCCGCGATTTCCAGGACCTCACCCGTTTCCTGTAGGTCCGCTGCGTCCGGCACCCACGCCCCGTTAGGCACGCCCGCGTATTTGAATAGCAGCATCAACGCGCGCATCGTCGGCTCGAACGAACGGACCATGGTGGCGGCCCGGTCCACATCGGCTCTCCAACGTTGGTCCCCCAAGAAGAATCGTGCGCAACCGCCCAGCATGATGGCGCCTGCCAACGGAGATCCGATGATGAGGTTGCCTCGGGTGGCGTCGCCCTCGGCCAGCTCGATCATCCGTTGCGCCAGGCGCAGGGCCTCGGCGACCTCGCCGCATTGGAGCTTGGCGGAGAGGGGCCCATAGAGCAACCCGAGCGTCAGCGTTGGGTCGCCGATCGACTCGAGCAGGCTCACGAGTTCGGAAGCCAAGTCCGAGGCTTCGCGGAATCGGGCATGCACGATCAGCGCCGGTACCCAACCCGCCATCGCCATCGCCAGCGACACCTTGTCGCCGGCGGCACTGGCCAGCTCGCGCAGTTCGTCGAACCCGGTGTCGGCCAGGCTCCCGCCGGCCAGCCAGGCGCTGGCGCACAACAACGTTCGCGGGGCGATCCGCATCGCGCCGCGCTCGGGGACCGTGTGTGGGACTTGATCGGCAATGTCGCAGGCATGCCGCCAGCTGGCCCGGGCCGCGGTGATGTGGCGGTGGGTCAGCCACTCACCCGCGCGCATGTACCAGTTGAACGCCGCGACGAGATCCCCCGCCGCTTTGAGATGTTCAGCGATAAGCGCCGCGTTCTCGCCGGCCGTACCCGGCTCGTGCTGCTCGATTGCGGCGGCCAGTCGCCGGTGTAGCTCGGCCCGATCCGACTTCAGTTGCGATTCGTAGGCGACGGAACGGATCAGCGGATGCCGGAACGCGTATTCGACCCGCGGGCTGAAGCCGACCTGATCGACCAGTTCACCCGCGACCAACTCATCGATGGCCGGGTCGATGCCCAGGGCGGCAACCAGATCCGGGCTGAACCGTGAGCCGATGACCGCCGCGGCGCCGAGCGTGCGTTTGGCCGCGGCGCTGAGGCGGTCGATGCGCGCGGCGATGACGGCCTGCAGCGTGGCCGGCACCGCGGCGTCGGAAGCGTCGCCGCGCAGCAGGTAGGAGCCGCGCTCGCCGTGAATCGAGCCCCGTTCGGCGAGGTCCCGGACGATCTCCTCGGCGAAAAACGGGTTGCCGCCGGCGCGTTCGGCGATGACGCCGGTCAGCTCGCCCAGCGAGGAATCGGTGCCGAGCAACTCACCGATCAGCGCCATCGTCTGCGCCGCGTTGAGCGGCCGCAGGGCGATCGTCTGCGCCCCGGGGATCGCCGTGAACGCGCCGCGGTACTCGGGTCGGTACGTGATCAGCACCATCGAGGGGGTTTGCCGAATCACCGCCATGAAGTCGGCCAACATCGACTCGCTGACCTCGTCGATCCAATGGGCGTCCTCTATCACGTACAGCACGGGTTCGGTCCGGGCCAGCGATGCGGCGTTGACCAGCGCGGTGAGGCGACGCCGCCGGGCGTCGCCTTCGACGCCGGGCGCGTCGACTGCGGGGTCGGCGACGCCGAGCAGGTCGTCGAGCAGCCAGAGATCCTCGGCGTCGGCGGCGGGAAACCGCGCCCGGAGCTGCGCCCGCGCGCCCTCGCCGGCCAGCCCGTCGACCCCGAGGCCGGCCCGTAATAGCCCCGTCACCGCGTGGAACGGGATGTCGCTGGTATGGGACTCGCAGCAGGTGGTAAAGACTTCCATGCCACGGCGTTTCGCCAGCGCTTCCGATTCACGGACGGTGCGGCTCTTACCGATGCCCGCCGGGCCGACGACACCGATGACGCAGCCGGTCCCACCGATGGCCTCGTCGAGAAGGCCGGCAATGGTGTTGAGTTCCCAGCTGCGGCCCACCAACCGCGGGTCCGTTCTGCTGCGCCGATCGCTGCCGGCCGCGATCAGGCGGCGGGCCGGCACCGGAGCCTCGGATCCCTTGATGCGGACGTTTTCCGACGCCGCGAGGGTCGCGGTGTCTTCGACCAGCCGGGCCGTCGACTCGCTGAGCATCGCCCCACCGGGTGGCGCAACCGATTCCATCCGCTGGGCCATGCCTACCTGCTCGCCGATCGCGGTGTAACCCAGTGCACCCGAACCGATTTCGCCGGCGATCACCCGGCCGGAGTTGAGGCCCACGCGCAGCCGCAGGTCGACGCCGTCGCGGGCGCGGACATCGGCGGCGAGGCGGGCGGCCTCATCCTGCAGCCCCAGGGCCGCCAGACACGCTCGGAAAGCGTGGTCTTCCAGGGCGATTGGTGCGCCGAACACGGCCATGATCCCGTCGCCGGTGAACTTGTCCACCGTGCCGCCGAATCGATGCACTACCGCCGAGGCCCGCTCCACCAACTCGGCCATGATCTCGCGCAACCGTTCGGCGCCCACGGCGGCGGCGATGTCCATCGAATGCACGGCGTCGGCGAACAGCACTGTCACTTGCTTGTATTCCGCCGGCTTGTCCGACGGACCAACCCGCGCGCCGCACTCGTCGCAGAACTTCGCCGTGGCGCGCAACTGCGCGCCGCACGGCACGCACGCCAGTCCGGCTTGGGATGCCCGAGCCACGCGAGCACCATAACCCAATCGGCACGAATCGGTGGCTTACCAGCGGAAAACTCGGTATCGATGCGTTGCTGGGAGCTAATCCTCGGGCGCATGGTGCGGGTGACCGCTGTGCCGAATCGCCCTCCCGACGAACGGTGCCTGGACGGTGGCGACCAGGTGACCGCGGTTGAAGATCAGCCCGGCGACGCCCAGCGCGGTGTAGATCGCGCACAGCACCAGCCGCTGCTGCGTGGAGACCAGGGGGAACTGCACGAGGAACAACGCCAGCAGCGCCCACGCCGCGGCGCGGGGGAAGCGCAGCCCCAGGATCAGCGCGACCCCCATCAAGGTCTGGGTGGCGGTCAGCAGCACTTCCTCGGCCTGGCGGGAATCGAGCACCAGCGAGAACCCGCCCCCGCCGAGCAGGTGGGCCACCGGCAGCGAACCGATCAGCAGCGTCCACTGGTTGACCTTCGACGAGATGAGCGTGGCGATGGCCGCCGTGCCCTTGCCGCGGCTGGCGAAGATGACCGCGATGATGAACTCCGGGGCTTCGGACGCCAGCGGGGCCAGCCACTGCACCAGCAGGAATCGGTCGATGCCCAATTCGGTACCGGCGGCAACCAGGTTGTCCGCGAACGGCTTTGCGCACAGCAGGATCACGGCGCCCGACACGGCGAACAGCCCGATCACCGCAATCCGCCGGCCGCGATCGGGCAGCTCGCCCAGCGCGGCGGCGGTGCCGACGAGGTCCGGCTCCTCGACGTCGCCGTGGCTGACCTTGTAGAGGTAGAAGCCGAACCAGGCCAGCAGCACCAGACCCACCCCGAGGTGGATTTCGCCGCTCGCCGGAATGGCGAATGCGAGCACGCCGGCGAACAACAGGAACCCGAGTTCGACGCGATTGGCGGGCTCCAGCGCCAGGCCGGTGGGTTTGCCGGCGCCAACTTTTCGCGCCACCAGGATGCTGACCAACACCACCACCGGCCAACCCAACCCCATCAGCAACCGGTTGGATCCGGTCATGTTGGCGGCGGCGTACTGGGTATAGACGGCGTTGTGGCCGGAGGCGTAGGCGTAGTAGAGGTCGACGGCGTACTCGGGCAGCACCGCGACCAGCGCCAGCGCCGCGATCGCCAGCCCGCCCGAGACGTCGATCTGGGCGGCCTCGGCGGCCCACGCGAGCAGGAAGCTCGCCGCCACCACCGCCGCCCCGAAGATCAGCAGGGCGGCGACCGGATCCGCGTGCAGGCCGGCGATCCGGACCACGACCGCCGGGGCGATGAATACCGCGGTGATCAGCCCCGAACGGATCAAGGTGAGCCGCCGCGCGCGTGGTGTGGTGGGTGCTGCGGCAACGGGCCTGTCTGCGGCCAGCATCGTCATCCTTCACTTCATCGGAGGGGGTGCCGGTCTGGAAACGGCTCTTTTGCCGTCGCGAACTATCTTTTCCCAAGCTACCGGTCGCACGCCCGGCCAGCAACGTCGCAGGTCGCTGCGCCGGCGGCTAACCCGCACCTGTCTTTGCTGGTTACTCGCGTCGACGCCGAAAGTTCGGGCGGGCTGATCCGAAACTTTGGCAAACCAGCTACGACGTTGTGGTGGCCGTTTCGCGCGTGGCGCGGTTAGTTTCTGGGGGTGGCTTCCGGCGAACAACCGTGGAACATCAACATTCACTACGACGCGCTGCTGGCGTCCAAGGTTCCGCCGACGGCCCGACGGGTCCTCGACGTCGGATGCGGGGACGGGTTCCTCGCCGCTCGCTTGACGCGGCGGGTGCCCGACGTCACCGCGCTGGACGTCGATGGCCCCGTCCTGCAACGCGCCCGGGCCCGGTTTGCCGCGGAGCCCATCGTGTGGGTGCAGGGCGACGTCATGACGGCCGACCTCCCACGCGGCGGTTTCGACGCCGTGCTTTCCAACGCCGCCTTACATCACATCGACGACACCCGCGCGGCGCTGCAACGCATCGCCGGTCTGGTAAGCCCCGGTGGAACCCTGGCCGTGGTCACCTTCGTCAAACCCTCGCTCCGAAACGGCTTGTGGCACTTGGCAAGTTGGACAGCAGGCGGTGCCGTCATCCGGTTCAGGGGCAAGTGGGAACACACCGCTCCGATCAAGTGGCCACCCGGGGACACCCTGCAACAACTGCGCCGCCACGTCCGCGTGGCGCTGCCCGGGGCTCGCATCCGCCGTCTGCTCTACGGCCGCGCGCTGATCTCTTGGCGCGCGCCCGGTTAGCCCCCGGGGCCCATCGCCGCGGCGCTGGCCTGAATCATCAGTTCGACGACCTGGTTGCGGGTCAGCGACCCCATCAGCTGCGCGGCGGCGCGCATGTCCTCGCCCACCATCCAGGTCGGGCCGTTGGTCAGGTTCGCGAACGCCTCGGCGATGACGTCCTCCACCGCGGCCGCTCCCGGCGGCACGTCGTCGGGCGAGCTGATCTGCCCGCGACTGTGCTCGAGTTCGCGCAACGCGGGCGTGTTGGTCTTGCCCAGGATGAGGCCCAGGACGTCGACGCCCTTGTCATGCAGTTCGGCCCACAGCGCTTCGGCGAACACCATGTCGAAGGCCTTGGAGGCGCCGTAGGCGACCATGTTGGGGCCCCCGGCCAGCCCGGCGCCGGACCCGAAGATGACGATGCCGCCGCTGCCGCGCGCCACCATCGCGGGGGCGAAGTGGTGGCACAACTGCATCGGCACCAGGCAGTTGCGCTGCACCATCGCCTCGGCCGCTTCGAGCGGGACATCGAGGAACGGCTTGAAGTTCGGGTCGGCGCCGGCGCAGTACACCAGGAACCCGATTTCGAGATCGCCGGTGGCCGCAACGATCGCGGATGCCGCGCCGGGCTCGGCGAGGTCGATCGCCAGGGTCCGCGCTTCGACCGGAAACTGCGAGTTGATCTGTGCCGCAACCCGTTCCAGCACCGATTGGCGGCGGGCCAGCAGCACGACGTTCACGCCGCGCTCGGCGAGTCCTGCGGCGAACGCAGCGCCCAGGCCGTCGGAGGCCCCGGCGACCAGCGCCCACGGCCCGTATTTGGTCGCAAACGTCACCTCAACTGCCCCCCACCGTGACCAGCCGCACCTGGGTGTAGCGGCGGCGCGCGATGCGCCACCCGCCCTCGGTGCGGACGATCTCGTCGTCGTAGAAGCCGATCGCGTTGACGCCGGATGCGTTGTCGCCGGCCATGATCAGCCCGTCGATGTACGTGCGGGCGGTCGCCCTGTCGCCGTCGAGCGTGATGGCCAGGTTGCTCAGCCGGTGCATGGTGTGCCCCGCCATCGCATGCACCTGCTCCATGAACTCCGCGACGGCGTCGACGCCCTGCCACGCGCCGATCACGCCGTAGTCGAGTTCGCAGTCGTCGGTGAACACGGTCCGGAACAGCGGCCAGTCACGCCGGTCGATCCCGGTGGCGTAGCGCACCAGGAGATCCGAGATGTCTTGGCGGTCTTCTCGTTCGGTCATCGGACGTCCCCGTTCGGATGCACCACGATGCGCGGCGGCCCGTCGGACCTGCGGGCCAGTTCGAGCGCTTCCGGGACCTCGTCGAGACCGATGATCTTGCCCACGCTCGGCAGCGGGTCCAGGCGTCCCGACGCGATGGCCTCCAGCGTTCCGTACCAGTCTTGCGGATGGGGGCCGCCGCCGAACTGGATGGTGACGCCCTGGCGCGTGGCGGTGGTGACGTCCAGCGTGTCGCCGGTGTACCAGCCGCCCGCGCAGTAGATCCGGGTGGCCATTTCGGCCGACTCGACGATGTTCTGCAACAGGCCCGCGACGCCGACACACTCGAATACCACGGCGGGGCCGGGCATTCCGCGTTCGGCGCGAACGTTGCGGAACGCGTCGAACGCCGACGTCTCGGCGGGGTCGACGAGGACGTGCGCGCCGAAGCGGTCACGCGCGAGCTCGCGGCGGTCGGCCTTGTAGTCGGCCACGATGATCGGCTCGATGCCGCGGGCGGCCAGCGCGGCGACCGCCGAGAGGCCGATCGCCCCGGCGCCGACGACGACGGGGATCTCGCCCTGCTGCAGCTGCGCCGACCGCACGTAGAACTCGCCGACGGCGAACGCATCGGTCAGCGCGGCGGCGTCGCTGGAGACGTCCCCCGGCACCGGTTTGGCGGCCGTCTCCGAAATCACCAGCAGCTCACCGAAACTGCCCTGCGCCTCCGGGTGCTGACCGATGATGCGCACGCCGCCCGCGCCCCCGTCGACCAGGCGAATCGGGATCGACGTCACCCGCGTGCCGACCGCGAACTGCTCGGTGCATCCCGGCCCGTGCCCCACGACCTCGCCGACGAACTCGTGGCCGAGCACGATGTCGCGGTCGGCGTCATACAGCGAACGGCCGGTCGGGTCGTCGATCGCCAATTCGGGGTGGTCCATGAAGTGCACGTCGGACGCGCAAATGGCGGTGCTCAGCGTCCGCAGCAGCAATTCGCCCGTGCCCGGCTTGGGGTCCGGCGTCTCCCGGACCTGTAGCCGGCCGTCTCTCAACACCACTGCGCGCAAGGAACCAACCTCATTTATTTTCTCGAATAATCGATATAGAATCTCGAATGCTCGCGATCACTGTATGAATTTCGACGTAAGGGAGTCAAGGCATTCGCGGATCGCCCTCGGCGCCGACCTCCCGGGTGCTCGACGTCGTCGAGCTCCTGGCCCGGTCCGCGCACGCGCGGCTGCGGTTCTCCGACATCGCGCGCGAGCTCGATCTCACCCAGGCGACGGCACACGCGATCCTGAAGACCCTGTGCGACCGCGGCTGGGCCAGCCGCGATCCCGTCGCGAAGACGTTCACGCTCGGGCCCGCCCTGGCCGTGGTGGCCGCGCGCACCGACACCGCGCGCCCGCTGGCGCACGCCGCTCGCGACGCGGCGCTGCGGCTGTCGCGCGATGTCGGCTACGCCGGCTCGGTGGTCGAGCGATTCGGTGATTCGTTGGTGGTCACCGCCTTTGAGGGTGATCCCGCGACCCAGCCGGCCGGCATCCCCGGTGATCGGATCCCGTACGCGCCGCCGTTCGGCGTCGCACTCGCCGCCTGGGACACCGAGGAGGAGCAGCGGGCCTGGGTCCGCCGCGGCGCGGGGACCAACGCCGACCGCGTTGAGCGGCTGGAGCGCGTCTTGGCGCACACCCGGGAGCGCGGGTTCGACGTCGACTGGACGACGCCGGCGCTGGCGCAGGCCGTCCAAGTCGTCGGCACGCTCGACAGCGACGAGATGCCGACCCCGGTGCGGCATATCCTGGACCAGTTGCTGGTCGAGTTCAGCACCATCGGCTTCCTCTCCGACGACAATCCCGGCCGGCGCAAGCAACCGGTGGTCACCATCGCCGCACCGGTGTTCGACGACCGCGGGCAGGTGGCCCTGATGCTGGCCGTTCATCCGCTGTGCCCGTTGAGCGCGCGGCAGATCCGGGTCATCGGCAAGAAGCTCACCGACGAAACGGCGGCCATCACCAAATCCCACGCGCGGGCCGTCTAGTTTGGCAATACGGACATATGGGGGCGACCGTAGGGTGTTTGAGTGCTGACAAGCGGGTCGGTGGTGTGCGGGTACCGCATCGAGCGGGTGCTCGGCACCGGGGGTATGGGCACGGTGTACTTGGCCGCCGACCCCAGCCTGCCGCGCCAGACCGCGCTGAAGGTGCTCTCGGCCGAACTGTCGCGTGACCCCGACTTTCGGGCCCGATTCATACGCGAGGCCGATACGGCCGCCTCCCTCGAGCACCCCCAGATCGTCTCGGTCTACAACCGCGGGCAAACCGAGGACGGCCAGCTATGGATCGCGATGCAGTTCGTCGACGGCATCGACGCCGACGCCGCGCTGCGCGAGGGGACCATGGCCCCGCAGCGCGCCGTGCACATCGTCGCCCAGGTCGCCAGGGCGCTGGACTTCGCCCACGCCCACAACGTGGTGCACCGCGACATCAAGCCGGGCAACTTCCTGCTGTCGGGCCCCGCGGGCCCCGACGAGCGAGTCCTGCTGGGCGACTTCGGAATTGCCCGCGCTTTCGACGACGTCGGGCTCACCGCGACCGGTTCGGTGATGGCCACCGTCGCCTACGCGGCGCCCGAGGTGCTGTCGAACGCGCCCATCGACGGCCGTGTCGACATCTACTCGCTGGGTTGCGCGCTGTTCCGGCTGCTGACGGGCCAGACGCCGTTCCCGGCCACCAACGGCGCGGCCGCGGTGATGATGGCGCACCTGTTCAGCCCGCCACCGCGGGTGACCGACGCGGTGCCGTCGCTGCCGCCCGCCCTGGACGCGGTGATCGCCACGGCCATGGCGAAGGACCCGGCGGCCCGGTTCGGTTCGGCGGGCGCGCTCGCCGAGGCCGCCGCCGGCGCCCTGCGCGACCCCATGCGGCGCGCGCCGCTGCCGCCGGTGCCCAGGGGGGCGGTCGGGCCCGCCCCCGTCGGCTCCCCGGCTCCGCCCTGGTGGCAGCACGGCGGACCGCGCACGATGGCGCAGGGGCCCGGACGCCCGCCCAAGCGCCGGCGTCGGCGGGCCCTGATCGGCGCCGCGGTGGGCGGCGTCGCGTTGATCGCCGCCGCGGTCACCGTGGTGGCCTGGCCCGACGGCGGGCCGGCGAATTCGGGCCCGGGGCCGGGCGCGGCCCCCGGATCGGGCACGGTGCCGGCGGCCGCGCAGGGCCCGCCGGCGACCAACGTCGCGGCCGCCCAGCTGCGCTCCATCCTGCTGACGTCCGCGCAGATTCCGAGCGGAAGCGGCGGGGGACCGCTGGTCCTCGAACGCGACGGCGCCACCCTGCTGGACGACTCCGCGACCCTCGACAACCCGCAGTGCGTCGGCGCGTGGGCGCCCGCGCAGCAGGCGACGTACGGCCCCAGCGCCTACACCGGCGTGGCCGTGCAGGACCTGCGGGCGCTGAACGAGACGGAGTGGCAGGACAGCGTCACCCAGGCCGTCCTCGCGTTCCCGCCGGACAAGGCCGGGCCGTTCTACATCATGCAGCGCGGGCAGTGGGGTTTGTGCGGCGGCAAGACGGTCACGGTGACCCAACCGGGCGCTCCCGGCCAGGCATGGGAGTTCGGCCAGCCGACCACCACCTCCGGCGTGCTCACCCTGACCGCCACCCTGCGCGGCGGCGGCTCGTGTCAGCACGGGATCCAGGTGCGCGGCAACGTCCTCATCGACATCCGGCAATGCCGCGCCGCCGGTGACGCCGACGTCGCGGCCCTCGTCACCGCGACCGCCGCCAAGGTGCCGCGCCAATGAGGGGTGAAATGACAACCACGACAACGAAAGTCGCCACGGTCGCCGCCGCGCTGGCCATCGCCGCCAGCGCCGCCTCCTGCTCGACGGTGACCGGCGGCACCGCGGTGTCGCCACGCACCACCACCCCGGCGTCGGTGGGGGCCGCGCCCAACCCGTCCGTCGCCCCGCCGGCGCCGACGACGGAGTCCGCCGAGGACCAGATACGCCAGACCGTCATGGCATTTCAGGACGCCTACAACACCCAGAACTGGGACGCCTACACCGAATTGATGTGCACGGCGATGCGGGTCGAGTTCACCGGGCCCACCATGGATTACCTGAAGAAGACCCGCGTACAGAACGGGCTCACCACGGTCAAGGTCACCTCGGTCGCGGTCACCGGCGACACGGCCACCGCCACGATGGACGCCCAGAATGAGGCCTTGGGGTTCCGTTCGGTGAGCCTGCCGCTCAGACTCGAAGACGGTTGGAAGATCTGCAAGCCATGAGCAAGCATGGTGAGTGAAGTGAAAAGCCCAGCGCCACACACGAAACCGCTCGCACTCGCGGCGCTGCTCGCCGCCGTCCTGGTGGGCTGCCACGATGCGACCGTCGCGGGCACCGCGCGGCCCGCCCCCCAATCGCCGGCAACCGCGCCGGCCCCGGTCAACGCTTCCCAGCTCGACCCGGGCAACTATCCCACGGCCCCGTCGCCCCCGCTGGGCAACGCCGGTTCCGAGGAAGCCGGGCGGCTCGTCGAGGGCCGCCGCATGGCCGCCTACGTCGTCGGGCCCTGGCAGGCCGACGCCTCGCTCTCCACCCCGGGCTCCAACTTCGCGGCCACGGTGATCAAGGACGTCGACCAGTTCTCCCATGTCACGTGGGCGCCGATCGCCGGCGGCGCGTACAACCTTCCGTTCGTGGTCGGGTTCTCCTCCGAGCGGCAGACCCCGGGCCCGAATCCGCAGATGTCGCTGCGCAACGCGGTCCTGCGCTTCGCCAACTCGGCCGCGGCGACGTCGGCCGCACAGGGCATGCACGACAGGGCGATGCACATGCCCCGCGTCCCCGACGTCACCCCGATCGTGACCGACCCGGAGCGGTCCATCCCCATCCCCGGCCACCCCGATGCCGCCGGGACGGTGCTGACCTTCCAGGACGGCACCCAGACGGTGCGGGAGCTGTCGGCCTTCACCGCGCACGGCCCCTACGTTCTGGCTCAGGTCGTGCGCTGCGCCGCCGGCCCCGACTGCGAAGCGCCGCTGGCCGCGCGGACCCTGGATCTGCAAGTGCCGCTGATCGACACGTTCCGGCCCACCGACGCCAACCAATTCGCCACCCTGCCGCTGGACCCGACCGGGCTCGTTGCCCGCACCCTGCCGCTGCCGGCCGACCAGGTCACGCAGATGTCCGGGGCCGCCTACGAGACGGCGGGCGCACTGCACTTGGAAGACGACCCCGTTGCAGTCGGCGCCGCGCTGTCCGCCGCCGGCGTGGACTACGTGTCCACCGCGCTGGCCACGGTGTACCAGGCCAAAGACCCCGCCGCCGCGCAGACGCTCGCCGGGTCCTACAGCGACATCGCGGCGAAAACCCCGGCGGCCCAAGCCGCTTCGCCGGCGCCGGGACTGCCGCAGAGCCGGTGCACGCGGGTCGCGGGGTCCAACGGCCTGGTGCCCCGCTACTGGTGCGTGGCCGCGGCGGGCCGCTACACGATCAAAACCGTTGCGCGGCAACTCGACAACGCACACCAGCAATTGGCCGCTCAATACCGGATGCTGGCGGGCTAGCCGTGACGCACGACTACGTGGTCGACGACCTGGCCCGCTTCGTCGTCGCAGCCGAGCAGGCGGACCTGAGCGGCCCACCGCGCGCAGCGCTGAAGCGCAACGTGCTGGACAGCGTGGCCTGTGCCGTCGGCTCGCTGGACGGCGAGCTCATCGCCACCCTGCGCGAGCACACCGGCCAGTTCAGCGGTGCCCCGACGGCGACCCTCGTCGGGGGCGGGCGGGCGTCGGTCGACCAGGCCGCGTTCTTCAACGCGGTGCTGGTGCGCTACCCCGACCTGCTCGACACCTACCTGACGGTGGGCGGGCTGTGCCACCCCGCCGACAACTTCGGCGCGGTGCTGGCCGTGGCCGAGCAGGTCGGCGCCGGCGGGGCGGACTTCCTGCTGGCCCTGGCGGTGGCGTACGAGGTGCAGTGCCGGTTCAGCGCCCAGGTTCCGCTGATGGCGCGCGGGCTCAATCACGCGCTGCAACTGGCGATGTCGGTCGCGGCCGGGTCGGCGAGGCTGCTCGGGCTCGACGCCGAGCAGACCGCCAACGCCATCGCCGCCGCGGCGGCGGACAACGTCTCGCTCGCCACCGTGCACGCCGAGCCGGTCTCGAACTGGAAGGGCATCTCACCGGCGATCACCGGCATGCGCGCGGTCTACACGACGATGCTGGCGGCCCGCGGGGTCACCGGGCCCAAGTCCCTGTTCGAGGGGCCGCACGGCCTGGCGCAGCTCCTCGACCAGCCCGTCGACTTTCACACCGCCGACCGCGCGCTGACCTGCGCGCAGCAGACCTACCTCAAGCAGTACTGCTCACTTATCCACGGGCAGGCCGTCATTGACGCGGTCCTGGCGATCCGCACCGAGAACGGCTTGCGCGGCGACGACATCGCCCGGGTCAACCTCGAGGTCTTCCAGGGCGCGTACGACTTCGCCGGCGGGGGAGCGTACGGCGACAAGGATCACCCCCGCACCAAGGAGCAGGCCGACTACAACCTGAAATACCTCAGCGCGGTGGCCCTGCTCGACGGGGGCGTCGGCCCCGAACAGCTCGAGACCGAACGGGTGTCGCGCGCCGACGTGCAGGCCCTGCTGGCCCGGGTGGACGTCACGGCCGCCGCCGACCTGACCGCGGACTATCCGCAACGCACGGCGGTCCGCGTGCACGTGGCCACCCGCGACGGGCGGGAATTCCACCGGGAGCAAAGCGATTACGAGGGATCGCCCACCCGGCCGCTGTCCTGGGGACGGGTGGTCGACAAGTTCACCTGGCTCGCCGAACCGTTCTGCGGGGAAGCGCTGCGCGCCGACATCGTCGCCGCGGTCGACCACCTCGACGAGATCCCGGTCGCCGAATTCACCGCCCTGCTGGGCGCGGTGAGCCCGACCGCCCACCGCCCACGGAGCAGCGCCCGCTTCTAGGCCCGTCCGTGCGCGCCCCCTTGCATGGTCCGCCGTCGGCAGTCGATGATCGGCCATGCGCAAAGATCGCGGCACCAACCGGTGGGAACTGGTCACCTGTGCGCTTGCAGGCCACGTCACCTACGCGCCGGACGAGGAGGCGCTGGCCGGCCGGCTCAGCGGCAGGACCGGCCTGGGCGAAGTCTGGCGCTGCCTGCGCTGCGGTGAATTCGTCGTCGGCGCCCCGCACGGGCGCGGCGACGCCCAGGACGCGCCGATGATCATGCGCGGCAAGGCTTTACGCCAGGCGATCATCATCAGGGCACTCGCGGTCGAGCGGCTGTTCCGCGCGGTGGTGATCGCGCTGGCGGCGTATGCGGTGTGGAAGTTCCGCGGGGCGCGGGGTGCCATCCAGGCGACCCTGGACCGCGACCTGCCGATCTTTCGCGCCGCCGGGTTCAAGGTCGACCAGATGACGATCGTGCACGAGCTGGAAAAGGCGCTGGCCGCCAAGCCGTCCACCCTGGCCCTGCTGACCCTGATGCTGGCCGGCTACGCGCTGATCGAGATCGTCGAGGCGGCCGGCCTGTGGCTGCTGAAGCGCTGGGGCGAGTACTTCGCGGTGGTGGCGACCTCGGTCTTCCTGCCGCTGGAGATCCACGACCTGGCCAAGGGCATCACGATGACCCGGCTGGTCACCTTCACGATCAATGTGGCCGCCGTGGTCTACCTGCTGGTGTCCAAGCGGTTGTTCGGCCTGCGGGGCGGCCGCAAGGCCTACGACGAGGAGCGGAAAGGCGAGCAGCTTCTCGACGTCGAGCGCGCGGCCGCAAGCAGCTGACGGCGCCGGTCACGCGAGGGGGCGCTTGGGATGGATGAAGACGCCCTCGGCCTCGACGGTCACGCCGTGCTCGTCGGCGATGTGCCCCACGGCGAACGTCTTGGCGCCTTCCGTGCGCTCGACCTGGGCCTGCGCGCGCAGCGGATGTCCGAGCGGGGTGCGGCGCCGGTACCGCAGCGTCAGGGTGCCCGTGTAGGCGGGCCGGCCGGGCTGGTGGGCCGTGGCGCCCAGCACGTGGTCGAGGATCAGCGCACACACCCCGCCATGGACGTGCTCCGGCGGCCCCTCGTACGCCGCGCCGAGAACGAATTCCGACCACACCAGCCCGTCGGGCTCGTGGTGCATCACCAGGGGTGGGGCCACCGGGTTGCGCGCCCCGACCACGACGTTGCCCCACGCGATGTTCTGGCCGTCGGGCGTGCGGCGCACCCCGAACGATCCCGGCCGCAGGGCTTGGCTCAATTCGTCAGCGGCACGGTCGATTTTCGCCTGCGCGGCCGCGACCGTCGCGGGGTCGGCCTCGCTGCGGATGCTGACGTCGATGAGCCGCCGGATGGACTCGGCCAGCGGCCCGTACACCGATTCCAGCAGGCGGTGATCGGCGCAGAGCTCTTGGTCAGTCACATAGATAACCTAACAGTGCCGCGCGATCGCCCGGCGGGCATACTGCGCCACGAGGAACGGAGACTCCAATGGGCACCTACGCGATCAGCGGGTCGGCCTCCGGGATGGGCCGGGAGACCGCGCAGCGGCTGCGCGCCGACGGGCACACCGTGATCGGTGTCGACGTCAAGGGCGCCGACGTCGTCGCGGACCTGTCGACCCCGGACGGCCGCGCCGGCGCCGCCGACGGCGTGCTGGCGGCGTGCGGCGGCAGGCTCGACGGCGCCGTGCTGGCCGCCGGCCTGGGCCCCCGCCCGGGCCGGGATCGGCCCCGCCAGATCGCTCAGGTCAATTACCTCGGGGTGGTCGAACTGCTCACCGCCCTGCGGCCCGCGCTGGCCGCGGCGGACCGCGCCAAGGCCGTCGTCATCTCCAGCAACTCCACGACGACGGTGCCCGCGGTGCCCCGTCGCACCGTGCGTGCCCTGCTCGCCCACGACGCGGACAAGGCGGTGCGGTCGGTGCGGCTGTACGGCCCGGGCGCGCCGACGATGATGTATGCGGCATCGAAGATCGCGGTCAGCCGGTGGGTGCGCCGGCACGCGGTGCTGCCGGAGTGGGCGGGCGCGGGGGTGCGGTTGAACGCGCTGGCGCCCGGCGCGATCATGACCCCGCTGTTGGAGGAACAGCTCGCCGACCCCCGGCAGGCCAAGGCGGTCCGGAGATTCCCCGTTCCGGTCGGTGGCTTCGGCGACGCCGGGCAGATGGCCGACTGGATCCGCTTCATGCTGTCGGACTCGGCCGACTTCCTTTGCGGCAGCGTGATTTTCGTCGACGGCGGGACCGACGCCTACTTCCGCACCGACGACTGGCCGAAGGCGTTTCCCGCGCGCCGGCTGGTCGGCTATCTGCGCCGGTTCCGCGCCACCGTGTGACGAGCCGGGCGGCCGGCGGGACAATGTGGGTGACGCCACAAAACGGGTTTTCGTGACGTTTACTGCGGCGCGGCGCGCCCGTAAGGCGAGCCCGGTGCAATTCAATTGAGTCCAACCGGCCGAACAGAGTGAGGGGTGAATCGTGCCGACACTGCAGGACAGGTTGGGTCAGGCCTCGGCCAAACTCGGCGCCCGGGCGCGCGACGCCTTGCTGAGAGCCGAACCGCGCCAAGCGGATTCCAATCCGCCGATCATGCGCAGGGGCGCCGAGCGCTGCTGAGAAGGCCGCCGACCGCTGGCGGCGAACGCCGAGCGTGCAGCTACGGCGAAAAAATCGTGGAAATCTCGCAGTGGCTGCACGTTCGGCGCACGGGGTTCGCCGAGACGCGCGGCGCGCCCGCGTGTTTGGATAGCGGCATGGAACCGCCGGAACGCATCGTGAGCGCCACCCGCGTCATCGCCGCCAGCGCCGAACGGATCTTCGAGCTGATCGCCGACCCCGCTCGCCAGCCGAGGTGGGACGGCAACGACAACCTCGCGGCGTCGGCCCCGGGGCAACGCGTCCGTGCCGTGGGCGACGTGTTCACGACGACGCTGACCAACGGCGCCGTGCGGGAGAACCACGTCGTGGAATTCATCGAAGGCAGCAGGATCGCCTGGCGCCCGGCCGAACCCAAAAGGCAGCCGCCGGGCCACCTGTGGCGCTGGGAGCTCAGCCCGATCAACGCCACCCTGACCACCGTGACGCACACCTATGACTGGACGGAGCTGACCGACAGCACCCGGCTGGCCAGGGCGAGCTCGACGACGCCCGACATGCTGCGCGCATCGATGGACCGGCTCGCCGTGCTCGCCCAGGCCGGCGACGAAGGCGCCTGAGACTCAGCCGTTTTTGCCGCGCACCCACTGAAACGTGCCGTAGTTCCTGACCCGCACGCTGACGAAACCGTTGCCTTCCAGGATGTCGGCGATCTCGTCGTCGTCGAACGCATGCGCCCCGACGTTCGGCAGCTTTTGCCAGAGCCGGGCCGCCGGCCCGACGGTGGGCACCATGACGGCCAGCCGTCCGCCCGGCCGCAGCACCCGCGCCATCTCGGCGAGGGCCGCCGCCGGATGGGGGACCAGCTGCAGCACGGCGGTCGAGACCACCGCGTCGACGGTGTTGTCGCGCAGCGGAAGTCGCTGCGCATCGGCCTTGATGAAGCCGACTTGCGGTCCCGCCTCGTTGCGCACCGCGCGGGCCAGCATGGGCTCGGAGATGTCGATTCCCAGCGCCAGTCCCTCGGGGCCGGCGGCGCGGGCCAGCGACGCGGTGACGTTGCCGGGACCGGAGCCGATGTCCAGCGCCACCCCGCCCTGCGGGATGTTCAGCCACTCGATGGGCAACTGCCACGCGGACAGCAGCCGGCGCGACAAGGCCTGGGCGTTGTCGTACAGCATCGAGCCGAGGGGCGACGCCCACGCCGCCTGGATCGGGCCGGTGTTCTTTTCGACGGGGTCGTCCTCGTCGGGTTCCGCGCCGAGCAGATCCAGGTAGCCGTTGCTGACGTCGGGATCCGCCGGCGGGTCGGCGACCAGCTCCATCGCTCGGCGCAGCGCGGGCGGCAGCGAGACATGCACGTCGGTCACGCGTACTCCTTCTTATCTCCTGGCCACCGCGCGCTCGCGGACCAGGGCGCACAGGCGCCATTCGCCCGGCACGCCCTTGAGTGCACTCTCGCCGCGGTCGGCAAACCTGTGCCGCGAGCCGGTGACGATGTCGCGCACGGTCGACGACACCAGCACCTCGCTGGGCCCGGCCAGCGCCGCCACCCGCGCGCCGATGTGCACGGCCATCCCGGCGACGTCGGTTTTCAGCGCGCCGCGCACCTCGACCTCGCCCGCGTGGATGCCCACCCGCACCTCGATGCCCAGCACCCGCACCGCGTCGACGATGTCGTCGGCGCAGGCGAGCGCGGCGCTGGGGCTGGAGAAGGTGGCGACGAATCCGTCTCCGGCCGTGTTGACTTCGCGCCCGCCGTACCGCTGGAGTTCGTGGCGAATGATGGTGTCGTGGTTGTCCAGCAGGTCGCGCCAGCGGTGGTCGCCGAGCAGCGCGGCGCGTTCGGTGGAGCCGACGATGTCGGTGAACACGATCGTGGTGAGCAGGCGTTCGGCGTCGGAGCCGCCGCGCATGCCGGTGATGAACTCCTCGATCTCGTCGAGCATGGGCCCGGTGTTGCCGACCCAGTACAGGGTGTCCTCGCCGGGTAGTTCGACGAGCCGCGCTCCGGCGATGTGCTCGGCGAGATAGTGGCCGTGCGCGAGTGGGGTGAAGCTCGAGTCGGCCCGGTGCAGGATCAGTGTGGGCGCGGTGATGCGCGGCAGCGCGTGACGCACGTCGCAGTTGCGGACCGCCAGGATCATCGCGCGGGCCATGCTGGGTGAGGCGGCGCGGTTGCCGGCCCCGTCCCACCAGGCGCGGAAGGCGTCGTCGCGGGCGACGCTGGGGGCGATGATGCCCAGCATGTCGAAGCCCTGGTCGACGGCGTCCGGGTCGATCGCGACGGTCGTGTACGGGTCGAGGGCCTCGATCTTGGAGCCCATCGGGTAGTCGGCGGCGTACATGGTGCGGGCGGCGCCGTTGATGATCACCAGGCTGCTGACCCGGTCGGGGTGCTCGGCGGCCAGCACCAGCCCGGTCATCGAGGTGAAGCTCGGCGCCACGATCGTCGCCCGCTCGCACCCGACCGCGTTCATGACCGCGATGACGTCCTTGGCCCAGAATTCCGGCCCGATCACGTCCACCGAGGGGACCCGCGACGACAGCCCGATCCCGCGCTGGTCCAGCCGGATCACGCGGGCGAACGACGCCAGCCGCCGGTGGAAGCGGTACATCGACGGCTCGGCGTCGACCGAGTCGATCGGAATGGACGGCCCGGGCAGCAGCACCAGGTCGATCGGCCCATCGCCGAACACCTGGTAGGCGATGTCCGTGTCGCCGCAACTGGCGTACCGGGTGCGTGGTGCCCCTGGAAACCCAGACACGGCTATCAGGCTAATTCAGGGCCCCGACAAGACGAACAGTTAGCGGCCGATGATCGGAACCAGGTAGCGCGCGGCGTAGTCGCGGACCGCCGCGGGATCCGAGGTGTCGAGGCGGTCGGTGGGGAACACGATGATGCCCAGCGCGACGCGCAGCAAAATGTCGGCGATGTTGGCCAGGTCCGGCTCGGGGATGTCGGTCCCGCAGCGCCGCAGCGTATGGGCGATCCCGTCGGCGAACTGGCGGATCGGGAAGACGTGCGATCGCGAGAACATGCCGAACAGCTCGGGCTCGCTTTCGACGATCCGCGAATACAGGGGCGAATCCTGGACCAGCCGCACCCCCAACGCGAACGCCTCGATCACCGCCTGCTGCGGGGTGCAGCCCGCGGTGGCCCGGTCGAGCGTGCCGAAGAAGAGTTCGGCCTCGCGCCGCACCACGTGCTCGAACAGGTCGTCCTTGGTCGGAAACCGCCGGTAGATGGTGCTGCGGCTGACGCCGGCCCGCGCGGCGACGTCTTCGATGTTGGCGCGGCGCACCCCGTAGGTCTCGAAGACCGCGCGCGCGGTGTCGAGGATGCTGCGCTCGAGATCGGTCCTTTCACCGAGATCGCCGTCAAGGCTGCGGTTCTGCATGGATCACGACCCCCAGGGCAATCTCGGCGCGCCGATGCTATCGTGACACAAAGATACTCGTTTGTTTCTCTGTATCACAACCGCGGGGCAAGGGGGTTGCGATGACCGCTGGACAGGATTTCGACAGCGGCGTCCGCGAGGCGGAGCCCATGCCGGTCGACGAGAACGACACCGCGCCCCGGCTGGGGCCCGAGTCGTTGACGTGGAAGTTCTACGGCGATCACCGCACCCAGTTCTTCGGGTTCCAGCGCACGGCCGGCGTCGAGAACTGCATCGAGCAGCTCGCCCAGGGGGTGCTCGACCATTCGGTGGTGTTCAGCGACACGCTGGGACGGGCCAGGCGCACCGCCCCGCCCCTGATGAAGACCGTGTACTCCGACGACCCGCACGAGTGGGGCCGCAAGGTCCGCGATTTCCACAAGCCGATCAAGGGCACGATCAGCGACGGCTCCCGCTACCACGCCCTGAACCCGGAGTTGTTCTACTGGGCGCACGCCACCTTCGTCGACCAGGTCATCTACACGACCGACACGTTCATCCGCCGGTTGTCGCGCGCGGAGAAGGAGCAGATCTTCAACGAGGGCAAGGTCTGGTACGGCCTCTACGGCGTCAGCGACCGCGGGCAACCGCAGACGTACGACGAGTTCGTCGCCTACTGGGAGGAGATGCTCGAGCGTTTCGTGCCGCACAAGACCGTCCTGTACGGCACCGGCTACATCCGCAAAGGCATCCCGGGCCCGCGCCGGATTCCCCGGCCGCTCTGGAAAATGCTGTCCGCCCCGCTCAACGCCTACACCCGCCTGGTGCTGGTCGGGACCCTGCCGCCGCAGATGCGCGAGGTGTGTCAGCTGGAGTGGGATGCCAAGAGGGAGAAGCGGTTTCAGCGCTTCGCCGCCGTCATGCGCGCGCTCAACCCGCTCATCAACCGGCTGCCGCTCGCGTTCATCTACCTGCCCTGGGCGGTGCGGGCGTGGCGGCGCGCGGGCGTCGACCCGCGCCGGCTGCACAACCGCGCGGCCTGACAACCCTCCCGCTACGGGGGGTCGGCGCGCGAAGATGGGTGGTTAGCCGACTGCGCATCGGGGCATCCGCTACGTCGGTCGACGGCCTCACCGCAGTGCATCCGAAGGAGAAGCGGCCATGCAGATGACGGGCAACACAGTGCTGGTCACCGGGGGCGGCACCGGAATCGGCCGCGGCTTGGCCGAGTCGCTGCACCGCCTGGGCAACACCGTCGTCATCGCGGGGCGACGCCGCGAGCCGCTGCAGGCGGTCGCCGACGCGAACCCGGGCATCCAGACGCTGTCGCTGGATCAGGGCGATCCGGCCGACATCCGCCGCTTCGCCACCGAGGTGACCGACCACTTCCCGGACCTCAACGTCGTCGTCAACAACGCCGGCATCCAGCGCGTCGAGGACCTCACCACCAGTGGGCCCAGCACCGCGGAGCAGACCGTGTTGATCAACCTGCTGGGCCCGATCCGGCTCACCGCGGCGCTGTTGCCGTCGCTGCTGAAGAAGCCGCGGGCGGCGATCCTCAACGTGACGTCGGGGCTGGCGTTCATGCCCAGCGCGCTGACGCCGACGTATTGCGCCACCAAGGCGGCGCTGCATTCCTACACCCAGTCGCTGCGTTTCCAGCTGCGCGGGACCGCGGTCCAGGTGATCGAAATCGTTCCGCCGCAGGTGCAGACCGCGCTGCGGGGCGAGCGGGGCCTGCAGGCGAACGCGATGCCCCTGGACGCCTACATCAGCGAGACCATGACCCTGTTGGAGCGGCAGCCCGAAGCCGACGAGATCCTCGTCGAGCGCGTCAAGGGGTTCCGGTTCGCCGAACGCGACGGCGCCTTCGACGACATCTATCCCGTCTTCAACGAGGCGATCACCGCGGGCGCCGGCCGGGCGCCCACTCCGTGATCAGCTCAGCTGCCGAAGCCCCCGCCGGGCGTTCCGGCGGGCGCGGCGGCGGGATTGCCGTTGAGGCGACTGGCCGCAAAGGCCGCGCCCTTGTCGATCATCTCGCCGCCGGACGCGTAGGTGTCGTGGGCGGCGAAGTTCATCCCGTCGGAGCACACCGGGTCCTCGGGCGCGCACACCTTGATCGTCTTCGACTGATAAAGCGGGCCGATGGCGACCGGTGGCTCGTTGAGGAAGTTCATCGCCCGGACGTTGGGCATTCCGAAGAGCACGACCGACGAGACATGGTCGGCCACCGCGGGATCCATCGGTTTGGGCACCGTCGCGGGGTCGATGCCGTCGGGCACGGCGGACGAGGTGACAAAGCCCATCACGGCCGCGCCCTGCGAGTAACCGCCGAGCACCATCTTGGTGTTGGGGCAGTCGTGCGCCATGGAGACGATGTGAGCGCCGGCGTCCCGAATTCCGTCGAGGCCGGTGTCCCAGTCGTTGCTGGCTGGGTAGTTGACGGGGTACACGTCGAGCGACTTGCCGCCGATGCGCCCGCGCAGGTTGTCGATGAACGCCTGTCCGGTCGGGCCGACACCGGGGTCCTCACCGGTGCCGCGCGCGAATACCACTTGGGCGTCAGGACACTGGGCGGAGGCGGAGGGGAGAGCGGGCGCGAGGATCGAGGCGCTGACCCCCGACGCCGCGACTACTGCGGGACCAAGGTAACGGGCGAGGTGACGTGCGATCATGCCGCAATTGTGCCCATGTAAACCGTTGCCTAAACAGAGTTTTTTCTGGCAATTTTTTGAGCTTTCGCACCCGCGCCCGCGTCTCCGCGGATCCGGCGAGATCGCTTGGGTGCTATGGCCCCCCGCGAGCCCGCCGCGATCGATGTGTTTCGCTAGCTGTGGTCCGGGTCGGGGCGCGCGGCCAAGCCAGGAGCCGCGCCCCCCGGCGTGCACTTCGGAACGATTGCGGCAGTGAGCGTGAACGTGATAGCCCAACCCTTTTCGCGCGCCGTTCGGGCGGCCACCGACCGACTGGCCAACCCCGCGCGAATCTCAGATCCCGACCGGCTGCGCAACGCCGTCTTTGGCAAGACCGCGTTGGTGACCGGCGCGTCCTACGGAATCGGCGAGGCGACGGCCCGCAAGATGGCCGCCGCCGGAGCGACCGTGCTCGTGGTCGCCCGGTCGGCCGAACGGCTCGAGGACGTCGCGGCGGCGATCAACGCCGGCGGGGGCCGCGCCGTCGCCTACCCGACCGACCTGTCCGACGAGTCGGCCGTCAGCGAGCTGACGAAGCAGATCAACGAGAACCACGGCCCGCTCGACATCGTGGTGAGCAACGCCGGAAAGTCGTTGCGCCGCTCGCTGCATCACCAGTACGACCGCCCGCACGACTTCCAGCGCACCATCGACATCAACTACCTGGGACCGATCTGGTTGCTGCTGGGGCTGCTGCCGGCGATGCGGGAGCGCGGCGGCGGGCACATCGTGAACGTCTCCAGCGTCGGGGTCCGGGTGGTGCCCGGTCCCCAATGGGGTGCCTACCAGGCGTCCAAGGGCGCGTTCGATCGCTGGCTGCGCAGCGTGGCACCGGAATTGCACGCCGACGGGGTGGATGTCACGTCGGTCTACTTCGCGCTGGTGCGGACCCGGATGATCGCGCCGACGCCGACGCTGGGCCGGCTTCCCGGGCTGTCCGCGGACGAGGCCGCCGACGCGATCGCCAAAGTGGTGATCGAGCGGCCCCGCACCAGCGAGCCGCCCTGGGTGTGGCCCGCCGAGCTGGCGTCGGTGCTGCTGGCCGGGCCCGCCGACCGCGCGGCCCGGCTGTGGCACCGGCGCTTTCTCTCCCGCTCCGATGCGGCGCAGCGATGACCGCCCCGCCGTCCGGGCAGGGCGTGGGCGCCACCGCGGCGCGGGCGCTGCTGCGTTCCGGGCTGCTCAGCCCGCCGTCGCCCCTTGCGGTGGCGCGGCTGCTCAACGAGGCGCGCCGCGGCGGCACCAACCCCTACACGCTGTTGGCGGTCACGGCGGCCCGGTGGCCGAAGAAGACGGCGATCGTCGACGACGACGGCGCCTTCACCTACCGCGAGCTGCAATCGGAAACCGAATCGCTGGCACGCGAATTGTGCGGCGGCGGCGCCGGACCCGGCGCGGCGGTGGGGGTCATGTGCCGCAACGGCCGCGGGTTCGTCAAGGGATTCTTCGCGATCGCGCTGGCCGGCGCCGACGTGGTGCTCGTCAACACGGACTTCCGCACCGATGCGCTGGCCGCCGCGTTGAGCTCACACAACATCACCACGCTGATCGCCGACGCGGAGTTCGCCGAACGGGTGCGCGCCGCTGACGATTCGGTCGCCGTCATCGACCCGGCCACCGTCGGGGCGCGCGACGAAAGCCGGCGCCCCGCGCGCCCGACGGTGGCCGCACCGGGGCGCATCGTGCTACTGACGTCGGGGACGACCGGCAAGCCCAAAGGTGTGCCGCGCACGCCGCAGCTGCGTTCGGCGGTCGGCGTCTGGGTGACGATCCTGGATCGCACCGGGCTGCGCACCGGCTCGCGAATCTCGGTGGCAATGCCCATGTTTCACGGGCTGGGGTTGGGCATGCTGATGCTGACGGTGGCACTCGGCGGCACCGTGCTGACGCACCGCCACTTCGACGCCGAAGCCGCACTCGCGCAGGCGTCGCTGCATCGCGCCGACGCGTTCACCGCGGTGCCGGTCGTGCTCGCCCGCATCCTGGACCTGCCGCGACGGGTGCGGGCGCGAAACCCGCTGCCCTACCTGCGGGTGGCGCTGTCCAGCGGCGACCGCCTCGATCCCACGCTGGGGCAACGGTTCATGGACGCCTACGGCGACGTGCTCTACAACGGCTACGGCTCAACCGAAGTCGGCATCGGCGCACTGGCGACACCGGCCGACCTGCGGGAGGCTCCCGAGACCGTCGGCAAACCCGTGGCCGGCTGCCCGGTGCGGATCTTCGACAAGAACGACCGGCCCGTGGGCCCGCGCGTCACCGGGCGCATCTTCGTCGGCGGCGAGCTGGCCGGCGAGGGGTACACCGACGGCGCAGCGAAGGCCGTCATCGAGGGCATGACGAGCACGGGGGACATGGGCTATCTCGACAACGCCGGACGGCTCTTCATCGTCGGGCGCGAGGACGACATGATCATCTCGGGCGGAGAGAACGTCTACCCGCGCGCGGTCGAGAACGCGCTCGCCGAGCACCCAGACGTCGCCGACAATGCCGTCATCGGCGTCCCCGACGGGCAGTTCGGTCAACGGCTGGCCGCCTTCGTGGTCCGCCAGCCCGGCGCCAGCATCGACCCGTCGGCGTTACGGGATTACCTGAAGGGCAAGGTTTCCCGCTTCGAACAGCCGCGGGACATCAACATCGTCGACGCCATCCCGCGCAATCCGGCCGGCAAGGTCGTGCGCAAGGAGTTGCCGACCTGACCGTTCTTGCCGAGGCGGCGTTTCCGGCAACCGGCGCGGGGTACGCCGATGCGATAGCCGCGAATGCGGCATGCATCGCAATCGAATAACCCGCCAGGTGACGGGCCCCTCTGAAGAATGGAAACCCCTGCCATGTTCACCGGAATCACCAGCCAGGTGACCGCCCTGGTCACCGCGGTCGCGGCGCTCACCGGCGCCCCGACGCTGAGCGGCGGCGCGGCATTCGCCGACCCCGGCCAGGACGACCAGTTTCTGGCAATCCTCGATCAAGAAAACATCCCCGCCGTCAAGAACGTGCCCAGCCTCATCGCCACGGCCCACAAGGTTTGCCGCAAGCTCGACGGCGGAATGACCGCGGGCGACGTCGTGGACATGATGGTCAACGACGCGTACGCCATCGACCCGCCCGAGCGGCTCTACCCGCGGGACCGCCTGGCGCGCACCGAGACTCGGTTCGTCATCGCGGCGGTCGAGGCCTACTGCCCGGGCGAGCGAGACAAGCTCGCCGCGGTCATGGCCAACCCCGCGCCGGCCTACCGCGCCAGCGGCTACCCGCGTCGCGCGGTCGACCCGGCGGGCGCCGGGGCGGTTGTCCCGGTGGGGATCACCGCGCCCGATCCGCCGCAGATACCGCCACCCCCACCGCCGGCGGCGAAGGACCTGACACCACCGCGGCCGGTCGCGGCGCCGCCCCCACCCCGGCGGCCGCCGGGCGGCGATGCCGGCAGCGGCGGCGGTACCGGCGGCGCGGGCAGCGGTGGCAGCGGCGGAATCGGCGGCGGCGCTCCCGCGGAGCCGTCACCGGCGCCGCAAATGCCGCCGGGCTTCGTCAGGCTCGCCCCGTAGCGGTGCCCGGCGTCCCGCCGTCCTTGGGTTCCAGGGCGGCGACCCGGTTGGCCAGCCAGTTGGGCGCCAGCACCGACACGGCGGTGGCGCCCGCCGTCGAACCGATCACGCCCGTCCAGGCGACGGGCCCCAGCGGCGTGCACCCGAAAAACTGGCTGACTCCGGGTGTTTGGACGATGGCGACCAGCACGCCCGCGCTGCCCAGCGCCGTCCACAGCACGAGCGGGCTGTGCCGGCGGGTCAGCAGGGTCTGTGCGAGCTGCGTCGTCACCAGCGCGGTGAGACCCATTGTCGCGGTGCGGCGTTCGGTGCCCGGCGTCCACCGCCCGATCGCCCACGCCGCCGTCGCGCCCGCCGCGGTGACGGCGCCGCGGGTGACGATCTGGCGCATGAGCGGCGCGTCCAGCGACGGCGGGGGTTCGGACAGCGCCGCCAGCTGAAACGCGCGCTGCAACTCCTCGGCGTCGCGGTCGGCGGCCCCGTCGCGGAGTTCGGGATCCTCTTCGGGCTGCGGGTATTGGGGCGTGACCGCCACCGCGAGCGCGGGAAACATGTCGGTGAGCAGGTTCACCAACAGCAGTTGCCGGGTGCCCACCGGCGCCCGGCCGGTGCCCAGCGCCGTGCCGATGATGGTGAAGAGCACCTCGCCGACGTTGCCGCCGACCAGGATGCTCACCGCGTCCCGCACGCCGCCCCACATGCCGCGGCCCTCGACCAGGGCGTCGAGCAGCACACCGAGGTCGTCGTCGGTCAACACGATGTCGGCGGCCCCGCGCGCGGCCGACGAGCCCCGGCCGCTCACGCCGATCCCGACGTCGGCCATCCGGATCGCGGCGGCGTCGTTGGCCCCGTCGCCGACCATCGCGACCGCCTGGCCGCTGCGCTGCAGCGCGGCGACGATCTGGACCTTCTGTTCCGGGCTGACCCGGGCGAACACCTGCACGTCGGCGGCGAGCCTGGCCCGGGCGTCCTCGTCGAGGGCGGCGAGCTCGGCGCCGCTGACCTCGCGCGCATCCGAGGGCAGGCCGAGTTGACGCGCGATCGCCCGCGCGGTCACCGGGTGGTCGCCGGTGATCAGCACCACCCGGCGACCGGACTCGACCAGCGCCTCGATCAGCGGCCGCGCCGACGCGCGCGCGGTGTCGGCCAAGCCGACGTAGCCGATCAGCTCGAGGTCGTGCGCGGCGGCGTCGACCTCGTCGGCGTCGGTTTCCTCCTCGCTGACCCCGAGCTCCCAGCGGCGCTGCGCCACGGCCAGCACGCGCAGGCCCTGCTCGGCGAGGCGCAACACCAGGGACTCGGCACGCTCTTGGTCGGCGGCCGAATCGGCGAAGCGGCACCGCGGCAGGATCTCCTCGGGCGCGCCCTTGACCACCAGCATCGGCGGCGCACCGTCTGCCGCCACTCTGCCGATCGACGCGGAGTAGCCCCGACTGGACTCGAACGGCACCTCCGCGAGCACCGTCCAATCCGAATCGCCTTGCCCGTTCAGGGAATTCGCGGCCGTGAGGATCGCCTCGTCGGTCGCGTGCGCGTGTCCCTGCCCGTTATGGGGCTGGGTGCAGGCGCGCGCGGCGGCCCGCAACACGCCGACGGCGCGCGGATCGGTCGCATCGAGGAAGGGATCGTCCGCGTTCGTGGTGTGCGGCACGCTGCGAACCAGTCGCAGCCGGTTTTCGGTCAGCGTGCCGGTCTTGTCGAAACAGACCGTCTGAACGCGGCCCAGCGCTTCGACGGCGCGCGGCGTGCGAACCAAGGCTCCCTGCCGCGACAGGCGCTGGGCGGCGGCGAGCTGCGCCAGGGTGGCCACCAGCGGCAGGCCCTCCGGGACGGCCGCGACGGCGATCGCGACGCCATCGGCGACGGCTTGGCGCAGCGAGCTGCGGTGCGCCAGGGCCAGACCGGCCACCGCCGCGCCGCCGGCGAGCGTCAGCGGCAACACCTTGCTGGTCAACTCCCGCAGCCGCGCCTGCACCCCGGCGGCCGACTCGACGTCGGCGATCGCCGAAATCGCGCGCTGCGCGGCGGTGCCCGCCCCGGTCGCCACGACGATCGCGCGCGCCCGCCCGGCCACGATGGTGCTGCCCTCGAACAGCATGCTGGCCCGGTCGGCGTCGGCGACGGCGACGGGCTCGACCTGCTTGTCCACCGGCAGCGACTCGCCGGTGAGGAAGGATTCGTCGACCTCCAGGTCCTCGGCCACCAGCAGGCGCGCGTCCGCCGGCACCACTTCGGGCGCCGTCAGGTCGATGATGTCGCCGGGGCGCAGCGATTTCGCGCTCACGGTCACCGTGCGTTCGGTGCTGCGGGCCGCCTCCAGCCGGCGGTGTGCGGTGGCCACGGTGGGCAGCACGACGCGGCGCGCGTGCTGGTCCTGTTCGGCGAACAGTTCGGCGACCGCGGCCTCGGCCCGCAGCCGTTGCACGCCACCGGCGATCGCGTTGGCGGTCATCACGCCCGCGACCAGCAGCGCGTCGATGTTGCTGCCGACGATCGCCGAGGCGGCCGCCCCCACCGCCAGGATCGGGGTGAGCGGGTCGGCCAGCTCGGCGCGGGTGGCCACCAGCAGCCGTCCCACCCGCGCACCCGGGCCGCGCAGCGGCGCGACGATCGGGTTGTAGGACAGGTCGTCGAGGAGCTGGCGCCAGGGCGCGACCCCGGGCTCGACGGCCAGCGGCCGCGTCCGGCTGGTCAGCCGCGAGTAGACGATCTCCGGGTCCAGGGCGTGCCACGCCGTCAGCGGCTGCGGAGTGGGATCGGACAGCCGCAGCACCCTGCTGGCCGAAAAGGCGCCCGCCACCAGCGCCGCCGCGGCGGCCGCGTTGACCGGGTTGAGCCAGCGCTGGATCGCCAACGGGTTGACCGAGCGGGGGTCGCCGCCGGTGACCAGCAACAGCCCGGCCAGCGTGCTGCCGCCCTTGGCCAGGCGCACCGACGACTCGGTGGCCTCCCGGGCCACCGGCAGCGCCGACAGGATCCGCACCGCGGCGGCGAGGTCGGTGCCGGTGATGATGTCGGCGGTCCACGGCGTCGCGGCCTGCGGATCGTCGAGCGCCACCCCGACGTCGGCGACCGCGAGCGCCGCCAACGTGTCGGTGGACGCGAAATCCCGGTGCAGGGCGGTGATCAGCAGCACCGGCCCGCGATCGGTGCGCAGGTCGCGGACCAACTGCAGCAACGGCGTGCCCGCCGGATGACTGACGGCGACGCTGGCGGTCAGGTCCTCGGTCCCCGCGACGTGGCGCAACACCACCCGGGCCCCGGTGCGGTGCGCGGTCTGCAGCAGCGGGATCGCGAACGGGTCGACCTCCCAGCCGACGTCGACGCCGCCGACGCGTTCCCCGTCGACCACCAAGTCGGCGCGCTCGAGCCCCTGTGCGGGCGCCGCCGACGGTCCCTGCGCTCGCACCCAGCGCAGGCGCGCGCCGGTGGCCGGCAGCTCGTCGGGGTCGGGCTCGGGCGCCTCCTCGCCGTGCAGCAGCGCGTCGGCGACCTCATAGACCCGGTCCTCGTCCCAGCCCGGGACGTCCCCGCGCGCCTCCAGCACGGCGCGGGCGTCGCCGCGCAGCGCCGCCCCGTCGATGACGACCACCTTCACCCGATCCAGCCGGCGCAGGGCGCCCGGATCGAGGATCAGTTGCCCGTCGTTGGCCAGCCCACGCCCCAGGACTGCGGCGAACGACTGGCGGCCCACGTGCGCGGCCCGGGGCACGCCGGCCAGCAGCGCGCCCGCCGCGTCCTCGGTGCCGCCGCCGGCCAGCAGCGCGCCCGCCGCGGCGATCAACGAGGCGTTGGCGGCCTGGTCGGTGTACTCCTCGACCGGGCCGGCCATCGAGCCCTTCGCGGTGTCGATGGCGGCGTCGATCGCGCCGCCGACCATGACGTGGGAGACCTCGCCCGCGGCCGCGGCGGCCCAGTTGTGCCGCGGGGCCTGGGAATTCGGTCCCGCCGACGAGATGATCGGCACCACCGGGGCCTGCGGGCGCTTGGGGGTGGCCAGTTCCGGCTCCCGCTCCCGCCAGCGCTGGCGATGGGCCGAGGCCTCGGAGATCTGCAGGCTCCGCTGCGCGAGGTCGAGCAGCGGGGTGCCGACGGCGTGGGTCAGCCCGTTGGCCAGGGCGGTCGAAGCGCTCAGCGCGATGTCGGTGCCGACGCGGCCCAGCCGCGACTCCAGCACCGCCACCACGCGCGGTTGGTGGTTGAGCAGGGCCGCCGCGGCGCGGGCGCTGCGCGGGGCGACGGGCAGCCGGCCCAACCAGCCGGTCACCGCGGCGCCGATGGCCGCGACGTCCATCGCCGCCGCGGTGAACGGCACCACGACCGCCAGCGGATTACCGGGGTCGGCGAACGGCGCGGTGCGCACCGCCGGCCGGACCCCGGTCGAATCCAGGTCGGCGGCCACGTTGCACACCGTGTCCCGCACCTCGTCGAGGACGCGGTCGGTGTCGGCGTCGGCGTCGAGTTCGACCACGAGCCGGCCGAGCGCGCCCTCGACGTGGGCCGAGGCCACGCCCGCGATCCGGCGGACCGGTTCCTCGACCACGGCCGCATGCTCGTGCCAGTCGGGGAACGGCAGCAGCGGGTCGAGGTCCAGATGCACCCGCCGCCCGCTCTGCCAACGCACCGGCGGCGAGGCGCCGTTGCGGGAGGCGTTGGGCGGCGCGCTGATGCCGATCGCGCGGCCGGTCGTGTGCGCCATCGACTGGACGACGGGCCCGGCCAATTCGACGACGGGGTTGGTGAACGTCTGCACCGCGCCCGCGGCGCCGGCCGCAGTGGAGACGCCGGCCCGCACCAGCTGCGCGGCTCCGCCGGTCACGCCAGCGACGACACTGGCCACGCCCGGAACCTTCACTCCCTCACCCTTCGACTTCCGCGCCTAATGATCCTGCCGTGTTCGGGGCCTGTCCACACGGCGGGCCGGGTGGAGGGCCGGGCGATCACACCTACGAGTGCGGCGCGTCGAGACTCGCTTACCAGGGGGTGCAATCGCTTCCTGGCACACAGGTTACCGGCTTGGACGCAGACCAAACCTGCGCGACGAGCGCGCATCGCCCAACCCGGCTGCGGCCCGGTTGCCGGTTGCGGCCGGAATCGCGACTCCCACCCGCCCTCGTCGCTGAACGCCTTGGCCGGCAAGGTATTTCGGACGCCGACGCGCGCCGTGGCGGCCCTGGAAACACGAATGCGCGGTAGCCGTCGACCGGCTACGCGCGCACCATGTGGGATCCGGGAACCCCGGCTACAGAATTCGGTGGTTCGCCCTACCGACGTGATAACCGGCCGGGAAAGACTTCTCGATGACCTGCAACTGGTGGTCGATTCGCGACTCGAGCTCGAGAACCACGCAGCTGTCGCTGAGGGTTTTCGCTTCGAGAACTATGTACCGCTGACCACAATCGGTGATCGGGTCGCCCGAGTGCAATTTCTCGACCGGCACCGACTCCGGTGTTCCGTCCGCCTCCATCCATGACACGTTAGGTCAATTCGACGGGTGAGGGAATAGCCCGCGCCGCGGGGCGCGCTACGCGCCGGCCGCGCCCGGTTGCTTGAAGAACACGCTGACACGAGAGATCAGTCCGCCCGCGTCGCGCTCGAATACGAGGCATTCGGGCCAGGTGGCCACGGCGCCGTCGATCTCGAACGACTCGCTCAACTCGACATAGGACAGGCGATCGTCGACGTGCGAGACGCGGGTGACGTCCAACCGGTGGCCGCTGAGGTTGGTGATCACCTTGCGCAGGTAGGCGACGTAGTGCTGCTTGCCCTCGACGGCGTCGCAGAAGGGGCCCTCCCGGGTCAGGCCCTCGTCGGCGATGGTCGTGGCCAGGCCGTCCCAATCGTGTGCGGCCAGGCACTTGAGGTAGCGCTCCACCACACCGGCGCCGGTGTCAGTCACGGGGTGACCTCACGAAAGACACAGTAAGGCAGCGCGGTGGCGCGCGGAATAGCGCGGAAATCACCGAGAAGGCGACGACACGGCGAGAATGATGCGATGAGTGCACCGCGCCGGCCGGAGTCGACGGCGCCGACCTGCTACCGGCATCCCGATCGCCAAACTCACCTGCGCTGCAACCGCTGTGAGCGCTACATCTGCGTCGACTGCATGCGCACCGCCGCGGTCGGCCACCAGTGCGTGGAGTGCGTGCGGTCCGGGGCGCGCACGATTCGCCGGCCGCGCGCCCACTTCGGGGGTCGGCAGCGGTCGGGCTCGCCGGCGGTCACCTACGCGCTGATCGCGGTCAACGTCGCGGTTTTCGTCGCGCAGCTGGCGTCGGGGGGCCTGGAACAGCACCTGACCCTGTGGCCACCGGCGGTGGCCGACGGCCAGCTGTATCGACTGGCGACGGCGGCGTTCTTGCATTACGGCGCAATGCATTTGCTGCTGAACATGTGGGCGCTGTACGTCGTGGGCCCGCCGCTCGAGATGTGGCTGGGCCGACTGCGATTCGGCGCGCTGTACGCGTTGAGCGGGCTGGGCGGCTCGGTGCTGGTCTACCTGCTGTCGCCGCTGAGCACCGCGACGGCGGGCGCGTCGGGCGCGATTTTCGGGCTCTTCGGCGCGACGTTCGTGGTGGCCAAGCGGCTCACCCTCGACGCCCGCTGGGTCGGCGCGGTCATCGTGATCAACCTGATGTTCACCTTCGCCGCCCCGGCGGCCGGTTCGCAACCGATCAGCTGGCAGGCGCACGTCGGCGGGCTGGTCACCGGCGGAGTGGTGGCCGCGGCCTACGTCTACCCGCCGGCCCCGCGGCGCAACGCGGTGCAGGCCGCGGTGACGGTCGCCGCCGTGGTGGTGTTCGCGGCGCTGATCTGGTGGCGCACAAACGATATCCTCGCGGAGTTCGGTGGGCATCTTTATCTGCGCTGACGGAGGTTCTTATGACCTGGTGGGTCGCGCGCTCCGAGCACACGCTGTCCGAGGACGTGCCCGCGCCGCCCGGCGACGTCCGCGACTTCTACGTGGATCTGGACAACATCAAGCTCGTCCACCCGCTGATCGTGTCGGTCCAGCCGACGTCGCGCACCGAAACTCCGGAGGGCTACCGGCAGAGCTATCGGGTGGTCGACCGGATCCCGTTGGGGCCGTTCACCATCCGGATCACCTACCGCGCGCGCCTGGATGTCCGCGCCGGCGGCGAGGTGCTGACCGAGGCCGACCAGTCGCCGGGGGTCCGCCTGCGCGGAACGGTGAGCTTCACGCCGATCGACGGCGGCACTCGCGTCACCGAGCGGATACGGATCGCCGCGCCCCGCCCGTTGGCGCCGACGACCACGCGCGAGGCCGTCAAGGCGCACCAAGAGATGCTGGCGGGCATCCGGCGGCACTTCGAGTCCGCCTGACCCCCGCGTGTCGTCTGCCGAATCCGGCCGCGTCGAAATTAGGCTTGCTGCGATCAAGAGGAGGGGCAGCGACGTATCGGCAGCAACTTTGGCGCCGGACGAGGTGGTCAGGGCGCGCTAGCGGAGGACTCTGAGCCGGGCGGGAGGCACCCCGCCCCGGCCCGTGCTGCCCGCAAGCCGCGCTGGGTTGCCCCGGTCCGCCGCGCCGGCCGGCTCGCAATCTGGGACCAACCGGACCGGCGCAGCGGCATTCCCGCGCTGGATGGGCTCCGCGCGATCGCGGTCGCGCTGGTGCTCGTCGGGCACGGCGGCATCCCCGGCGTGGGCGGCGGTTTCATCGGCGTCGACGTCTTCTTCGTCCTCAGCGGGTTTTTGATCACCTCGCTGCTCCTCGACGAGCTGCGGCGCACCGGCCGCATTGAGCTGACCGGCTTTTGGATTCGGCGGGCGCGACGGCTGCTGCCGGCGCTGCTGTTGATGGTGCTCAGCGTGGGCGCGGCCCGCGAGCTGCTGCCGGCCCAGGCGCTGACCGGGTTGCGCGACGACGCGATCGCGGCCTTCCTGTGGGTGGCGAACTGGCGGTTCGTGGCCCAGAAGACGGACTACTTCACCCAGGGTGCCCCGCCGTCGCCGCTGCAGCACACGTGGTCGCTCGGGGTGGAGGAGCAGTACTACTTCGTGTGGCCGGTCCTGCTGATCGCGGTGACCCTGCTGTTGGCGGCGCGAGCCAGGCGCTACTTCAGGCGGGCCACCGTGGGCGGCGTACGGTTCGCCACCTTCGTGATCGCCACCGTGGGCGCCCTGGCGTCCGCCGCGATCGCCATCGCCCTGGCGTCCGACAGCACGCGTGACCGGATCTATTTCGGCACCGATACCCGGGCGCAGGCGCTGCTGATCGGCTCCGCGGCCGCGGCCCTGCTGGTGCGGGACTGGCCGTCGATGAACCGCGGCTGGTGCCTGATCCGGACCCGGTGGGGACGCCGCGTCGCCCGCCTCTTGCCGCTGCTCGGCGTGGCGGGGCTGGCGGCGGCGACGCACTACGCGACCGGCGCGGCCGCCGAGTTTCACCACGGCCTGCTGATCGGGGTCGCCATCTCGTCCGTCCTCGTGATCGCCCCGGTGGCACTGGAGCAGCGCGGGGCCGTCGCCCGCATCCTGGCGCTGCGTCCGCTGGTGTGGGTGGGCACCATCTCCTACGGCGTCTACCTGTGGCACTGGCCAATCTTCTTGGCCCTCAACGGGGAACGCACCGGCTGGTCGGGTCTGCCGCTGTTCGCCGTCCGCTGCGCCGCCACCGTGGTGGTCGCGGCCGCGTCGTGGTGGCTGATCGAACAACCGATCCGCCGCTGGCGGCCGGTGCGGGTGCCGCTGTTGCCGCTGGCGGCGGCGACCGTGGCCAGCGCCGCCGCGGTGACGCTGCTGGTGATTCCGGTGGGAACCGGGCCCGGCCTGCGCGAGGCGGGCCTGCCGCCGGGCGTCTCGGCCGTCGCCGCGGTGTCCCCCTCACCGCCCGGCGGCGCCCGCCCGGCGCCGCGGGATCCCCACCGGCCCTTCACGGTTTCGGTGTTCGGCGACTCGATCGGATGGACGTGGATGCACTACCTGCCCCCGACGCCGGGGTTCGCGTTCCTCGACCACACCGTCATCGGCTGCAGCCTGGTGCGCGGCACGCCCTATCGCTACATCGGCCAAACCCTGGAGCAGCGGCCGGAATGCGACGGCTGGCCCATCAGGTGGTCGGCGCAGATCGCCCAGGACCAGCCGGATGTCGCGCTGCTGATCATCGGCCGCTGGGAGACGGTCGATCGGGTCAACGAGGGGCAATGGACCCACATCGGCGACCCGACGTTCGACGCTTATCTCAACGGTGAGCTGGAGCGGGCGCTGAACATCGTGGGCTCCACCGGTGTTCGCGTCGTCGTGGCCACCGTGCCCTACAGCCGGGGTGGCGAAAAGCCCGACGGGCGCTTGTATCCGGAGGACCAACCCGACCGGGTCAATCTCTGGAACACCATGCTGCGCAAGACGGTTGCGCACCATCGAGGAGTCCAGATCCTCGATCTGAACAAAAAGCTCGGTCCCGACGGCGTTTACACCGCCAAGGTCGACGGCATCAAGGTGCGCAGCGACGGCGTCCACCTCACCCCGGAAGGGGTGAAATGGTTGACGCCGTGGCTCGAGGAATCCCTGCGATAGCGCCTAATCGCCGGTGCGACAGCTGATTTCCATGCTGTCGCTGTCCCGGACGTTGAAGTTGAAGCTCACGTATCCGTTGGCCGGGTTGCGCACGCGGTCGAGGTAGGGCTGGGTGTCCGCGGCGTTGGCGTTGTCGGCGACCACCAGCGCGCCGGTCGCCAGGCGCGGCTCGAGCAGCTCGATCACCGGCAGGTACAGGTCCTTCCAGCCGTCGAGCAGGACGAAGTCGACGGGCCCGTCCAGGTCGGCCAGCGTGGTCAGGGCGTCCCCCTCGAGGATGGTGATCGCGTCGGCCAGACCGGTCTCGGCGAAGGTCTGCCGGGCCGCGGCGATTTTGGTGTTGCTGAGCTCGGTGGTCACCACGCGGCCGGCGCCGTTGTCGCGCACCGCCGATGCCAGGTGGACGGCGGAGATTCCGAACGACATCCCGAACTCGACCACCGTCGCCGGCCGGGTGGCGCGCACCAGCGCGTAGAGCAGGCGCCCGGCCTCCGGCGTCACCGGGATGTAGAACTCGCTCATGGCCTCCGCGCGCTCCTGCGCGCTCATCGGGCGGTCGAAGTCACCGTGCCGCTCACGCAACTTCGACATCTGATCCCTGGTTTCGGCGTACATCCGGTCGAGCACCGTCGCGACCTTCGGGTCCTGCAAAGTGTTGGCCATGCCGTCGAGGGTAGGCGCCCAGCGTTTGACGGGCACAAGGGCGCAGGGCAAGATGGTCGTGCAAGCACCTCGGTAGGTGAGGCGTCTGCACGGATACAGGCCACTGACCCCGAACGTCGAGAGACGCCCCGGGTCAGGACAGCTCTTCCCGGACCCAAGGGTTGAGCCCAAGTGGCTTCCGGACATCGATTGAGTCCGGATACGCCGTGCAGTGCCGAAGCTCCGACGAGAGGGGTGCGGTCGGCGGCCTGCCGCCGGTCATTCGTGCCTCTTCCGTTCAGGTGAGTGTGACGACACCCGCGTGTGTCCCGGCCGTGAGGAGGTGAGGGCGAGATGAGTCCCGGCGACAGTTCCTATCCGAAATCCGTCTTGTCCCGATCCGGTTCCGGCATCCTTTGCGCCGCCTGAACTTTCCCTGGACGCCCGTCGGCCCCGCGCGGTGAATCCCCGCGCGGCTCGCGGGAAGCCGGGGTGCAGTCGGCGCTCTGAACCACACGAGCCGATCGGGCCCTCCGACAGGGGAAAGATCATGGCTTTTGTTGTCACGCACCGCTTTACCGGCCTCAAGGGGGGCCAGGGTGGTTCGATGCTGCGCGTCGGCCGGCTGTTGGCCGGCAAGCTGCACGCCCGCAGCGCCCTGACTCCGCAGGAGCGGGCCAACCTCTACGTCTCGCGGACGCCGATCGCGGTCGTCACGGCCTCGCTCGGCGGGCATCCGTCGGAGCGCGCGAGCCACCACCGGTAGTTTGCCACGCGAACTCGTTGAGATAACGGAGAATTCGATGCCTTCGAGCTCCACCCGGCTAGGCCGGAGCGCGGCCTCGGTACCGGACACCCGCCCCCGGGTGTCCGGTCAGGCCGTGCTGGACTCCGCGCACGCCGGCGACATCGTCGGCGCTTTCGGCCGCATCCGCCGCGACGACACCGGGGGTTTTGACGGTCGCTGGCGGCGCCTGCGGACGCTGATGGTCATCACCGGTCCCGGCCTGATCGTCATGGTGGGCGACAACGACGCCGGCGGCGTCGCCACCTACGCCCAGGCCGGGCAGAACTACGGAATGGGCCTGCTGTGGACGCTGGTGCTGTTGATCCCGGTGCTGTACGTGAACCAGGAAATGGTGCTGCGGCTGGGCGCGGTCGCCCGGGTCGGACACGCGCGGCTGATCTTCGAGCGCTTCGGAAAGTTCTGGGGGGCCTTCAGCGTCGGGGACCTGTTGATCCTCAACGCCTTGACCATCGTCACCGAATTCATCGGTGTATCACTGGCACTCGGATTCCTGGGCTGCCCGAGGATCGTTGCGATCCCGGCCGCGGCCGTGTTGTTGTTCGCCGTGGTGGCCGGGGGCTCGTTCCGGCGCTGGGAAGCGTTGATGTTCCTGCTGATCGCGGTGAACGTGCTGATCATTCCGATGGTGCTGCTGGTGCATCCCACCCTGAACGGCACCGCCGGTGGGCTGCTGCCGCACTTTCCCGGCGGGCTCGACTCCACCGTGCTGTTGCTGGTCGTCGCGATCGTGGGCACCACGGTAGCGCCGTGGCAGTTGTTCTTCCAGCAGTCCAACGTGGTGGACAAGCGCATCACGGCGCGCTGGATCCCGTACGCGCGAGCCGATCTGGTCATCGGCATCGTGGTGGTGATCGTCGGGGCGACGGCCCTGATGGCGGTGACGGCCTTCGGGTTGGCCGACACCGCCGACGTGGGCGCCTTCGCCGACGCCGGCGCGGTCGCATCCGCCCTGTCCACCCACCTCGGCCACACCGTCGGCGTCCTGTTCGCGATCATCCTGCTGGACGCGTCTTTGATCGGGGCTAACGCCATCGGGCTGGCCACGACCTATGCCATCGGTGATGCGATGGGTAGGCGGCACTCGCTGCACTGGAAGATCCGCGAGGCGCCACTGTTTTACGGCGGCTACGCGTTGTTGCTCGCGGTGTCGGCCGCGGTCGCGTTCAGCCCCGACCACATCCTGGGCCTGGTGACCCAGGGCGTGCAGGCGCTCGCCGGCGTCCTGCTGCCGTCGGCGACGGTGTTTTTGGTCCTGCTCTGCAACGACCGCGCCGTGCTCGGCCCATGGGTAAACACCGTGCGGCAGAACATCATCGCGTGGACCATCGTGTGGTCCTTGGTGCTGCTGTCGCTGGCGCTGACCGCGACCACGTTCTTCCCTGGCCTGTCCACATCCACCATCGAAACGGGTCTCGCCGTCGGCGCGGCCGTCGGCATCGTCGGCGGCGCGGTCGCGATCGTCGCCGGCCGGCGGCATCGCGACCTGCGCAATGCGGAGGCCATCGTGGGGACGCTCGGCGGCGGCCTGGATCCCGAACAGGTCGACGAGCTCGACGACACCCCGCTGCTGACGCGCGCCGAACGCCGCGCCCTCCGCCAACAGGACCGGGCGAGCTGGCAGACACCCGACCTCGCCACGCTCGACCGGCCGGCCATGTCGCCGATCCGGCGCTTGGGGCTGTTGACGCTGCGCGGCTATCTGGTGGTGGCCGTCGCGTTCGTGATCATCAAGATCGTGCAGACCGGCGTCGTCGGGCCGGCCATGTCGTTCTGAATCAGTACGAATCGGCCGGCAGCAGAACGATTTTGCCGCGCGTGTGCCGCTTCTCGAGTTCCTCGAAGGCGTCGGCGACCCGGTCGAGCGGATACGTCGCGGCGATCTCGAAGTCGATGGCGCCGGAGGCGACCAGGTCGGCCATCTCGGCGAGCACCTCCGGTGTCGACGCGTCCACGCTGCCCTCGGTCTTGGCGCCGACTTCGCCGGCCTTCTGGAACGAGATGATGGTGTCGATGCGCTCGGGCGCGACGCCGAGGTCCACGGCCAATTGGACGTAGTCCGGCCCGAACAGGTCGATGAACGCGTCGATCCCGTCGGGCGCCGCCTCGCGCAGCCGCTCGGCAAGTCCGTCTCCATAGGCGATCGAAGTGACGCCGTGGGCGCGCAGCCACTCGGCGTTGCCCGGCCCGGCGATGCCCAGCACCTCCGCCCCGCGGCGGACCAACAGCTGCACGACGAGGCCGCCGACCCCGCCGGCGGCGGCCGACACCGCGACCGTGTCGCCGGCTCGCGGTGCGACCGCGCGCACGGCCGCATACGCCGTCGCGCCGACAACGTACAGCGAACCCGCCACCTCCCAACTCAATTGGGGAGGTTTGCGAATCAGCTGATCGACAGGGACGGCGGTGTGGGTGGCGTGGCTGGACCGGCGGAAGCTGAACCCCAGTACCTCGTCGCCGACGGAGAACTCGGTGACGTCGGGCCCGACGGCGGTCACCACGCCCGCGAGGTCGCTGCCCTCCCCGGAGGGGAACGTGGCGGGGAAGATCTCGTGCATCGCGCCACTCCGGATGGCGGCCTCGCCGGGGTTGATCCCGGCGGCGCGGACCTCGACCACGACCTCGCCCGGCCCGGGGGACGGCATCTCGACATCGGTCACGTACAACACGTCGCGGCCCCCGTAGCGGTCGAACCGTACGGCGCGTGCCTTGCCAGCCGTCATCCTGTGCTCCTCCACCCCGAACGGCCCGTGCCCACGCCAGCATAGGCGCGAACCCCGTCCTTGTTCGTTCCGGCGTTTCGCAGTAGCGTCAGGCGCCGCGGCCCAACTGTGGATCGACGCGGAAGGAACGCTCATGGAGCTCGCCCGGATCACCGTCGCCGGCTGGGCGGTCGCGACGATTGTCGTCGGCACCGCGGCCACCGCGTGCGGCGGTGACCACGAAACCTTGGCGCCCCCCTCTTCGACGACGTCCGCCACCGCCGCCACCACGTCGGGCGGTTCGGTCACCAGCCCATCACCGGGCCAGCCGGGCCAGCCCACCGACTACAGTTCGTTGCTGATCAAGGCGAGCGACATCGGCGGAGATTTCACGACACCCCAACCGCCCGTACAGAATCCGAACAACGCGGCCGGCGTCGCCCAGCTATTCGCCAGCCCCGACAACAGCAGGCGCATCGGGGTCACCATCCTGATCGTCGCCGATCCCGCGGTAATACCGGCGGGGATCGACAACACCAAGACCAACTACGCGGGCAAGGTCAGCGGCACGTGGCAACCGGTCGACGTCGGCGCCAACGGTTTCATCATCTCTGGCACTTCGCCGGGCAATTCCCAAGCGGTGACGGTGTTGTTGTTCAGCGAGGGCAAGGCGATCGTGAACATGGAATTCGACAGCGCCCCCAACGATCCCATCGATCCGGCCGTGGCGACCGACATCGGCCGTAAGCAGGACGCGGCGATCAAGGCCGGACTGCCGAGCTAGCGAACGCTCCCCGGCGCCGAACGTCGAGTTGTTGCGGGAAAATTTGCGAAATCGCGCAACAAGTCGACGTTGGCTGAGGAGTCGACGGGCGTCAGGCCACGACCTCGATGGGATCGCCGACGTTGACCTGGTTGAAATACCACGCGGCGTTGTCCGGGCTGAGGTTGATGCAGCCGTGGCTGACGTTGGCGTGGCCCTGCGAATCGACCGACCACGGCGCCGAGTGGACGTAGACACCGCTCCAGGTGACCCGCACCGCGTACTGGGCGGTGATCTTGTAGCCCTCGGGCGAGCTCAGCGGGATGCCGATGGTCCGCGAGTCCATCACCACGGTGCGCTCCTTCTCCAGCGCCGTGAAGTTGCCGATCGGGGTCGGGCGGCTGGGCTTGCCCATCGACGCCGGCATCGTGCGCAGGATTTCCCCGTTGCGGCTGACGGTGAAGGTGTGCCCGGACAGGCTGGCGACACCGAGAAACGCGTCACCGGTGTCATAGCCCGTCGTCAGCGCCTGCACCCCGACCGAGACGTGGGTGTGAGCGGGCCAGTAGTGGTTCGGAACCCACTGCACGACGTTGTTGTCGAGCCACTCGAAATGGCCCGGCATCCGGACCGGCGACGTCACGCGGATGGACCGCTCCGCCGCGACGCGGTCGGTGACCGGCGCGGTGAATGTGACCACGACCGGGTGCGCCACGCCCACCACCGCGCCGTTAGCGGGCGAAACTGAGGCAACTCCGGGGACCGGGTTGGGCAGCGGCATCGAGGCCACGCTGCGCGCACCGCTGCCCAACGCGCCCATGCCCGCGATCGCTACCATTACGAATAGATAACGAACCGCTCGGCGCATGGCGTTCATCCTTCGGGATGGTTCAACGGACACAACGATATTCTACCTGGCGGTCGGTCCATTGCGTTTCCCAGCAAACACTGGCGGGTTCGCTGGGCCGCCGCCGGCGCGCTCAGGTCGTGGCCGCGCCGGCCGGGTTGCGGCCGGCCAGGTGGCCGCTTTCCACGCCGGCGGCCGGGTCCAGCTCGCAGTCGATGACCGACGGCCCCCCCGACGCGATCGCCTCGGTCAGCGCCGAGCGCAGCTCCGACGGCGTGCCGACGTGGTATCCCTTGCCGCCGAACGCCTCTGCGATCAGCTCGTGCCGCGCCCGCGCGTTGAGCACGGTCGGCGCGGGATCGTCACCGGACGAGGATTCGTCGCCCCGGTAGACGCCGCCGTTGTTGAGGATGACCACGGTCACCGGTAGCCGGTAGCGGCAGATCGTCTCGACCTCCATCCCGGAAAAGCCGAACGCGCTGTCACCCTCGATCGCGACGACGGGATCGCCGGTCTCCACCGCGGCGCCGATCGCGTACCCCATCCCGATGCCCATCACGCCCCAGGTGCCCGTGTCGAGCCGGTGCCGCGGCAGCTGCATGTCGAGGACGTTGCGGGCCAGGTCCAGCGCGTTGGCCCCCTCGTTGACCACGTACGTCCCCGGGTTGTCCTGCAGCACAGAACGAATGGCGGCCAGCGCGTTGTAAAACCGCATCGGGTGCGCGTCGTCGGCCAGGCGCTCGCGCATCTTGGCGTCGTTGCGGGTCCGGCGATCGGCCAACTCGGCGGTCCAGTCCGCGGGCACGGCGATCGGGCGGGTGGCCAGGGCGTCGTTCAGCGCCGCCAGCACTGAGCCGATGTCGCCGGCCAGCGGCGCGGCGATCGGCCGGTTGCTGTCGAATTCGGACGCCGCGATGTCCACCTGCACGAACTGGGCGTCGGCCGACCACTGCGGCGAGTCCCCGTGGCCGAGAAGCCAATTCAGCCGGGCCCCGACCAGCAGCACCGCATCGGCGCGGGCGATCGCCAGCGAGCGCGCGGCCGCGACCGACTGCGGGTGCGCGTCGGGCAGCAGCCCCTTGGCCATCGACATTGGCAGGAACGGAATCCCGGTGTCGGCGACGAACTTCCGGATCGCGTCGTCGGCCCGCGCGTACGCGGCGCCCTTGCCGAGCACCAGCAAGGGACGCCGCGCGCGCCGCAGCACCTCCAGCGCGCGCTCGATCGCCTCCGGCGCCGGCAGCTGCCGCGGGGCGGGATCGACCACGCGCCACACGGTGTCGGCCGCGGCCGCGGCGTCCATGCTCTGGCCCAGGACGTCACCGGGGATGTCGAGGTAGACGCCGCCCGGACGCCCGGAGACCGCGGTGCGCACCGCGCGCGCCACGCCGCGCCCGATGTCCTCGACCCGGCCGATCCGATACGCCGCCTTCGCGAAAGGCTTTGCGGCGTCCAGCTGGTCGAGATCCTGGTAGTCGCCGCGCTGCAGGTCCACCATCGCCCGATCGCTCGAACCCGAGATCTGGATCATCGGAAAGCAGTTCGCGGTGGCGTTGGCCAGCGCCGGCAGACCGTTGAGAAAGCCCGGCCCCGACGTCGTCAGGCACACGCCCGGTCGCCGCGTCAGAAACCCGGCGGCGGCGGCCGCGTTGCCGGCGGAGGCCTCGTGCCGGAAGCCGATGTAGCGGATTCCTGACGCCTGCGCGGTGCGGGCGAGGTCGGTGATCGGGATGCCCACGATGCCGTAGATGGTGTCGACGTCGTTGGCCCTGAGCGCGTCCACGAAGAGGTGGAAGCCGTCGGTCAGACGTGTGGTCATGGGGGCAACTCCTCGAAGTAGTCCTCGGGTAGTCAGTGCCTCGACGGTAACGCGGGCACGGTAGAAGTGTGGTTATGGGAATCAGCGACGAAACCCCGCGCATCGCGGACCTGGTCGAGGCGGCCGCGCGCGACCGGCCGGACGCGCCGGCGCTGGTCGTCACCGCCGATCGGGTACCGGTGAGCTACCGCGACCTGGTCCGCCTGGTCGACGACCTGGCCGGGCAGCTGCAGCGGGCCGGCCTGCGGCCGGGTGATCGGGTCGCGCTGCGCGCGGCCAGCAACGCCGAGTTCGTCGTCGCGCTGCTGGGGGCGTCGCGGGCCGGGCTGATCGTGGTCCCGTTGGACCCGGCCCTGCCCGTCGGCGAGCAGCGCGCCCGAAGCGAGACCGTGGGCGCGCGGGCGGTGCTCGTCGACGAACCCGAGCCCGGCTTCTGGCCGGTGGCGGTGACGCCCGGCGCCGGCGAGGTGCGCCTCGACGCGGCCACGGCGCCGGCGAGCGACGTGGCCGCGCCGGAGGGGCTGCGCGACGACGACGCCATGATCATGTTCACCGGCGGGACCACGGGCATGCCGAAGATGGTGCCCTGGACGCACCACAACGTCGCGGCCTCGGTGCGGGCCATCGTCGCCGGCTACGGGCTGGGCCCGGGGGACGCGACGGTCGCGGTGATGCCGCTCTATCACGGCCACGGCCTGATGGCCGCGCTGCTGTCGACCCTGGCGTCCGGGGGCACGGTGCTGCTGCCGGCGCGGGGCCGGTTCTCCGCGCACACGTTCTGGGACGACACCGAGGCCGTCGAAGCCACCTGGTACACCGCGGTCCCGACGATTCACCAGATCCTGTTGGAGCGCACCAGGACCGAACGCCCGCACACCGCGCGCGCGGCGCTGCGGTTCATCCGCAGCTGCAGCGCGCCGCTCACCCCGGAGGCGGCTCAGGCGCTGCACGAGACGTTCTCGGCGCCCGTGGTGTGCGCCTTCGGCATGACCGAGGCGACCCACCAGGTCGCCACGACGGGCATCGAGGCCGCCGAAAATCTCGAAACCCCCGCCGCCACAACCGGTCTGGTGGGCCACTCGACCGGCCCGGAAATCCGCATCGCCGGACCCGACGGTCAACCCCTGCCCGCCGACGCCGTCGGGGAGGTCTGGCTGCGCGGCCCGACCGTGGTGCGCGGCTACCTCGGCGACCCGGCCATCACCGCCGCCAACTTCACCGACGGCTGGCTGCGCACCGGCGACCTGGGGTCGCTGTCGCCGGCCGGGGACCTGAGCATCCGCGGCCGGATCAAGGAACTGATCAACCGTGGCGGGGAAAAGATTTCGCCCGAGCGCGTCGAGGGCGTGCTGGCCACCCACCCCAACGTCGTGGAGGTGGCCGTGTTCGGCCTGCCCGACGAGATGTACGGGGAGACGGTGGCCGCGGTGATCGTGCCCCGGGAGTCACCCGCGCCGACGCCGGACGAACTCTCGGCGTTCTCCCGTGAGCGGCTGGCCCCCTTCGAGGTGCCCGCCACCGTCCGGGAGGCCGCCGAACTGCCGCACACCGCGAAGGGCTCGCTGGACCGGCGCGCCGTGGCCGCCGAATTCGGTCAGGGGCCGTGACTACCCTGGAAATTCCGGGCCGTCACGTTGCCCCACGCGGCGCGCGCACCCGAATCACCGATGCGATAGGTCTGCACCAGGGTGGCCACCGCGGCGACGATCACCAACACACCGACCACCGCGTGCACCGCGAATTTCACGGTGCGTCCGCGACCCTGACGCAGGTGGACGGCGGCCAGCAGCGCGACGGTGGCCACCAGCGCCGCCACGACGTAGACGAGGGTTCCGCCGAGTTCCTCGTGCGTCGTCAAAACGGGTGACGCGGGGCCGACGCGGGCCGCCAGCCACCCACCCGAGCTGGTGGTCAGGGGGACCAGGACCAGGGTGCCCACCGCCAGCAGCAGCACCAGCCAGATCAGCCGCCGGCGCGCGGCGGGCCACAGCGCGCACAGGATCGCCAGGACCGCGGCGAGCGGAGCCAGCACGACGACGAAGTGGTTGAGCAGGATGTGCGCAGGCAGCCCATGGAAGGTCGACATGCGCAGATATGTTGTCACGCCGTGGTTTTCACCCGGGTGGCGGCGGACTCCGGCATGGGCTCGTAGCGGGCGAAGGAGCGGGTGAACGACGCCGCCCCATGCGACAGCGAACGCAGGTCGATGGCGTACCGCGTCAGCTCGACCTGCGGCACCTCGGCCTTGACCACCGTGCGGTCGTGGCCGACGGTGTCTGTGCCGAGCACCCGGCCGCGCCGCCCGGACAGGTCGCCCATCACCGCGCCGACGAAGTCGTCGGGCACCAGCACCGAGATCTCGTCGATCGGCTCGAGCAGGCTGACTTTCGTCGCCGCGGCCGCCTCCCGCAACGCCAGGGCGCCCGCGGCCTGGAACGCGAAGTCCGACGAGTCGACGCTGTGCGCCTTGCCGTCGAACAGCGTGACGCGGATGTCGACGACGGGGTAGCCGGCGTGCACGCCCTTCTCCATCTGCGCGCGCACCCCCTTTTCCACGCTCGGGATGAAGTTCCGCGGCACCGCGCCGCCGACCACCTTGTCGACGAACTCGAAGCCCGAGCCCTCCGGCAGCGGCTCCACCTCGATGTCGCACACGGCGTACTGGCCGTGCCCGCCGGACTGCTTGATGTGGCGGCCGTGGCCTTTCGACTTGCCGCCGAACGTTTCTCGCAGCGGCACCCGCAACTCGACGGTGTCCACCGTGACGCCGTAGCGGTTGGCCAGCGCGTCGAGGACGACCCCGGCGTGCGCCTCACCCATGCACCACAACACGATCTGGTGCGTTTCCTGGTTCTGCTCGATGCGCAGCGTCGGGTCCTCGGCCGCCAGCCGCCCCAGCCCGACCGACAGTTTGTCCTCGTCGGTCTTGGCGTGCGCCTGGATGGCCACCGGCAGCAGCGGCTCGGGCATCGTCCAGGGCTTGAGCACCAGCGGCTCGGCCTTGTCCGAAAGCGTGTCGCCGGTCTCGGCGCGGCTCAGCTTGCCGATCGCGCAGATGTCGCCGGCCACCACGGCGGCCGCGGGGCGCTGCTGCTTGCCGAGCGGGAACGACAGCACCCCGATGCGTTCGTCCTCGTCGTGGTCGGCGTGCGAGTGGCCGTTCCCGTTGGTCTCGCCGAAAAACGACGCAAAATGGCCCGACACGTGAACCGTCGTGTCGGGCCTGATGGTCCCGGAGAACACCCGGACCAGGCTGACCCTGCCGACGTAGGGATCCGACGTCGTCTTCACCACCTCCGCGAGCAGCGGGGCGCCGACGTCGCACGCCAGCTTCGCGTGCGCGGCGCCGTTCGGCGTGAACACGTCGGGCAGCGGGTGCTCCATCGGGGACGGGAAGCCGCGAGTGGCGACCTCGAGCAATTCCAGGGTGCCGACGCCGGTGGCGCTGCACACCGGGATCACCGGGAAAAACGAACCCCGGGCGACGGCCCGCTCTAGGTCCTCGATGAGCGCCGACTCGTCGATCGCCTCCCCGCCGAGGTAGCGGTCCATCAGGGACTCGTCCTCGGACTCCTCGATGATTCCCTCGATCAGCGCGCCGCGCGCCTCCTCGATGCGCTCGGCGTCGTCCGGGTCCGGCTCCTGCACGGTCCGCTTACCGTCCTGGTAGAGGTAGCGCTTCTGCGAGAGCAGCCCGATCAGCCCGTCGCAATTGTTTTGGGAGGTCGGCAGGTAGAGCGGGAGGATCTTGTCGCCGAACGCATTCTGGGCGGCGGCCAGCGCCTCCTGATAGTTCGCCCGGGCGTGGTCGAGCTTGGTGATCACCACGGCGCGGGGCATGCCGACCTGGCTGCACTCCTGCCACAGCGACTTGGTCGGCTCATCGACGCCCTCGTTGGCCGCGATCACGAACAGCGCGCAGTCGGCGGCGCGCAGCCCGGCGCGCAGCTCGCCCACGAAGTCGGCGTAGCCGGGCGTGTCCACCAGGTTGATCTTGATGCCGTCGTGTGCCAGGGACGCCACGGCGACGCCGACGGACCGCTGCTGGCGGATCTCCGCGTCGTCGTAGTCGCAGACCGTGCTGCCCTCGGTCACCGAGCCCGGCCGCGTCAGCACCCCGGCGGCGACCAGCAGCGCCTCGACCAGGGTGGTCTTGCCGCCGCTCGAGGGCCCCACCAGGGCCACATTGCGAACATCGCCCGGGCCGTTCGCGGTGGGAGCGGCCCCCTGGGAAGTGTTCGCCTTGTCCGCCATGACTTGCCTCCAACACTGTGTTCCAGACCACAGGATTCTGTAGGCAACTTTTCCCCCAACCGGGGCGCAGCACAAGGGTGCGGTCAGGCGTGCCAGGCCGACCAGCGGCGCACGGTGATCGCGATCACCGGACCGGGCAACGAAACGGTTTGGTACTGGGGATATTTGGCGCGCAGCAACCGCAACCCGGCCGCGGCCGCCGCGCCGTCGGGGTGAATGGCGGCGACGCCGTCGGCCCGGACCCACCACAGCTGCGTCCAGTCGTCGGCGTAGTGGTCGACGAGCAGGCTGACCTGCGGGTTGCTCTCGATGTTGGCCAGGCGCCGCAGCCGCCGCGTCGACTTGGGCTTGGCATCGACGGCGGTGTAGATCACCTCCTGTTCGCCGCCCGGGCCGTCGCCGACGGCGAAGACCACCGGCACCAGGTGCGGCGTGCCGTCGGGCGTGCTGGTGGCCAGCCGGGCTACCGGGGATTGTGAAAACCACGCTTTCGGGTCGAATCCACCCACGCTGCTCAGCTTATGAATAGCTACCTGCATTACGGTTATACAGACGAAGTCGTGTCGCCCAGACCCCGAGGCTGGGCGAATTCTGATTCTGATCGCGATGCAGGAGGTGACGGGATGGGCAAATGGCACCACCGCTCAGTCTGGTGGTCATGGTTGGTCAGCGTGCTGGCCGTGGTCGGACTGGGCCTGGGCCTGGCCGTGGCTCCGGCGTCGGCCAGACCCTCGCTGCCGCTGGACCCGTCCGCGATCGTCGGCCAGGTCGGGCCGCAGGTCGTCAACATCAACACCAAGTTCGGCTACAACAACGCCGTCGGGGCCGGCACCGGCATCGTGATCGACCCCTCCGGCGTCGTGCTGACCAACAACCACGTGATCTCCGGCGCCACCGACATCAGCGCCTTCGACGTCGGCAACGGCCAGACCTACGCCGTCGACGTCGTCGGCTATGACCGCACCGCCGACGTCGCGGTCCTGCAGCTGCGCGGCGCCGCCGGACTGCCGACGGCCAACATCGGCGGCGGGGTGGCGGTCGGCGAGCCCGTCGTCGCGCTCGGCAACGCCGGCGGCCAGGGCGGAACGCCCAGCGCGGTGGCCGGCAAGGTCGTCGCCCTCAACCAGACGGTCTCGGCCACGGACACCCTGACCGGCGCCGAGGAGACGCTGGGCGGGCTGATCCAGGCCGACACCGCGATCCGGCCCGGCGACTCGGGCGGGCCGCTGGTCAACGGCGGCGGGCAGGTGGTCGGCGTGAACACGGCCGCCTCCGACAACTACAAGCTGTCCGGCGGGCAGGGCTTCGCCATCCCGATCGGCAACGCGATGGGGGTGGCCGGGCAGATCAGGTCCGGGGCCGGATCCAACACCGTGCACATCGGCCCGACGGCCTTCCTCGGCCTGGGCGTTTCCGACAACAACGGCAACGGCGCGCGGGTCGAACGCGTGGTCGGCAGCGGCCCGGCGGCCGGGGCCGGCATCTCCGCCGGCGACGTCATCACCGGCGTCGACAACGTCCCGATCAACGGGGCGACCGCGCTGACCGACGTGCTCGTCCCGCATCACCCCGGGGACACCATCACCCTGCACTTTCGCGCCAAGGCGGGCGGCGACCGCTCCGCGACGGTGACGCTGGCGGACGGGCCGCCGGCCTGATCTTCGCCGGATCGTGCCCCGTCCGACTCCGATTCGGTTGCGGCCCAGCGAGGTTCGCGGCCGGGCGGGCCGCGTGATTCCCGGCGAGGCGCCTCGGGTACCCGTGGCATCGTGGAATTGATGAACGACGCACGAGACGCTGTCGAGCACGATCCAGCCGCGGGAAGTCACGTCGAAGACGGGGTGGTCGAACATCCGGACGCCGAGGATTTCGAGAACGCCGCCGCGCTGCCCGCCGATCCCACGTGGTTCAAGCACGCGGTTTTCTACGAGGTGTTGGTGCGGGCCTTCAGCGACGCCAACGCCGACGGGCAGGGTGACCTGCGCGGCCTGCTGGACCGCCTGGACTACCTGCAGTGGCTGGGCATCGACTGCATCTGGCTGCCCCCGTTCTACGACTCGCCGCTGCGCGACGGCGGCTACGACATCCGGGATTTCTACAAGGTGCTGCCCGAGTTCGGGACCGTCGAGGACTTCGTCGCCCTGCTCGACGCGGCCCACGAGCGCGGCATCCGGGTGATCACCGACCTGGTGATGAACCACACCTCGGAGTCGCACCCGTGGTTTCAGGAGTCGCGCCACGACCCCGACGGGCCCTACGGCGACTACTACGTGTGGAGCGACACCAGCGAGCGCTACACCGACGCCCGCATCATCTTCGTCGACACCGAGGAGTCGAACTGGACCTTCGACCCGGTGCGCCGCCAGTTCTACTGGCACCGGTTCTTCTCCCACCAGCCCGACCTGAACTACGACAACCCGGCCGTGCAGGAGGCGATGATCGACGTCATCCGGTTCTGGCTCGGGCTGGGCATCGACGGGTTCCGCCTGGACGCGGTGCCGTATCTGTTCGAGCGGGAGGGCACCAACTGCGAGAACCTGCCCGAGACGCACGCGTTCCTCAAGCGCGTCCGCAAGGTCGTCGACGACGAGTTCCCCGGCCGGGTGCTGCTGGCCGAGGCCAACCAGTGGCCCGGCGACGTGGTCGAGTACTTCGGGGACGCCAGCACCGGCGGCGACGAATGCCACATGGCGTTCCACTTCCCGCTGATGCCGCGCATCTTCATGGCCGTCCGGCGCGAGTCGCGCATCCCCATTTCGGAGATCCTGGCCCAGACGCCCGAGATCCCCGACATGGCCCAGTGGGGGATCTTCCTGCGCAACCACGACGAGCTGACGCTGGAGATGGTCACCGACGAGGAACGCGACTACATGTACTCCGAGTACGCCAAGGACCCGCGGATGAAGGCCAACGTCGGGATCCGCCGCCGCCTGGCGCCGCTGCTGGACAACGACCGCAACCAGATCGAGCTGTTCACCGCGCTGCTGCTGTCGCTGCCCGGCTCGCCGGTCCTGTACTACGGCGACGAGATCGGCATGGGCGACGTGATCTGGCTGGGGGACCGCGACGGCGTGCGCACCCCGATGCAGTGGACGCCGGACCGCAACGCCGGCTTCTCCAAGGCCAACCCCGGCCGGCTGTACCTGCCGCCCAGCCAGGACCCGGTCTACGGCTACCAGGCCGTCAACGTCGAGGCCCAGCGCGACACCTCGACGTCGCTGCTCAACTTCACCCGCACGATGCTGGCGGTGCGCGGGCGCCACGAAGCCTTTGCCGTCGGGTCGTTCGAGGAACTCGGCGGGTCGAACCCCTCGGTGCTGGCGTTCGTGCGCCAAGCCGCCGATGACGGAGACACCGTGCTGTGCGTCAACAACCTGTCGCGCTTCCCTCAGCCGATCGAGCTGAACCTGCAGCACTGGAGCGGCCGCACGCCGGTGGAGCTGACCGGTCACGTGCAGTTTCCCCGCGTCGGTCACCTGCCCTACCTGCTGACACTGCCGGGACACGGGTTCTACTGGTTCCAGCTATCCCCCGCATCTGAGGAGAACCCATGACTCGCGCCGGTGACGATGCAGAGTGGAGCGATGAGGAGGAACGGCACCATATGACACAGTCGGCCAAGCTGCCTTGGGCCGAGTGGCTGCCACAGCAACGCTGGTACGCCGGACGCAACCGGGAGCTGACGGGCGCCGACGCCACCGTGGTCGTCCCGCTCCGCGACGACCTCGACCTGGTGCTGGTCCACGTCGACTACAGCGACGGTTCCGCGGAGTGCTACCAGGTGATCGTCGGGTGGGACACCGCGCCGGTGTCCGAGTACAGCGCCGTGGCCACGATCGGATCCGCCGACGACCGCACCGGCTTCGACGCCCTCTATGACGAGGAGGCCCCACGGTTTCTGCTGTCCCTGCTCGACTCGTCGGCCGCCCGCGACGCGTCCGGGGTCGACGCGACGTTCACCAAGGAGCCGGACGCCGAGCTGCCGCTGGAGGCGATGCCCTACGTCTCCGACGCCGAGCAGAGCAACACCAGCGTGATCTTCGACCGCAAAGCCATCTTCAAGGTGTTCCGCCGCGTCAGCAGCGGCATCAACCCCGACATCGAGCTGAACCGCGTCCTCGCCCGCGCGGGCAACCCGCACGTGGCCCGGCTGCTGGGCACCTACGAGCTGACCCGGCCCGGCGACGACCCGTGGCCCCTGGGCATGGCGACCGAGTTCGCGTCCAACGCCGCCGAGGGCTGGGCCATGGCCACCGCCAGCATCCGCGACCTGTTCGCGGAGGGCGACCTGTACGCCCACGAGGTCGGCGGCGACTTCGCCGCCGAGTCCAACCGGCTGGGCGAGGCCGTGGCCTCCGTGCACGCCACGCTGGCCGAGCGCCTCGGCACGGCCGAGGCCCCGTTCCCGGTGGACACGGTCCTGGCCCGCCTGGCGTCGACCGTCGCGAAGGTCCCGGAGCTCGAGGAGTACGCGGCAACCATCGAGGAGCGATTCCAGAAGCTCGCCGGCGAGACGATCACCGTGCAGCGCGTGCACGGCGACCTGCACCTGGGTCAGGTGCTGCGGACCCCGGAAAGCTGGCTGCTGATCGACTTCGAGGGCGAGCCGGGCCAGCCGCTCGACGAGCGGCGCGCGCCGGATTCGGTGTTGCGCGATGTGGCCGGTGTCCTGCGCTCGTTCGAGTACGCCGCCTACGGCCCGCTGGTCGACCAGGGCTCGAAGAACCCGGACAAGCAGCTGGCGGCGCGCGCCCGGGAGTGGGTCCAGCGCAACTGCACGGCGTTCTGCGAGGGCTACGCCGCCGCGTCGGGGATCGACCCGCGGGATTCGGCGCAGCTGCTGGCCGCCTACGAACTGGACAAGGCGGTCTACGAAGCCGGCTACGAGGCGCGGCACCGGCCGGGCTGGCTGCCGATCCCGCTGCGTTCGATTGCCCGGTTGACCGCCGCCTGACAGCATGTCGGGCGTGCGGAGGGAGATCTTCAACAGCGAGACGCGGTTGTCGTGGCTGCTGGCCGGGCTGGCCGGTGTGCTGGGAGCGACGGCCTTCACCCACTCGGCCGGGTACTTCGTGACGTTCATGACCGGCAACGCGCAGCGCGCCGCGCTGGGTTTCTTCCGTGGCGACGCGCTGCTGTCGGTGACGGCGGGGCTACTGCTGGTGTGCTTCGTCGCCGGCGTGGTGATCGCGTCGGTATGCCGCCGGCACTTCTGGGTCGCGCACCCGCACGGCCCCACCGTGCTGACGACGGTGAGCCTGCTGGCCGCCACCGCGCTGGACGTCGCCGTGGGCGGATGGAGCGAGACCCAACTCGAGTTCGCGCCAATCCTGTTGGTGGCCTTCGGCATTGGGGCATTAAACACCGCGTTCGTCAAGGACGGCGAGGTGTCGATCCCGCTGAGCTATGTGACCGGCACCCTGGTCAAGATGGGGCAGGGCATCGAACGCCACATCGCCGGCGGCGAAGCGTCGGACTGGCTCGGGTACTTCCTGCTGTTCGCGAGCTTCGTCGTGGGCGCGACGCTGGGCGGATGCCTCAGCCTGGTGCTCGCCGGCTACCAGATGCTCGCGGCCGCCTCGGTCGCGTGCGCGTTGACCACCGGCTACACGTACTTTCACCAGGACCGCCGCGCCCTGCTGGACTGAGTCCGGGCCCCGCCTTGCGTCGAGCGGAGCCACTCGGCTTCGAGTATGAGCCCCGGGCGTTGAGTGTGTACCGGTGGCGGGGTTGAGGCCGATTTTTGCGCCAGCATTCACACCCGAAGCCCACGATTCACAGTCAAACCTGATCCGCACCAAAAAGCATCGGCAGCAGCGCTGACCGGTGCGCTGCTGCCGATGCCGGCTTGGGGTGGGCCTCAGCCCGCTCAGGCCCCGTTGGCCGGGGCCGGAGCCGCGGCCGGGGCCGGAGGCGGAGCGCTGACGGCGTTGATCGTCTGGATGATGTCGGGCTTCATCGCCACCAGCTGCTGGTTCCAGTAGGGCCACGAGTGCGTGCCGTTGGCCGGGAAGTTGAACGTCCCGTTGCGCCCGCCGGCGGCCGCGTAGTTGTTCTGGAACGCCTGGTTGGTGCGCAGCGTCAGGCCCTCCAGGAACTTGGCCGGCATGTTGTCGCCGCCGAGGTCGCTGGGGGTGCCGTTGCCGCAGTAGATCCACACCCGGGTGTTGTTGGCGACCAGCCGCGGGATCTGGATCATCGGGTCGTTGCGCTTCCACGCCGGGTCGGTCGACGGGCCCCACATGCTGTTGGCGTTGTACCCGCCGGAGTCGTTCATGGCCAGCCCGATCAGCGTCGGCCACCAGCCCTCAGACGGGTTGAGGAAGCCCGAAAGCGATGCGGCGTAGGGGAATTGCTGCGGGTAGTAGGCCGCGAGGATCAGCGCCGAGCCACCCGACATCGACAGGCCCACCGCGGCGTTGCCGTACGGCGAGAGCTGCTTGTTGGCCTGCAGCCATGCGGGCATCTCCTGGGTCAAAAACGTCTCCCACTTGTAGGTGTAGTTCTGCCCATTGCCCGACGACGGCTGGTACCAGTTGCTGTAGAAGCTGGACTGGCCGCCGACCGGCATGACCACCGACAGCCCGGACTGGTAGTACTCCTCGAAGGCCGGGGTGTTGATGTCCCAACCGTTGTAGTCGTCCTGGGCCCGCAGGCCGTCGAGCAGGTAGACCGAGTGCGGCCCGCCGCCCTGGAACTGGACTTTGATGTTGCGGCCCATCGACGGCGATGGCACCTGCAGGTATTCCACCGGGAGACCCGGCTTCGAGAAGGCCCCCGCCGTAGCCGAGCCGCCAACGCCGGTGATCAGACCGGACAGCAGGGCCGCCCCCGCGGCCGCGATAGCCAGCCGGCGCGGCGCACTCGCTGCTGCACCGCGCAACTTTCGCACCTCTTCGAAGAACGACATAGCTCTCTACCCATCCCATCTGCCGCTGCACGCGGTCGAATTGTTCGCCAGCGCAGTGAAACACAGGGGGAGGGCGTAATTCGTCCGTCGCGGCCGCGCGGATAGATCGCGGTTGGCTAACGATTGAGAGACGGTGCGGAATCGTCACATTCAGGTAACGATCGGCACCCTATGCCACCAGGCGGCGTAACAGCGTTGAGGCCGTGGCGATCCCGACCACCGCGGCGACCACCAGCACGACGACGTCGACGGGGTTGAACGGGGTGCCGATCAGCAGCGCCCGCAGCGCGTCCACCTCGTAGCTGAGCGGGTTGACCTTGCTCAGCGCGCGCAACCAGGCGGGCATCACGTCGACCGGATACAGCGCGTTGGACGCGAAGAACAACGGCATCGTGATGGCCTGGCCGATGCCCATCAGGCGATCGCGCGACAGCACCAGCCCGGCCAGCGTCATCGACAGGCAGGCGAAAAACGCGGCGCCGAGCATGACCGTGGCCATCGCCGCCAGGACCCGCAGCGGGTTGACCGTCAGGCCGATGTTCATCAGATACGCCAGCACCATCACGCCGACCACCTGCGCCACCGATCGCACGCCGGCCGCGAAGGCCTTGCCGGTGATCAGCGCCGACGCCGGCGCCGGCGTCACCATCAGCTTGGCCAGCACGCCGGCGTCGCGATCCCAAATGATCTGTATCCCATAGAAGATCGAGATGAACAGCGCCGACTGGGCGATGATTCCCGGCGCCAGGAAGGCGAGATAGGACACCGGCCCGGTGTGGATCACGTGCAACTTGCTGAACGTCGTGCCGAAGATCAGCAGCCACAGCGCGGGCTGCACCATTCGGGTGACGAACTCGGTCCGGTCGTGTTGCAGCTTCTGCAGTTCGACGATCGCGAACGCACCGACGCGCGCCAGCGTCGCGCCGACGCGTCGCCAGCCGCGCGGAGCGCGGACCAGGGTGGCTCGGGCGGTGGTGTCAACTGGCACGGCTGGCAACCCTTCTGCTGGAACGGATCTCGCGGAAGGATCCGGAAGTTTCGGGTTGGCCGGACAGGTCGGATGCCGCGTAGTGGCGGAACACGTCCTCGAGCGTGGCGTTCGGCGCGACGGTCGCTTTCAGCTTGGTGGGCGTGCCCACGGCCCGCAGTTGGCCGCGGTGCATCAGTGCGACCCGGTCACACAGGGCGTCGGCCTCCTCCATGTAGTGGGTGGTGAGCAGGACCGTCATGCCGAACTGCGCCTGCATGCCGCGCACCTGCTGCCACACCCCGTCCCGGGCGATCGGGTCCAGCCCGACGGTCGGTTCGTCGAGCACCAGCAGCGACGGCCGGTTGACCAGCGCCTGCGCGACCTCGAGGCGGCGCACCATGCCGCCCGAGTAGGCCCCCGCGCGCCGGTCGGCCACGTCGAGCAGCTCCATGGCGTCCAGCGCCTGTTCCACCCGTTCGGCGCGGCAGTCGCGCGGCACGCCGTAGAGCCGGGCGAACCACTGCACGTTCTGCCGGCCGGTCAGCGCGGGCTCGATCGAAAGCTGTTGCGGCACATAGCCGATGTTGCTTCGGATGTCGACGGTCCGGTCGCGCGCGTCCATGCCGAAAATGCGCAGTTCGCCCCGTTGCACCGGGGTCAGGGTGGTGAGCATCCGGACCAGCGTCGTCTTGCCCGCGCCGTTGGGGCCGAGCAACCCCATGGTCTCTCCGGGCCGCACCTGCAATGTCACGTCGTCGACCGCGGTGAACTGGCCGTACCGGTGGGTGAGGTTCCGGCAGTCGATCGCCATCGGCAGTCGTTCGCTCATGATCGCCGCTCCTGCAGTCGTCGGGTCATCGTGTCCAGGACCTCCAATCCCTTTGCCAGGGAATCGATTTGATCGTCGTCGAGCTCGTCGAGCAGCTCGGACAGCAGAGCCCGCCGGGCGGCCCGAGACGCGTCGACCACCTGCTGGGTGGGCTCGGCGAGCCGCAACTGGCAGGCGCGGCGATCCGACGCGTCCACGGTCCGGACGAGCAGGCCGTTCGCCACCAGCTTGGAGACCAGGGTCGAGGCGGTGTTGGGCACCAGCCCGAGCTCCGCGGCCGCCGCGCGCACTGAGATCCCCGGTCGCCGGCCGACGAGCCACAACAACTCGGCCTGTGACTCGGTCAGCTGCGCGGAGTCCAGCCCGCGACCACCCGACCGGCGCAGTTGCCGGCGGAACCGGCCGACGACGCCGAATACCTCGGCGGCCAGATCGGGGCTTGTCTTCACCGCACCCATATTAGCTCTGCTTACGAGCTAAATATGGGTGCGAGCTGTGTAGGGGCTAGGCCGTGGCTATCTTTCGATGGCGTGCAGCACCACGCCGGTCAGTTCGCCCTTTTCGATGCTGGCCGTCATGTAGCTGCAGAACGGTTGCCGGCGCCGGTCCGTCGGCGAGCCCGGATTGAGCAGGCGCAGCCCGGTTTTCGTGGTCGTGTCCCAGGGGATGTGGCTGTGGCCGAACACCAGCACGTCGCTTTCGGGGTACAGACGCGACATGCGTGCCTCGCGGCCGGCCGTCGCGCCGGTCTCGTGGACGACGGTCAGGCGCAGCCCGCCCAGCACCGCGTCGGCCCGCTCGGGCAGCCGCGACCGCAACTCGGGACCGTCGTTGTTGCCCCAGCAGGCGACCAGCCGCGCGGACCTGGCCTCGAGCTCATCGAGCAATTCGACAGCGACCCAGTCTCCGGCGTGCACCACGACGTCGGCCGCGGCCACCTCGTCCCATACCCGCGCGGGCAGGTCGCGGGCGCGCCGCGGGACGTGGGTGTCGGCGATGAGCAGCAGCCTCACAGCCCCATCTTCCGTCAATCGCCTCCGGTGTTCCCCGGGCCGCTCAGGTCATCGCTTCGCGTCGCGTCGTTGGCGCATCCGCATCCTCACCCAGGAGCAGGGAACGAACCAGGCGGCGCGTTCCGAAGGGGCGGAGCATGTGGCTGGCGGGGCGGGTGCGGACGATGCTCGGCCACCAGAACCAGCGCCCGAGCAGCGCCGCGATGGACGGTGTCATCAGGGAGCGCACGATCAGGGTGTCGAAGAGCAGGCCGAGGCCGATCGTGCTTCCGGCTTGCCCGATGGAACGCAGGTCGCTGGCGACCATGGACATCATGGTGAACGCGAAGACCAGGCCCGCCGCGGTGACGACTCCGCCGGTGCTTCCCATGGAGCGGATGATGCCCGTTTTCAAACCGGCGCCGACCTCCTCCTGGAACCGCGACACCAGCAACAGGTTGTAGTCCGACCCGACGGCGAGCAGGATGATCAATCCGAACACCGGGGCGATCCAGTTCAGCTCGAGGCCAAAGATGTGCTGCCAGAACAGCACTGACAGCCCGAACGCGGCGCCCAGGGACAGCAGTACCGTGCCGACGATCGCCAGAGAAGCGACGAGCGCCCGGGTGATGATCAGCATGACGGCAAAGATCAGTGTCAGTGCCGCCAACCCCACGATCAGCAGGTCGTATTGCGATCCGGCCTGGATGTCGCGGTAAATCGCCGCGGTGCCGGCGAGATAGAACTTGGCGCCAGTCAAATTGGTCCCCTTCACCGCCTGCTGCGCGGCGGCTAGCTCCGGCTTCACCGCTGATATGCCCGCCGGGGTCGCCGGGTCCTTGTCGTGGGTGATGATGAAGCGCGCTGCCTTGCCGTCCGGAGACAGGAACAGTTTCAAGCCGCGCTGAAAGTCCGGATTCTGGAACGCCTCCGGCGGCAGGTAGAAGTAGTCGCCGCTGCGGGAAGCGTCGAAGGCCTGGCCCATCGCGCTCGCCGTGTCGGTCATCTGACTCATCTGTGTGACCAGACCCGAGAAGCTGCTGTGCATGGTCAGCAACGTCCCCTGCATCGACTTCGCGACGGCGATGATCGGCGGGAACTCAGCCAGCATCTCGGGCAAAATGGTGTCGACGTTGCTGAGGTCGTTGATCAGCGTGCTCATGTTCCCGCTGAACTTGTCGACCCCGTCGATCGCCTCGAACACCGACCGGGTTGCCCAGCACACCGGGATGTTGAAACAGTGCGGTTCCCAGTACAAGTAGCCACGCAGCGGCCTGGCGAAATCGTCGAAATCCGCTAGATGGTCCCGCATCTCGTTCAGTGTGGCCTGCATGCCGTGCATGTCACCGACCATGTGGTGGGTCGTGTCACTCATCTGGCCCAGCAGGTCACGCATTCGCTCCATCGAGCCGATCATGGCGCCCAGGTCGTCGCTCATCTTGAGCATGTCGGCCGTCCGGTCTCGCATGAATTGCAGGTTCTGTTGGATCGGAATCGATTGCGCGCTGATCTGGAACGGTATCGACGTGTGCTCGATCGGACCGCCCAACGGGCGCGTGATGCTCTGCACCATAGCGATTCCCGGTGATCGGAAGACATCCTTGGCGAGCCGATCGAGGATGATCATGTCGCCGCTGTTCCGCATGTCGTGGTCGCCTTCGATCATGAGGATGTCGGGATTCATAGTGGCGGCGCTGAAATGACGTTCCGCGGCGGCGTATCCGACGTTCGACGGCAGGTCACGCGGTATGTAGAAGCGATCGTTGTAGCTGATCTTCATGCTGGGCATGACGAGGATGCCGACGATGGCGATGGCGAGCGAGGTGGCAAACACCGCCCCGGGCCAGCGGACGGTGGCGGTACCGACGCGTCGCCAGCCGTGGACTTTGGCGGCGCGTTTGGGATCGAGGAGACCGAAGCGACTGGCCACGGCGACGACGGCGGGCGCCGCCGTCATCGCGCCCGCCACGACGACGAGCAATCCCAGCGCGGACGGAATGCCCAACGCCTTGAAGTACGACAGGCGCGCCAGGTGAAGGCAGAACGTCGCCCCGGCTATTGTGAGGCCGGACCCCAAGATGATGTGCGAGGTACCACGAAACATCGTGTAGTACGCGGTTTCACGATCCTGGCCGGCCTGGCGAGCCTCTTGGTATCGACCGATGAGAAAGATCGCATAATCGGTGCCCGCCGCGATCGCCAGCGACGACAACATCGCGACGACAAATGTGCTGAACCCCAGCAATCCGCTGTTCCCGAGCAGCGCGACGAGCCCTCTTGCCGTGCCCATCTCGAAACCCACCATGACGAGAACCAGGAGCACCGTGCTGATGGAACGATAGGCGATGAAAAGCATGATCATGATGACCACGCCCGTCACGCCCATCATCTTGAACATGCTCTTGTCGGCGGCTTCGTTCATATCGGTTGTCAGCGCGGCCGGACCCGTGACATACGTCTGCAGGCCTTTGGGCGGTGCGGACCTGTCGACGATCTCGCGCACGGCCTTGATCGACTCGTTGCCCAGCGTGCTGCCCTGGTCGCCGGCCAGGTTGAGTTGGACGTAGGCGGCTTTGCCGTCTCGGCTCTGGACGCCGGCGGCGGTGAGGGGGTCTCCCCAGACGTCCTGCACATGCTGAACGTGTTCGGGGTCGGCCCGCAGCCTTTTCACCAGGGTGTCGTAGTAGCGGCGTGCATCATCGCCGAGTGGGTGGTCGCTCTCCAGCACGATCATCGCGATGCTGTCAGAGTCCGACTCCTGAAAAGTCTTGCCGATGCGTTTGGCCGCGATCATCGCCGGTGCGTCCTGGGGCGACATGGTGACCGCGTGGTTCCGCGCGACCGATTCAATCGGTGGCACAAGCACATTCAGGGCGATGGTCAACAGCAGCCATGCCACCAGGATCGGTATGGCGAACGTGCGGACGAATCGCATGAATCTCGGCCGCGCGTCGCTCCGCGGCGCGATGTCGACGTTCATGCCGCCTTCGCCAGACAGGAGGCCTGAGCATGGTGCCCGGTCGAAACGTTTTCGTTCTCCACGTGCCCGTTGACCGAGATTCGGCACCCGATGTTGTCGCCATTGCCCTGCGCAACAACGCTGGCGAGTACGGCCGGCACCATCGTTGCGACCGTGAAGGTCCACGGTAGGCCGGCGAAGCTCGCCTGTTGCGGCTGCGCATTCTTGTCCAAATAGCTCACGCTGCCGGCCGTGTCTGGCGGCCCATAGACCTCGTAGGTGACCCGCTTCACGTGCGAGGCTTCAAGGGGTGCGGCGCCGGCCGCGGTGGCGGAAAAGATTTCGTCGGAGCCGAACACACCCCGCAGTCGTATGACCGCTTCGCCTCCGAGCGCGACCGCCACCACGACGACGAGCGGTACCCAAGCCTTCTTGAGAAACGCGAACATGGGACTGGGACTCCTTTCGTGGCCGGCGGTCGAGCCGACGACGGGCTCGCAACCACGAGCATATACCCTACGGGGTATGGTATAAAGGAGTCATGACGATCGAAGGTAACGGCGGCGGACCGCGCAAGGCAGATGTCCTCGGGCACGACCGGGGCGACATCGAGGGTGTCCTCACCCGCTTGCGGCGGGCGCACGGGCAGCTCGGGGGCGTCATCTCGATGATCGAGCAGGGGCGCAGTTGCAAAGACGTCGTCACGCAGTTGGCCGCGGTGTCGAAGGCCCTGGATCGTGCGGGCTTCAAGATCATCGCCTCCGGCCTGCGTGACTGCATCACGCGCACCGACGGGCAGCCCGCCGTGTCCATCGATGAGCTGGAGAAACTGTTTTTGAGCCTGGCCTGACGGGCCGGCTGCCGAGGAAGGGGAGAGGGCAGATGTCCCCCACTGAAACTGATCGGACCGGGCCGACGGTCACGCTGTGGCTGGACCCGGTGTGCCCGTTCTCGTGGAACACCGCAGGTTGGCTGCGCGGGGTCGCCGAGACGACCGACATGGCGCTCGATTGGCAACTCATGAGCCTCGCGGTCCTCAACGAGGGGCGGGAGCTGCCACCCGCGCAGCAAGCCAGGATGCGTGATTCGCAGCAGATCGGCCGGCTGATGGCCGCCGTCGCGCGCGAGTCCGGCGCTGCCGGATGGACAGCCGCGTATTTCGCCTTCGGCGAGCGATACTTCGACCGTTCGGAACCCGTCGGTGCCGACCTCGTCGCGCACGTCTTGGTGACGGCGGGGGTGCGTGGAGCCACGGCTGCGGCGGTTTCGGACGCATCCTTGGACGACATCATCCGGAACCAACATGAGGCGGGGCAGGCGGCGCTCGGTGAAACAGGGGGCAGTCCGATACTGCGGATCGGCCAACACGCCTTTTTCGGGCCGGTGCTCACCGCATTGCCCGGTGCCGACGCCGCGCCCGCTCTGTTCGATGCGGTCGCGACGTTGGCCGCGACTCCGCAGTTCGCACAGCTGCAACGGCCGCGCACCGCGGCCTAGTACAGCGCTGAGAAGAGGAGGAAAGAATGACATCGGCGTTGAGCATCACGCTGCACACCTCGTTCGAGGATGCGGTGGAGCGGACCACAAAAGCGCTGGCGGATCAGGGTTTTGGCGTGCTGACCACGATCGACGTGAAAGCCACGCTGAAGCAGAAGCTCGGGGAGGACATGGAGAACTACCTCATCCTTGGTGCCTGCAACCCGACGCTGGCACACCGCGCGCTGGGCATCCACCGCCAGATCGGCCAGCTATTGCCGTGCAACGTGGTGGTGCGATCCGACCCCGCCGGCGATGCCGATGCGGTTCTGATCGAGGCGATGGATCCCCAACTCATGGTCAAGGTGACCGGCGACCAAGCGGGTCTGCAGGACGTCGCCGATCAGGCCACCGCCAAGCTGCAAGCCGCAATCGACGCACTCGGTTGATCGGCCGCGGGCGACCCTAGCCGCGTTCGCTGCGCGCCTCGGCGCCGGTCTCGCCGGCGTCGAAGGAATCATCGGAACCGGCCGCCCCCACATAGGAGCCGTCCTCGTCGCCTTTGCCGGCGCGCGATCGCGCCTGGTGCGCCTCGGGTTCGACGTCGGGTTCGGTCTGGTGGCCCTTGGGTTCAGGCATGGCTTCCTTCCGTGCTTCGCGCAGCGTTCGGATAGGGGTTCCCTCGACGGCCGCGGCGAAACCAGCTCGCAACTACCGTGCCAGGAAGTCCAGCAGGGCCTCGTTGAACTCGTCGGGGTGGCTGATCTGGCAAGCGTGCGGGCCGTCGGCGATGACGTGCAGTTCGCTGCCGGGGATCGCGTCGTGGGTGCGACGGGCCGAGCCGTCGAAGGGCACCGACTCGTCGCCGTCGCCGTGGATGATCAACGACGGGACGCAGACCTTGGTGAGGTCGCCGCGGAAGTCGGTGCCGGCCCAGGCGGCCATGCAGGCCAGCGTCGCTTTCTTGCTCGCCCGCGTGCACAGCGCCAGCGCCTCGTCGCGCGTCGCGGGACTCACCCTCAATTCGCCGTTGGCAGAGAAGAATTCCGTCATCTGCTGGTCGTAGAACGCGTCCTGGTCCTCGATGAGGTCTGCGGTCGCGCGCGCGGCATCCTGCTTGGTCAGCGGGCCGTGCGGGTTGTCGGCGGTCCGCAACATGTACGGGGTCACCGAGGAGGCGAACACAACACTGTGCACGCGCGCGGGGCCGTAGGTGGCGAGGTAGCGGGCGATTTCGCCGCCGCCCATGGACGAGCCCACCAGGGTGACGCCGTCGACGTCGAGGGCCTCGATCAGCGTGTGCAGGTCTTCGGTGAGGGTGTCGTAGGTGTAGCCGCTCAGTGGCTTGTCGCTGCGGCCGAAGCCGCGCCGGTCGTAGGTGATGGCCCGGTATCCGGCTTCGTGCAGCACCGGCACCTGCGCCGACCACGCCAGCCCGGACAGCGGCCAGGGGTGCAGGAGCAAGACGGGCCGGCCGGCGCCCCCGGTGTCGTCGACGTGCAGGCGGGTGTCCCGAAAGAGCCCATGGTGTGCGATCACAGCGGGCATGAAATGACCTTTCGTGGTTGGGGCTCTGCATCGGCTACTACCCCCGTCGACCCCGGACAAACGGGCGCTATTGTTGCCGAATGCGCACCTTCGAATCAGTAGCCGACCTTGCCGCCGCCGCGGGTGAGACCATCGGGCAGAGCGACTGGGTGACCATCACCCAGGAAGAGGTCAACCTGTTCGCCGACGCGACCGGCGATCACCAATGGATCCACGTCGACCCCGAGCGTGCGGCCGCGGGCCCGTTCGGCACCACCATCGCGCACGGTTTCATGACGCTGGCGCTGCTGCCGCGGCTGCAGCACGACATGTACACCGTCAAGGGCATCAAGCTCGCAATCAACTACGGGCTCAACAAGGTTCGCTTCCCGGCCCCGGTGCCCGTCGGGTCGCGGGTGCGTGCTCAGAGCTCGTTGGTCAGCGTCGACGACCTGGGTGACGGCGCCGTGCAGGCGACCGTGTCGACCACCGTGGAGATCGACGGCTCCGCCAAGCCGGCGTGCGTGGCCGAGAGCATCGTCCGCTACATCTCGTAACAGCGGATTGCCGCCCGGTCGCGAATACCTTTGACACGGGCCGGTATTCGCCGTGTCAGCTGGCCGAGCGGGTGCTGATCACCTGGTGGGCGATGTCGACCAGCTTGCTCTGGCTCTCCTGGGACAGGTGGCGCAGCAACTCGAACGCGCGCACGTCGTCGACGCCGTAGCGCTCCATGATGATGCCTTTGGCCTGGCCGATGCGGTCTCGCGAGGCCAGCGCCGATTGCATCTGTTCGTCGTGGCGCCCGGCCATGATCGCCGCGGCGGCATGCGCGGCGAAAACGGCTCCGACGGTTTCGGCTTCGGTGTCCCACGCGCCGGCGCGGAGGCTGAACAAGTTCAGCGCGCCGGCCGTCCGTTCCGCGGTGTACAGCTTGAACGACAGGCTGCCCAGCACGCCGTGCTGCGCCGCGGCCGGTGCGTATCGGGGCCAGCGCGGTTCGGCGCGCATGTCGTCCGAGCGCACGACAGTGGCCTTCAATGCGGCGTCGTGGCAGGGCCCTTCGCCGAAGTCCTGCTGCAATCTGTCGAGTTTGCCGACCAGGCTGTCGGTGTCGGCGAGGGATTCGAACTCGCCGCCCTTTTTCACCAGCAGCACTCCCGCGAGATCCGCGCCCGGTATCAGCTCCACCGCGGTCGTGGTCACGTCGGCGAGCAGCTGCTCGAGGCCGCGGGGCGCAGCGATGTCGCGGGCGAGCTCGGCCATCCGCACCGCCAGGTCATGTCGGGAGTCTGAAAGTTCCATAGGTTTGGGTTCTTCATGCGGCTGCCGTCGCAGCGTTTGGTCACAAGACCCTCGGGTACCCGCCGACGATCAGGACTAACTCGACCCCCTAGGACGGCCCCAATGTTCGTGCACAACAAAGATCTCCAATTCGAGGTTCGGGTCAGTGAGCCGGACGCCCGATTCGCCACCCTCTTGCAGGAGCAATTCGGCGGCGCCAACGGTGAACTCAAGGCAGCCATGCAGTACTTCACCCAGGCATTCGTGCTGCGCGAGAAGAACCCCAAGATGTACGACCTGTTCATGGACATCGCCACCGAGGAACTCAGCCACCTGGAAATGGTCGGTGCCATGATCACGATGCTGCTCGACGGGCTCAACGACAACCTCAAGATCGCCAACGAGACGTGCGACTGGATGCCCGCGGTCGCCAGCCGCGACGGCCGCGACCAGTTCATCCACAACGTCGCGGTGAACCCGCTGTATCTCGCGCTGAACGGGGGCAGCCCGGACGTGAGCAACTCGCAGGGCGTGCCCTGGATGGGCTCCTACGTCAACGCCAACGGCGACCCCGCGGTGGACCTGCGGAGCAACCTGGCCGCCGAGTCGCGGGCGAAGATCGTCTACGAGTACCTCAAGCAGTTCACCGACGATCCGGGTGTGCAGGACACCCTGACGTTCTTGATGACGCGCGAGGTGGCCCACTACCAGCAGTTCACCGCGGCGCTCAACGAACTTCCGGTCAACTTCCCGCCGGGACAGCTGCCCGGTGACCCGCGCTTCCAGAACGTGGCGTTCAACATGTCCAACGGCGGGGAGTCGGTGCGCGGCCCGTGGAACCAGGGACAGGGGCCGTGGCCCGAGGGCATGGAATGGGAGTACGTGGAGAAGCCCGAACAGCAGTGGCTCAAGGCCGCCACCCGCCAGAACAAGGGCGCGGAGGAGAATCCGGACGGCTCACCGGCCATCGCGGCCGAAAAGCCGTTCACTCACGAACAGCACACTCCCACAGGCTGATTCGGTGGGTCTGCACCGCCGAGTGTGAATCCCACGACACCGTCGCGGCGTGTCGCGTCGCGAGATTCACACTCGGCGGAGGTTCAGGTTTGCGGGTCCGGCGGGTTGTCCTCGCCGCGGCCCGTAACCGCGTCGCGCACATGGTCGAGGACCGCCGCGCCCATCCCCACGGTCTTGAGCACGGTCGGGTTGGGCGGGGTGGCCGGGTGCGGGCGCGTCGGCGCGATCTTCTTGGCCTGCTCGAGTTTCGCGCCGAGCTTCTCCAGCTCCTCGCGTCCGACCACTGCCTCGACCTGCGGCCACACCACGTCCTGCTCGTAGGCGATGTGCTCGCGGCCGGCCGCGACGAACTCCTGGAGCGCCTCGTGATAGTCGGGGTCGCCGGGTTTGCCGTCCTCGAGCCGCTGCAGCAATTTCTTGCCCGCCTGCTCCTGCTCGATTGCCTTGTCGGCCAGCGCATCACCGTCGTCGAGCGCGTCGCGCACCGCCGGCCAGAAGAACTGCTCTTCGATCGCCTCATGCTGAGATTCGGCGATGACGAGGTTGTTCACCATGGTCTCCAGGCCACTGGTGTGGGCACCCGAACCCGACGGCGCCCCGTCGAGCGTCTCCAACATGCCCAGGACACTCTTGTGGTCCTGACGCAGAAATGTGATCGCGTCCATGCTTTGCCTTCCAGTTGGGCTGGTCACTCGAAGTGGCCTGCGAATACCCGGGGGCAAGGCATCGAAACGACGGCCCCGTCCCGTCAGCGCAGTTTGGGCAGGACGTTGGCGCGGTAGAAGTCGATCGCGGCGACGGGGTCGTCCTGGGGAAAGTGCAGAAACGGAACGGCTCCCGCGTCGAGAATCTTTTGCACGGCATCGACGTGCACGGCGGGGTCGGTGCCCACCGTCCAGTTGGCGAGCACCTTGTCGACGGGGTTGGATTCGGCGGCGCGCTGGATTTCGACGGGGTTGGGCTGGTCGACGGCCCCTGCGGTGAAGCGCCACAGCCCGGCCGCGCGCGTGGCCTGGTTGGCGTCGCCGACGACGGCGAACAGCTCGGCGCGCTTGCCCAGGTTGGCGGCGTCGCGTCCGGCGGCCTGCGCGCCCGCGCCGAAGGCGGCCAGCAGCTTCGGGTTCGTGACGTCGCGCGCCTGGGTGATCCAGCCGTCGCCGTACTGGCCGGCCAGTTTGGCGCTCTTGGGGCCGCCGGCGGCCACGAAGATCGGCGGCGGCATGGGCGGGGTGTCGTAGAGCTTCAGCGAATTCGTGTGAAAATAGCGGCCCGCGAAGGAGATTCGCGAACCGCTCCACAGCTGGCGGATCAGTTTGATCGCCTCGATCAGCCGGTCGTGGCGCTCGGTGTAGCTGCCGTAGGTATTGGTGGTGGCCTGCTCGTTGAGGCGCTCACCGGTGCCCACGCCCAGAAACACCCGACCCGGGCTCAACAGCGCCAGCGAGGCGAACGCCTGGGCCACGACGGCGGGGTGGTAACGGTAGATCGGGCAGGTCACCCCGGTGCCGAACGCGATGCTGCTGGTGCGGTTGCCGACCAGCGCCAGCGTCAGCCACGGGAACATCGCGTGGCCCTCGTCGTCCTGCCACGGCTGGATGTGGTCGCTGGCCCACACGTATTGAAACCCGCCCCGCTCGGCCGCCTGGGCCTGCGCGACGAGCTGATCGGTGCGGAACTGCTCGTGCGAGAGCACCACCCCCACGCCCTTGGCCGCCGGCGGCGGCGGACCGGCGGACTCGCCGCGCTCGCGTCGCGGATCCCCGCAGGCCGCGGAGACTCCGACTGCGCCGAGGGCGCCCGCGCCGGCGGCCATCCGCCCGAACGCTCGCCGCGAGATCACCGGATCGGCATACCCGCCGGGCGGCGCGTCACACGCACTAGCCTGACCTACGTGGCCCCGCAGTCGCGCCCGTCGAGCAAAGGCGATGTCCGCGCCCTGTCACGCACCCTGGCCAGGGCGTTCTATGACGATCCGGTGATGACCTGGCTACTCCCCAACGACAGGGCGCGCACCGCGCACCTCTCCCGGTTGTTCGCCACGATGACCCGCCACCACCATTTGGCCCGCGGTGGCGTGGAGGTGGCCAGCGACGGGCCGGGCATCGGCGCGGCGGCGCTGTGGGATCCGCCGGATCAATGGCGGGAAACGCGCCGCGGGCAGCTCGCGATGACGCCGACCTTCCTCCGGGTTTTCGGCCTGCGGTCCATGCGGGGGCGCGTGGTGCAGGAGCTGATGAAGTGCGCGCACCCCGAGGAACCGCACTGGTATCTGGCGGTGATCGGCAGCGACCCGAGCGTGCGGGGCAAAGGCTTCGGGCAGGCCCTGATGCGCTCGCGGCTGGACCGCTGCGACGCCGAATACTGTCCGGCCTACCTCGAATCGTCCAAGCCCGAAAACGTCCCGTACTACGAGCGTTTCGGCTTCGCGGTCACCCGCGAGATCCGCCTGCCCGACGGCGGCCCGACGATGTGGGCGATGTGGCGGGCGCCGCGTTAGCGTTTCAGGCGCCGCGGGGCCGGGCAACCGTGGCCTATGTCTATCGAAAACGGTCCCGGCGACACTTTGAACGCGAGCGAAAGCACCGACTCCGACGAGGTGCGCAACGACGACGGTGACATCGTCGTCGATCCGCCGGAGGGCTGGAGCGAGGCGAACCGCTTCGGGGTGACGGCGCGCGAAGCGCGCGAAGGCGAGTCACTCGACGAGCGGCTGGCCGAGGAGGAGCCGGACGTGTCCACCGACGCCGTCGTCGGGGCGGACGACGACGGCGGTCCGGGTCGCGCCCATCGGGGCCAGATCGACGGGACGCCCGAGGACGGCGACTCCCTGTACGACGTCATCGACGGGCAAGCCGGGCAAGCGGAATAGTCAGTGTTCGGCTGTTCACTACCGGAACGAAATGGGCGCCCCTAGGGTGTGCTTCGCCAGCCGGCGATGCCGATGGCGATCATCCGCAGCTGCTTGACGGCGATGCGCCGGATGTCCTCGATCGCCTCGGCGCTCTGCGCGTCCTCGATCGCCTCGGCGATGACGATCATGGCGTTGACGAACAGCGTCGCCAGCACGTTGAGGTCCTCGGTGCTCCAGGTGCTCAGCCCCGGGAAGCGGGCCAGGTCGGTGGCCAGCTCGGAGGTGATCAGCCGGATCTCGGTGCGGATGGCGTAGCGCAGCACGCTCACCCCGCTGTTGCGTTCGCGGGCGATGAGGCGCCAGTGCTCGCGCCGGTCGGCGACGCTGGCGACCAGGATCTCCACCGACGACTCGATCACCCGGTTCGGGTCCAGCTTGCCGGCGCGGGCCTCGCGCAGGGTGTCGCGCAGGCTGCGGAACGATTCGTCGATCAAAACCAGCCCGAGGGCCTCCATCGACTCGAAGTGCCGGTAGAAGGCCGCGGGCACGATCCCGACCTCCCGGGTCACCTCGCGCAGGCTCAGCCCGCCGAAGCTGCGGTCCTGCAGCAGCTTGAGCGCGGCGGCGATGATCGCCCGCCGCGTCGCCTCCTTGCGCTGCTCGCGCGACAGGCTCTCGCGCGAGCGCTCGCGGCCAGACCGATGCGGCCGTGAGGTAGGAGTACGGCTGTTCACTGTGTGAACCCTACCACAAACCGGCAGTAAACCCTTGACTACCTGCGGCGTGCGCGCGCACGGTGTACATATGTTCACTCAGACTTTGACTCAGACTTTGAGCAAGCGGGTCCTGGGCTCTCACCTGGTCGACCTGCTCACCGGACCCCACGGCGTCGACCGCTACACCGAACTCGTCGCACCCACCTGGACCGCCGGCGACGCCCGCGCGAAGGTCATCGACGTGCGGCGCACCACGCCGCGCAGCGTCACCCTGACGCTTGCCCCCAACGACGCCTTCCGCTCGCGCTACGCGGTCAAGGCCGGCCAGTACGTCAACCTGACCGTCGACATCGACGGCCGACGGCACACCCGCTGCTATTCACCGGCCAACGCCGAAGGCAGCGCCAACCTCGAGCTGACGATCGGCCACCACGATGGCGGGCTGGTGTCGAGCCACCTCTACGAGCGGGCCCGCCGCGGCATGGTGGTCGGGCTGGCCGGCGCCGGCGGCGACTTCGTGCTGCCTGCGACGCGGCCCCCACGCATCCTGCTCGTCTCCGGCGGCAGCGGCATCACGCCGGTGATGGCGATGCTGCGCACCCTGATCGCCGAGCGCCACCGGGGCGAGATCGCGTTCGTGCACTACGCCCGCACACCCGAGGAGGCGTGCTACCGCGACGAGCTGGCCGCCCACGCGGGTCGCCCCGGCGTGCGGGTGCTACACGGGTTCACCCGTTCGGGTGCGGGTGACCTCGCCGGCCGGTTCGGGCCCGAGCACCTGGCCGCGGCCATGCCCGCACCCGACGTGGTGTTCGCCTGCGGGCCAACGGCTTTGATCGAGGCCGTGCGCGAACACTGCGACAACGTGCACACCGAGAGCTTCGTGCCGCCGGTCCTCGACGCGCCGGCCAATCCGTCCGGCGGGCGAATCACCTTCGCCGACAGCGGGATCGACGTCGTCGACGACGGCCGCTCCCTGCTGGAGCAGGCCGAATCGGCCGGCCTCACCCCGCAGAACGGGTGCCGGATGGGCATCTGCCACACCTGCACGCGGCGCAAGACCGCCGGAACCGTGCGCAACCTGGTCACCGGAGCCGTGTCGACCACCCCGGACGAGGACGTGCAGATTTGCGTGTCCGTCCCGGTCGGCGACGTCGACCTGTCCCTCTAAGGCCCACCATCCCTCCCGACTGTGAATTCTGCGACGGCCGCGCGGCGTGTCGCGTCGTGAGATTCACACTCGCGGACGAATCCGAAGGAGAAGAGCCATGACAGACAACAAGATCACCCTGACCCGCGAACAGGCCGAGGAGTTCGGCCGCGAGCTCGACGCCATCAGGGAACGCGTGCTGGCCGACCTGGGCGAGGTGGACGCCGACTACATCCGCCGCGTCATCAAGGCCCAGCGGGCGCTGGAGGTCGGCGGACGCGCCCTGCTGTTCCTGCCGCCGGCGTGGCCGCTCGGCACCCTGATGCTGGGCGTGTCGAAAATCCTGGACAACATGGAGATCGGCCACAACGTCATGCACGGCCAGTACGACTGGATGCGCGACCCGGCGATCTCCGGGCGCGCGTTCGAGTGGGACACGGCCTGCCCCGCCGACCAATGGCGGCACTCGCACAACTACATGCACCACACCCACACCAACATCGTCGGGATGGACCGCGACATCGGCTACGGCATCCTGCGGATGAGCGAGGACCAGCGCTGGACCCCGTACTTCCTCGGCAACCCGCTCTACGCCTTCCTGCTGATGGTGCTGTTCCAGTACGGCGTCGCGCTGCACGAGCTGGAAACCGAGCGGATCCGCTCGGGGGAGATCCGGCTCGCCGACAAGCGCGAGGTGCTGCGCGCAATCTGGAAGAAGACGCGCCGGCAGACGCTCAAGGACTACGTCGCCTTCCCGCTGCTGGCCGGGCCGTTCGCCCCGTTCGTCTTCGCGGGCAACCTGTCGGCCAACCTGATGCGCAACGTGTGGTCGTACATGATCATCTTCTGCGGCCACTTCCCGGACGGCACCCAGGAGTTCACCGTCGAGGAGACCAAGGACGAGTCCCGCGGCATGTGGTACTTCCGCCAGGTCCTCGGATCGGCAAACCTGACCGGCGGCAAGCTGTTTCACCTGCTGTCGGGCAACCTGTCGCACCAGATCGAGCACCACCTGTTCCCGGACATGCCGGCCCGCCGGTACGCCGAGATCGCGCCCGAGGTGCAAGAGATCTGCCGGCGCTACGGCATCCCCTACAACCGCGGCCCGCTGCTGCGCCAGTTCGGCACCGTCGTCCGCAAGATCGTGAAGCTCACGTTCCCGTCGAAGACGCCCAGCGCCACTCCGGCGCCGGAACTGGTCGCCGCCTGAGCTGAGCCCCCTCCGAATCCCACCGAGCCTGCGTACAGATCGTGTTTCGGCCCTGTCGGGTAGCACTGGACGCAGACTCGATGTGCTGGCAGTGGATTCGCAGCGGCCCAGCGCTACGCGTCGTAGTCGACCCAGACCGTCGGGCTGGTCGGGTGGGCCTGGCACGTCAGCACGTATCCGGCGGCGACTTCGGCCGCGCCGAGGGCGAGGTTCTGGTCCATGTGCACCGTGCCGTCGAGCAGCTTGGCGCGGCAGGTGCCGCACGCCCCGCCCATGCAGGCGTACGGGGTGTCGTCACGAACCCGTAAGGCGCCCTCGAGGATGGTGTCGCCGCCGGCGAGGTCGAACTTCGCATCCCTGCCGGACAGGGTGAACGTTACGGTGGAATGCGCGTAATCCGTTCGTACGGCGCTCTTTTCGTAGCCGGTGAACAGTTCCAGATGGACTCGTTGCGGGTCTACACCGTGGGCAACCAAGGTGTCGCGTGCCGCGGTGCTCATCGCGGGAGGGCCGCACAAGAACCACTCGTCCACGGCGTCGGGCCGCAGGCTCGTGGTCAGCCACCGCTCGAGCTTTTCCGTGTCGATGCGGCCGCGCAGCTCTGCCGGGTGCAGGGGGTCGTCGGACAACACGTCCACGATCTCCAGGCGCTCGGCGAAGCGTGACCGCAGCCGGTCGAGCTCGGCGCGAAACATCGTCGACCGTTTGGTGCGGTTGCCGTAGACCAGCGTGAACCGGCTCTCGGTCTCGGTCTGGAGGGCCGTCGCCAGGATCGACAGCACCGGCGCGATCCCGCTGCCCGCGACCAGACCCACGTAGTGCTTGTGGTGCCGTGGGTGCAGGGGGACGCCGAAATGGCCGGTGGGGGTCATCAGCTCCAGCACGTCGCCGGCCTTGAGGTCGTTGGCGACGAACGTCGAGAACGCCCCACCGGCAATGTGTTTGACCGCGATCCGCAGCTGTGGCTGCGTCGCGGGCCCGCAGATCGAATAGTTGCGCCGCGTCGCCGCGCCGCCGACATCGCCGCACACCGTGACGTGCTGGCCAGCCCGGAAGCGGAACTGGTCGCGCAACCCCTCCGGCACCGCGAACGTCACCAACGTGCTGTCGTCGGTGAGGGAATCGATCGACGCCACCGGGATGCGATGCGCCACCGCATGCGACGCGATCGGCCTCGCCGGCATCCGGACCGGCACCAGCCGCGCGAGTTTACGGTTGAGTCTCTTCCATTCCCGGAATTCGTCCGGGTGCAGCTGGCGGCCGAACACCGTGGCGATCGCCACCCGCCGCTGCAGGTAGGCCTCCTCGTTGCGCCGCCACGTCCGCACGTACCGGTAGAACGGCACCGACGGATGCAGGTGGTGCACCACGTGGTAATTCTGGGACAGCATCATCGGGGTGAACAGCCACTCCATCCCGACGCGCGCCCGGGTCGCGCGGTAGTGGTCGGTGCGCTGGGTGGCCGCCAGGCCATGGTGCGGCAGCCAGTCGAACCACCATGCCAGCACGAAGATCCCGATGCGCTGCGGGATGAGAAAGACGACCGCGAGCGTCCAGAGCTTGCCGGTGACGATCGCCGCGACCAGCCCCGTCACACCCGCCGCGAGCATCAACAGCGTCTCGGAATTCTCGCTCGACGGCCGGCCGCCAAGCCGGCGCAGCAGGTAGTCGGCATAGAACCCTTCGGCCAGCGCCCAGCGAAACGGCGCCTGCCAGGCCGGGGTGTGTGATGCGAAGGTGTCCGGATCGTTGTCGTCGTCGTTGGCGTGCCGGTGGTGCTCGATGTGGATGAACCTAAACGACGGAAAGGAGATGATCGGCACGACGAACACCCACGCCAACCGTCCGATCAGTCCGTTCAGCCAGCGCGCGGTGCTTATCGAATGGTGTACGGCGTCGTGGACCACCGTGAACATCACGAAGGTGACCGCGGCATTGATCGCAATCGTGAGCCAGGCCGGGATCCCGCCGGCCGCATAGCCGATCGTCGACGCCACGAATGCCGCCAACGCGCCCACGAAGATCAAAAGCGTGGGTAGCGCCAGCGCGGGCACCGCCTCGCCAGGATCTGGGAGCGCTCGGTGTGCGGCGGCGCTGGCGGGGCCGTCTATCGCTGCGATGGTCGACATGCCCATGCAACCTACCCAGCGCGCCGCCGCGCGGCGACGTCGTCGACGGACCAACTGCGCCCGGATAGTTGTCCTCGGCGGACAACCCCGCGGATTATTGTCTGGGCATGGTGGACACACCGCGCGGCGCCGACGCGAGGGTCGCCGAGGCCGCGGCGTGCATCGTCAATCGCCTGGGCGAGCGGCTCGACGCGCTGACCGCCTCGGTGCAGCACACCTTGGTCGCTCAGATCCCGGAGCTCGAGGGTGACGCCCAGCTGCGGGAGTTACTGCGAGACAACATCGAGGAGAACATCGACACCGCGTTCTCGACGATCCGGCACAACATTCCCATCGACCACGTCGAGCCGCCGACGACGGCGCTGGAGTACGCGCGGCGGCTGGCCCAACGCGGAGTGTCCGCGAACGCGTTGGTGCGCGCCTATCGACTCGGCCACCAGATCGTGCTGGACCAGGCCCTCGGCGAAACCCGCGTCGCGGAGCTGGATCCGCAACTGGGCCTGGATGTCTACGAGCACATCACCGTGGCGCTGTTCGGCTACGTCGACTGGATCACACAGCAAGTGATCAGCACGTACCAGACCGAGCACGACCGCTGGCTGTCGAATCAAAACAGCGTCCGGGTGCTGAAGGTTCACGAAGTCCTTGGCGAGGGCGAAATCGACGTCGACGCGATGACCGCCGCGATCGGCTACCCGCTCTCGCGGACTCACCTTGCGGCCGTCGTCTGGTATCGACAGCCCGAGGGCGGCGACGAGTTGCTGGCGATGGAACGATTCGTGCGGCAACTGGCGCAATCGATTGGCGCTCAGGAGGGTTCGTTGTTCGTCCCGGTGGACCGCCTGACCGGATGGGCGTGGATCCCGCTGTCCGCGGAGGCGGCGCCCGACGCGGTGGCGCGGGTTCGCGCGTTCGTCGACGCCCGCGCCGACTGCCCGCGGATCGCTCTGGGCCATCCACTGCCCGGCGTCGAGGGCTTTCGGCGTTCGCATCGGCGGGCACTTGACGCGCGCACGGTCGCAATGGCGTCGGGTGCCGGGGCGCGACGGGTCACGGCCGCAGGCGATCCCGGCCTTTCGACCGCGGCGTTGCTCGGTCGCGACCTGGACGCCGCGCGCTCATGGGTGACGGAGCTGCTCGGCCCACTCGCCGCTGAAACGGACAGCGACGAACGGCTCCGCGAGACGCTGCGAGTCTTCCTGCACTGCGGCTCCAGTTACAAGGCGGCCGCAGCAGAGCTGCACCTGCACGTGAACTCGGTGAAGTACCGGGTGCACCGTGCGGTCGAGCGCCGTGGTCGCCCCATTGGGGATGACCGGCTGGATGTCGAAGTCGCACTGCTGCTTTGCCACTGGTATGGCGCGGCGGTCCTGGCCTGACGTCCCGCTCAGTACATGGCCGTCGGGGCGTCCGAAACCTTCACCAGCTTGACTTCGGGGCGGTCCGGCACCCCGTCGGGCAGGAACCAGCGGAAGGCGAGGTTGCCCCGCGGATAGCCCAGCGTGGTCAGCGAATTCGGGTGGGCGGTCGGCCGGTGCGACAGCACGATGGTCACCGAGCCGTCAGCGTTCAGCACGGCGCTGTGGCCGTTGACGGAGCAACGAGCGTCGGCGGCGCCCACTGTGGCCATGAACTGGTTCCACACCACCATGTTCCAGAACCGGCACCGCGGCGGCCGGTGGGTGATGACCAGCGCCTCGTCGTCGGCGAGGATGAAGCTGCCGTACGAGTAGCACGCGTCGCGCGCCGACCAGCCGAAGTTGGCGTCGGGCACCTGGTAGGGATCGGCGAATTGATTTGCGGCATGGGCGGTCTCGTGGCCCAGTGCGTGCTGATCGTCGGCCCGGGTCCCGACGGCCAGCGGCACGATGGCAAACATCGTGCGCAGCCAGGTGGCCGCGGCGCGCAGGCTCGCGGCGGTCTCGGCGTCGCCGTGCCGGATCGGGTCCGGCTCGTCGAGCGCCTCGATGTGCCACGACACCGGCCGGCCGGTCAGCGGGTCGGCCTGGTAGTCGCGCGTCATCAGCACGGCCGCGTCGGGGGTCGGGGGAAATTCGAAGCTGAAGTTGCCCTCGGCGTCGAGGTCGAGGTCGGTGTCGCGGACGATCGCGACCACCCGGTCCGACCACGCGCCGGGTGAGGGTTCGTTGTAGGCCGTCACCGAAAAGTACACGCTGTCACCGCGATTGCCGCTGATGCGGTAGCGCCGCTTCGGGTCGACCGGGCACAGGAGGTAGTACGCGTCGGTGTTGTCGCCACCCCAGCGGCGGTCGCGGCGAAACGGCGTGTTCACGGCGACGAACTGCGGGCGGCCGGGCTCGGGGAACAGGTAGGCGTCCAGCGCCACGCCGAGCGTCGTGGCCAGGGTGCGGTAGCCGTCGGCGACGTGCCGATCGTCGGTGACGGCGCGATCGCCGTCGAGGAAGGACCGGTCCAGGCCGCCCAGGGTTTCCAGCAGCTCCCGCCACGCGGCCGTCGATTCGTGCGTCATGCGCCAATTCCCTTCAGCAGCAACGTCGTTGTCCGGTCGACCCACCCGTCGTCGAGTTCGGTGGGGCGCGTGAGCAGGCCCAGCAGTGTGATACCGGCGATCGCCTCGGTGAGCTCGCCGGCGGTCACGTCGGCCCGGACCTCGCCCCGCGCCGCGGCGCGGGCGAGCAACTCGGCGAGCCCACCGGCGATGATGTCGCCGAACCGTTCCAGCAGCGCCGAATGCAACGACGGGTCCGCGGCCATCTCGCCGACCAGCCCCGGCAGCGCGGCCCGGGCAGCCGGCGTCGTCAGGACGGCCATCGTGCGCCGCACCATCTCGCGCAGGTCCCCGGGCAGCGAGCCGGTGTCGGGGATTTGGGTCGCCGAGCCGATCGGGAAGACCGCCTCGTGCACGAGGTGCGCCTTGCCGGGCCAACGCCGGTAGATCGCGGGCTTGCTGGTGCCGGCCCGCTCGGCGATGGCGGAGACCAACAAACCTGAGTAGCCGGTCTCGGCGAGCAGTTCGACCGTCGCGCGCAGCACCGCATCGTCGATACGCGGGTCACGGGGACGGCCAAAATCAACAACCATTACGAAACTCAGAGTAACATAAGTCGGATGACCGACACCGCCGTCGTTCGTTTGACCGACCTGGCCCAGCCCCGCTTCGGCGAACAGGCCCAACAGCTCCTGGACATGATGGCCACGCTGGCGCCGGACTGTCCGCTGGACGCCGACGCCCTGCACGCCCGGGCCAGCGCCGACACCGGCCTGCACGATTTCGGTCCCGACGACTACCGCGAACGCCTCGACGTCTACCTCGCCGCGCTGCGTGACATCGACGGGCTGCACGCGGCCGGCATCGTCAACTTCTACGGACAGCTGGTGCAGCTGCTCAAGAACCGGCTCCTGCTCACCGATCTGCTGAGCCGGCATCCCGAGATCGACGACATCGAACTGCAACCGCCGGTCGTGATCGCCGGCCTGCCCCGCACCGGCACCACCCACCTGCACAACCTGCTGGCGGCCGCGCCCACCTTCCGCACCATGCCGTACTGGGAAAGCGTCGAACCGTTCCCGCTGCCGGCGGAGGCCGGCCTCGAGCCGGATCCGCGGCGGGCCCGGATGGACATCGGGGTCGGTGCGATCAACATCGTGATGCCCCACTTCCCGTTGATGCACGAGATGACCACCGATCACGTGCACGAAGAAATCCAACTGCTCGCCAACGACTTCTCGACGATGCTCTTCGAGACGCTGGCCGACGTCCCCCGCTGGCGCGACTACTACCAGGCCCACGACCAGACGCCGCACTACGAGTACCTCGCCCGGCAACTCAGGGCCATGCAGTTCCTGCGCGGCGGACGGCGCTGGCTGCTCAAGTCGCCGCAGCACCTCGAGCAGGTGCCGGTGCTGGACCGGGTGTTCCCCGGCGGCATCGTCGTGTTCACCCACCGCGACCCGGTGCCGGTGGCGCTGTCGATGATCGCGATGATCACCTACTCCGCGCGCATGCACCGATCGCCGGTGCCGGTGGGGCAGATCGCGGAGTACTGGATCGACCGCCTCGAGGCGATGTTGACCGCGCTCGTCCGTGACCGCGACACCATCGGCCCCGAGCGCTCGATCGACATCCGCTTCGACGAGTTCATGGCCGACGAACTCGGCGTCGCCGAGCGGGTCTACGCGCTGGCCGGCGAAGCGTTCACCGACGACGCCCGCGCGGCGGTCGCCGGCTACCTGGCCGGCCATCAGCGCGGCCGACTGGGCAACGTCGAAACGTCGGCCGAGATGTTCGGGTTGCGCCAGGACGCCCTGCGGGAGCGCTTCGCGCCATATGTCGACCGGTTCCTGAGCTGAGGCGGCGGTCCGCTACGTTCTGAACACATGGTCGCTATGCCCGCGCTGGACGGAGTCGAACACAGGTACGTGGAGCTCGGGGACGGCGTGACGATCCACGTCGCCGACGCGGGCCCCGCCAGCGGCCAGGCGGTGATGCTGGTGCACGGCTTTCCCCAAAACTGGTGGGAATGGCACGAATTGATCCCGGCGCTGGCCGCCGACGGCTACCGCGTCCTGTGCCCCGACCTGCGCGGCGCGGGCTGGAGTTCGGCGCCGCGGTCGCGATACCTCAAGAACGACATGGCCGACGACCTGGCCGCGGTGCTGGATCGCCTGGGCGTTGCCACGGTCACGCTCGCCGCCCACGACTGGGGCGGGCCGGTGGCGTTCACCATGATGCTGCGCCACCCGGAGAAGGTCACCGGATTCTTCGGCCTGAACACCTCGGCGCCGTACGCCAAGCCCGAACCCCGGCTGCTGCGCAACATCTGGCGGTTCTGGTACCAGATCCCGATCGCACTGCCGGTGATCGGACCGCGGGTGGTCGGCGACCCCAAGGCCCGGTTCTACCGCCTGCTGGCGTCGTGGGTCGGCGGGGGGTTCCTGGTGCCCGAGGACGACGTCCGCTTCTACGTCGAGTGCATGCGCCAGCCCGGGCACGCCTTGGCCGGTTCGCGGTGGTATCGCACGTTCCTGAGCACCGAGGTGTTTCGCTGGCTGCGCGGCGAATATGACGACGTTCGCGTCGACGTCCCGGTCCGCTGGCTCACCGGCACGAAGGACCCCGTGCTCACGCCGGACCTGCTGGACGGATATGGCGAGCACATCAGCGATTTCGGGGTCGAGCTGGTCGACGGCGTCGGCCACTGGATCGTCGAGCAGCGACCCGACCTGGTGCTCGACCGGCTGCGCGCGTTCCTGCGCGCCCAAACTTGAGCTGCCGCGGCCCGTCGAATGCCGCGAAAGTGCAACTGGCAACGCAAAACCCGAGTGACCGCGTCGGTAGCCGCACTCTCGCGGTAGGGGTTATTCGACGCCGATGGTGACTTCGGTGGACTTGATGAACACGGTCGCGGGCTGACCGACCTTCAGCCCGAGTTCCGTTGCGGCGTCCTTGGTGACCGACGACGTGACGACCTGGTCGCCGCCGTCGAGCTTGACCTTCACGATCGCCATCACGGTACCGAGATCGACCTCGGTGATGGTCCCCTTGAGCTGGTTGCGGGTCGAGAGCCGCATCGCGAGTTCCCTCCAAAAAGTTGGGGCGTTTGCGATGAGCCTAGTGTCGCGGGCCCAGCAGGGCTACGGATGCGTCCACGGCCGGTTCGACGATCTGCCGGACGGGGCTGCCGTCCTCGACGGCCAGCGCGGTCAGTTCGCGCAGGCCGCCCAGCAGGATCACGGCCAGCGGCGTGGTCAACGGCGGCAGCTGCGCGCGGCGGAACCCCGGGCTGGCGCTGAGGTCGACCAGCAGGCTGGACAACAACTGCAACCCGCGGCGCTGCACGGGGCGGGCGACGGCGCCCAGCGACGGGAGCTCGCGAATCCAGCTCAGCGTGATGGCCGGGCGGGCCTCGATGTGCCCGACATAGGCCTCGACGGCCTGGCGGATCTGGTGATGCCAGTCGGCTTCGGGATCGACGGCCGCGGCGATGTTTTCGCCGAGCCGTTCGATGTCGGCGCGCAGCAGCTCCAAGAAGCAGTCTTCCTTGCTGGCGAACTGGTCGTAGAACGTGCGCTTCGACGTGCGGGCGTGGCGGACGATGTCGGCGACGGTACTGGCGCGGTAGCCGCGTTCGCCGATCGAGGTGGCGAGGCCGTCGAGCAGCCGAAGCCGAAAGGGATCACCGAGAACCGCGGCGTCGGCCGCTGCTGTCACCGCTGTCGTCACGTCCGGCGCCCCTTTCGCTCGAACACGGCACCTTGTCAGACTTGGTACCACAGAGTACCGTGACGGGAAAGGTTTTGGTACACCGCGGTACCAACCGCGAAAACCGGGAGTGTCACCGGATGAGCGAAGTCATCACCGCCCCGCCGGCCGTCAGGATGCCGCCGGCCGCCCGGATGCCGAAGGCGCTGCAGGGCGTCTTCTTCGCCGCGTCACGGCGGTGGATGATCCAGCGGCTGGCGCGGCGTTACGGCAACGTGTTCACCGTCAACATCCCGATCTACCGGCGGGTGGTCATCGTCGGCGACTGGCGGCTGGCCAAGCAGGTCTTCACCACCAGCCCGGAGGAACTCGGCAACATCCAGCCCAACCTGAGCCGCCTGTTCGGCTCGGGCTCGGTGTTCGCGCTCGACGGCGACGACCACCGCCGGCGGCGACGGCTGCTGGCGCCTCCGTTCCACGGCAAGAGCATGAAGAACTACGAGCGCATCATCGAAGAGGAGACGCTGCGCGAGACGGCGGGCTGGCCCGAGGGCAGGCCGTTCGCCACGTTGCCGTCGATGATGCACATCACGCTCAACGCCATCCTGCGCGCGGTGTTCGGCGCCGAGGGCGCCGAGCTCGACGAGCTGCGCCGCCTGATCCCGCCCTGGGTCACGCTGGGATCGCGCCTGGCGGCGCTGCCCAACCCCAAACGCAACTACGGCCGGTTCAGCCCCTGGGGCCGGCTGGCCGAGTGGCGGCGCGAGTACGACAGGGTCCTCGGCCGACTGATCGACGCCGAACGGGCCGACCCGAAATTCGCCGAGCGCACCGACGTGCTGGCGCTGATGCTGCGCAGCACCTATGAGGACGGTTCGGCGATGTCCCGCAAGGACATTGGCGACGAGCTGCTCACGCTGCTGGCCGCCGGGCACGAGACCACCGCGTCCACCCTGGGGTGGGCGTTCGAGCGGTTGACCCGGCACCCGGACGTGCTGGCCGACCTGGTCGCCGAGGCCGATACCGACGGCAACGAACTGCGCCAGGCGACGATCCTGGAGGTCCAGCGGGCAAGGACCGTCATCGATTTCGCCGCCCGCCGCGTTTACTCGCCGGTGTTCCAGCTCGGTGAGTGGGTCATCCCCCGCGGGGACTCGATCATCATCAGCATCGCGCAGATCCACAACGATGCCGACGTGTTCCCCGACCCCGAGCGCTTCGATCCGCAGCGCTACATCGACAGCAAGCCGTCGTCTTTCGCGTGGATCCCGTTCGGCGGCGGGACCCGTCGCTGCGTCGGCGCGGCGTTCGCCAACATGGAGATGGACGTGGTGCTGCGAACGGTGTTGCGCCACTTCACCATTGAGACCACCACGGAACCCGGAGAGCGCTGGCACAACCGGGGCGTCGCGTTCACCCCCAAGGACGGCGGGCGCGTGGTGGTGCGCCGGCGCTGAGCCCGATGGGCCCTATCAACCGGCGGTGGCTCGCCGCGGCAACTTCCAGCCGGGCCGGATGTAGTGACAGGTGTAGCCGTTGGGGTAGTGCTGCAGGTAGTCCTGGTGCTCGGGCTCGGCCTCCCAGAAATCACCGGCCGGGCTGACCTCCGTCACGACCTTGCCCGGCCACAGGCCCGACGCCTCGACGTCGGCGATGGTGTCCAGCGCGATGCGCTTCTGCTCGTCGTCGAGGTAGAAGATCGCCGAGCGGTAGCTGGCTCCCCGGTCGTTGCCCTGCCGGTCTTTCGTTGTCGGGTCGTGGATTTGGAAGAAGAACTCGAGCAGCGTGCGGTAGTCGGTAACGCTGGGGTCGTAGACGATTTCCACGGCCTCGGCGTGCGTGCCGTGGTTGCGGTAGGTTGCGTTCGGGACGTCGCCGCCGCTGTAGCCGACCCGGGTGGAGACCACCCCGGGCTGCTTGCGGATCAGCTCCTGCATTCCCCAGAAGCAGCCGCCCGCCAGGATCGCTTTTTGGGTGTTCGTCATTCCTTGTCCTCCTTGGGAACCTCGGAACCTGAACGACTCAGCCCAGGCTACACTCCGGCGATGACGTCGTTTTCCCGTAGCGAACTGGCAACAGCCTTCGAGAAATTCGAGCAGACGGTGGCCCGGGCCGCCGAAACCCGGGACTGGGACGCCTGGGTCGAGCAGTACACCCCGGACATCCTCTACATCGAGCACGCCGCGGGCACCATGCGCGGCCGAGACCAAGTGCGCGACTGGATTCGGGGCACGATGACGACCTTTCCCGGCAGCCACATGGTGGCGTTCCCGACGCTGTGGTCGGTGATCGACGAGCCCACCGGGCGCGTCATCCTCGAACTGGACAACCCGATGCGCGACCCCGGCGACGGCAGCGTCATCAGCGCCACCAACATCACCATCATCACCTACGCCGGCGACGGCCTGTGGTGCCGCGAGGAAGACGTCTACAACCCGCTGCGCTTCCTGAAGGCGGGCCTCAAGTGGTGCCAGAAGGCGCAGGAGCTGGGCACGCTCGACGAGGACGCGGCGCGGTGGATGCAGCAATACGGGGGAGCGCAGTGAGCGCCAAGCCCAAGCTCGTCATAGGCGCCAACGGCTTCCTGGGTTCGCACGTCACTCGGCTGCTCGTCGGCGACGGCTGCGAGGTGCGCGCGATGGTGCGCCCGAACGCCAACACCCGCGCCATCGACGACCTTTCGGTCACCCGGTTTCACGGCGACGTCTTCGACACGGACACGCTGCGCGAGGCGATGGACGGCGTCGACGACGTGTACTACTGCGTCGTCGACACCCGCGCATGGCTGCGCGATTCGGCCCCGCTGTTCCGCACCAACGTCGAGGGGCTGCGCAACGTCCTCGACGTCGCCGTCAAGGAACCCGGCCTGCGCCGGTTCGTCTTCACCAGCACCTACGCCACCGTGGGCCGGCGGCGCGGGCGCGTGGCCACCGAGGACGACGTCATCGACCCGCGCGGGCTGACCCCCTACGTGCAGTCCCGGGTGGCCGCCGAGAACCTGGTGATGCAATACGTGGCCGAAGCCGGATTGCCCGCCGTGGCGATGTGCGTCTCGACGACGTACGGCAGCGGGGACTGGGGCCGCACCCCGCACGGCGCGTTCATCGCCGGCGCCGTCTTCGGCAAGCTGCCCTTCCTGATGAACGGCATCCAGCTGGAGGTCGTCGGCGTCGACGACGCCGCCCGGGCCATGATCCTGGCCGCCGAACGCGGGCGCATCGGCGAGCGGTACCTCGTCTCGGAGAAGATGATCCCGTTGAAGGAGGTCGTGCGAGTCGCCGCCGACGAGGCCGGCGTGCCGCCGCCGCAGCGCTCGATCTCGGTGCCGATCCTCTACGCGCTGGGCGCGCTGGGCAGCCTGCGGGCGCGACTGACGGGCAAGGACGCCGAGCTCAGCCTCAAGTCGGTGCGCATGATGCGCGCGGAGGCCGACGTCGACAGCGGCAAGGCGAAACGCGAATTGGGTTGGCAGCCAAGGCCGGTCGAGGAGTCGATCCGCGAGGCCGCCCGGTTCTGGGCCGCACTGAAGTCCGCCCGCAAGGGCGGCGCGCCCGCCGCGTCCGAATAAGCTAGCCGTTCGTGGACCGGATCAGCGTCGACCTGAACGGGCCGCCGCAGACCATGCTGGCCACCCTGTACGCCAAGGCGCTCGACGCCGACGCGCCGCGGCCGATCCTGGGCGACCACTTCGCGAAGGCCGCCGTCGAACGCATCGACTACGACTGGAGCAGGACGACGATCACGCCGCGGCGCGCGCCGTCGGTCGCCGTGCGCACCCTGCACTTCGACAACTGGGCCCGCCAGTTTCTGGCCGCCCACGCCGGCCAGGACGCCACGGTGCTGCATGTCGGCTGCGGCCTGGATGCCCGCGTCTACCGGCTGGATCCGCCGCCGGGGGTGCGGTGGTACGACATCGACTACCCCGACGTCATCGCGCTGCGCGAGCGCGTGTACCCGGGCCGGGCCGACTACCGGATGCTGGCGGCGTCGGTGACAGATCCGTCCTGGCTGGCCGAAATACCGCCGCAGGGCCCCGCGCTGTTCGTCGCCGAGGGGCTGACCATGTACCTGACGAGGGACGACGGGCTGGCCCTGCTGCGCCGCGTCGTCGATCGGTTCGGGTCCGGGGAACTGCAGTTCGACTCCTTCAGCACGTTCGGGATCCGCACGCAGTGGAGCAACGCGGTGGTGCGGCGCTCGGGATCCACGCTGCACTGGGGCGTCGACGGGCCCGGCGACATCGTCGACGCCGTCGCGGGGGTGCGCCTTTTGGCGTGGGAATCGGTGTTCGACAGCGACACCTTCGACCGGGTCTCGCCGGCCGTCCGCTGGCTGGGCCGGGTCATGGCGGCGGTTCCGGCCCTGCGAAACATGGCCCAATACCACCGCTACGCGTTCGGGAAGCTTTGAGCGCGGGCTCGCGTTGCACCCGCTATCCGCGCGTCGAGGAGGAGAACCATGGGCCACCCGGAAATCAAAGAGCCCAGCGCTGGGCACCCGATCACCATCGAGCCGACCCAGGGGCGGGTGCAGGTCCGCGTCAACGGTGAACTCGTCGCGGACACCGCCGCGGCGCTGGAATTGCGCGAGGCGACTTTGCCTGCGGTGCAATACATACCGATCGGCGACGTGGTTGCCGAACGGCTGTCGCGCACCGACACCAGCACCCACTGCCCGTTCAAGGGCGACGCCAGCTACTACAGCGTGACCACCTCGGCCGGCGACACCGTCGAGGACGCCATCTGGACCTACGAGGAGCCCTATCCGGCCGTCGCGGCGATCGCGGGGCACGTCGCCTTCTACCCGAACAAGGCCGAGATCAGCGTTCGGTAGGCGTCGGGGGCCGCCAGTTGGGGAACAGTTTCGCCCCCGAACTGGTGTCGCTGTATTCGCGCATCGACACGATCAACCCGTCGCAGGTCTCGAAAACGCAGATGAACGGGCTGTCGTAGTGCGCGCCGTCGGCGGTCGTGCCCGCGGCCTCGCCCTCGACGACCACCGTGTCGCCTTCGTTGATGCAGCGGAGCAGATCGACGTCGATTTCGACGACCCGTTTGCGCTCGTCGACCACGCGCCGAAAGTTCTGCTTGTCCAGAGACAGACGGGTGTGCAGGCTCCAGTAGGTGAAGTCGTTGCTCAGCAGTGCGAACCCCTCGTCCACGTCGCCGCCCTCGCTGAGGCTCTGCAAGAACATCCAAGCCAATTCGGCGTGCGGCGCGTCGAACGGGGTCATCACATCGCAATAGTGTCGTGGCAATCAGTGAACGGTCAATCGACACACCCCGCAGAAACGAGTGTTTGGTGAGCAGCGCGCGCACGGTCACCTTCCCCGGGGCGGCCAGCTTCGGGCACACCCTGGCGCCGCTGCGCCGCGGTCCGAGGGACCCGTGCTTCCGGCTGGCCGGCGATGGCACCTGCTGGCGCACCAGCCTGCTGCCCAGCGGGCCCGTCACGGCGCGGATCACCCGCACGGCGCCCAACGCCGCCCGGGCCGTGGCGTGGGGTGCCGGCGCGCAGGAGTTCCTGGAGCGGCTGCCCGCGCTGCTCGGTGCCGAGGACGACGCCTCGGATTTCGCGCCGCGCGACCCGACCGTCGCGGCCGCGCACCGGCGCGTTCCGCACCTGCGGTTGGCCCGCACGGGCCTGGTGCTGGAGGCACTGATCCCGGCGATCATCGAGCAGCGCGTGCCCGGCGCCGATGCGTTCCGGTCGTGGCGCCTCCTGGTGTCCAAGTACGGCACGCCCGCACCCGGGCCCGCGCCCGACGGGATGCGGGTGTTGCCGCCGGCCGAGGTGTGGCGGCACATCCCGTCGTGGGAGTTTCACCGCGCCAACGTCGATCCGCGGCGGGCGCAGGCCGTGGTGAGTTGCGCGCGCCGCGCTGCCTCGCTCGAGCGGCTCGTGTCGCGGCCGGCCGAGCAGGCCCGCCGGGCGCTGACGTCGTTGCCGGGGGTGGGCGAGTGGACCGCCGCCGAAACCGCGCAGCGGGCCTTCGGCGACGCCGACGCGGTGTCGGTGGGCGACTACCACGTCCCGAAGATGATCGGCTGGACGCTGCTGGGCCGCCCGGCCGACGACGCCGTCATGCTCGAACTGCTCGAGCCGATGCGACCGCACCGCCACCGGGTGGTGCGTTTGCTCGAAGCCAGCGGACTGGCCTACGAACCGCGCCGCGGGGCGCGGCTGCCGGTGCAGCACATCAGCCGCCTCTAGGCGCGGCCCGACCCCGGCCGGCGCGCGGGTTCCGGTTTCCCGCAACCGCCATCGGGTACCCATGCCCGGAAGTGACCGTGTGCGAAACAGGGGAGAAATCGATGACACAGTTCACCATTCCGGGCCTGACCGACAAGCAGGGGGCGCGGCTCGCCGAGTTGCTGCAAAAGCAACTGAGCACATACAACGACCTGCATCTGACGCTCAAGCACATCCACTGGAACGTGGTGGGCCCCAACTTCATCGGCGTGCACGAGATGATCGACCCGCAGGTCGAGGCGGTCCGCGGTTTCGCCGACGACGTCGCCGAGCGCATCGCCGCCCTGGGCGCGTCGCCCCAGGGCACGCCGGGTGCGATCCTCAAGGACCGCACCTGGGACGACTATTCCGTCGGCCGCGACTGCGTCCAGGCGCACCTGGCCGCGCTCGACCTCGTCTACAACGGCGTCATCGAAGACATCCGCGGCTACATCGAGGAGACCGAGGAGCTCGACAAGGTCACCCAGGACATGTTGATCGACCAGGCGGCCAACCTGGAGAAGTTCCAGTGGTTCGTGCGGGCGCACCTGGAGAGCGCGGGCGGCAAGTTGACCCACGAGGGCTCGTCCACCGAAAAGGACGCCGCGAGCAGCGCCCGCAACAGCTGACGGCACCGCGGGAATAACTGGACCGTAGTCCGGTTATACGGGTATGCCCGCTATCACCGCAGACACCCTGACATTGCCGCGCATCGGCGCGGCCGGTCCCGCCGACACCGAACGGCCGGTCCGATCGATCACCACCGGCCCCCGCGCCTACGAGGGCGAGGGCTTTCCGGTGGTCCGCGCGTTCGCCGGGGTCAGCGCCGCCGCGCTGGATCCGTTCGTGCACATGGACCAGATGGGCGAGGTGGAGTACCAGCCCGGCGAGCCCCGGGGCACCGACTGGCATCCCCACCGCGGCTTCGAAACCGTCACCTACATGATCGACGGCAAATTCGCCCACCAGGATTCGCACGGGGGCGGCGGCCTGATCACCGACGGCGCGACGCAATGGATGACGGCCGGTTCCGGCATCCTGCACATCGAGACCCCGCCGGCCGAACTGGTCGAAAGCGGCGGCGTTTTCCACGGCATCCAGCTGTGGGTGAATTTGCCGAAGAAGGACAAATTCGCACCGCCCCGTTATCAGGCGATCGAGGGCGGGGACGTCGCACTGCTCGCGTCGGACGACGGCGGGGCCCTGGTCCGCATCATCGCCGGCGAGGTCGACGGGCACCGCGGCCCGGGGATCACCCATACCCCGATCACGTTGGCGCACGCGACGATTGAAGGCGGCGCCCGGCTGAACCTCCCGTGGCGCCGGGACTTCAACGCGCTGTTGTACGTGCTGTCCGGCAGCGGGTACGTCGGCCCGGTGGCCCACCCCGTCCGCCAGGGGCAACTGGTCGTGCTCGGTCCCGGCGATCGAATCACCGTCGGCGCGGATCAGGGCCGGCCGGTCGACGTGCTGTTGCTGGGCGGGCAGCCCATCGGCGAGCCGGTATTCCACTACGGGCCTTTCGTGATGAACACCCGCGCGGAATTGGTCGAGGCGCTGCAGGACTACTACGACGGAAAGTTCGGCAGCATTCCGCCGAATGCGCTAATGCCGCACCATGGCGGTGGCACAATTTAGCGATGTCGCCAACGGCGAGTCGCCGACCGGGACGGCCCCCTGCCGCCAGGGCCGACGAAACGCGTCAGCGGATTATCGACGCGGCCCGTCTCGTATTTAGCGAACGCGGGTATGACGGGGCGACTTTCCAGGCGATCGCCGCCCGCGCCGATTTGACCAGGCCGGCGATCAACCACTACTTCTCCACGAAGCGGCTTCTGTACCGGGACGTGCTGGAGCAGGCAAACTCCCTCGTCATCGGGGCCGGCATCCGGCAGGCGGAGCACGAGAGCACGCTGATGGGGCGGCTGACGGCCTTCATCTCCGCCGCGGTGCGCGCCAATTCCGACAATCCCTCCGCGTCGGCGTTTTTGATTAGCGCCGTGCTGGAATCGCAACGCCATCCGGAATTGACCGGGACCGAAAACGATTCGGTGAAAATCAGCCACGAATTTCTGACGCACGCGGTCAATGACGCGATCGAACGCGGGGAGGTCGTCGCGGATATCGACGCATCCGCATTGGTCGAATCGCTGCTGGTCGTGCTCTGCGGAGTCGGGTTCTACGTCGGTTACGTCCGCAGCTACGAAGAGTTGCTGGCCGTCCGCGACGTGCTGCGGCGGCTGCTGGAGGGCGCTTTGTGGCGGCCCGAGGCCGGACAGTGAAGTTGCGCACAAAGCGTATAGGCTAACTAACTTATTCGGTACCATGGTCGGGTCATGACTGATCTGGATGCCTCGGTACCGCCCTCGGTGCGCAGCGCCGGCGACAGTTGGGCCATCACCGAACTGGTCGGCGCCACCGCGTTGGGCGTCGCCGCCTCGCGCGCGGTGGAGACGGCCGGAACCGACCCCCTGATCCGGGACGAGTTCGCCCGCATCCTGGTCTCCTCGGCCGGCCCGGCGTGGGAGCGGCTGACCGATGTCGAGCTGGCCTGGCTCGACGGCGACCCGCACGGCCAGCGGGTGCATCGGCTGGGCGTCGACTACCAGGCGGTGCGGACGCACTACTTCGACGGCTACTTCGCCGACGCGGTCGGCGCCGGGGTTCGGCAGGTCGTCATCCTGGCCGCGGGCCTGGACTCCCGGGCCTACCGGCTGGATTGGCCGGCCGGGACGGCGGTCTACGAGATCGACCAGCCCAAGGTCCTTGAATACAAGACCGAAATTTTGGCGTCGCACGGCGCGAGTCCCGCCGCCGCGCGCCGCGCGGTCCCGGTGGACCTGCGCGACGACTGGCCGGCGGCGCTGGCGGCCGCCGGCTTCGACCGCACCCAACCGACCGCATGGCTCGCCGAAGGGCTGCTGCCCTACCTGCCGAGCGACGCCCAGGACCGGCTCTTCGACATGGTTACGGACCTGAGCGCACCGGCCAGCCGCATCGCCGTCGAGGTCTTCGGCATGAACTCGAAGGGCAACACCGCGCGCTGGCTGCGGATGCGGGAGCGGCTGGGCCTGGACGTCAACGTCCAGGCGCTGACCTATCACGAGCCCGACCGCACCGACGCCGCCGCCTGGCTGACCGACCACGGCTGGCAGGTGGACACGGTGAACAACCGCGACGAGATGGCCCGGCTGGGCCGCCCGGTTCCCGACGACCTCGCCGACGAGGCGGTGCGCAGCACGCTGCTGCGGGCGCGCCTCGGCGGTCCGACCGCCTGACTTCCGCCCCCAAAACGATTCGAGGAGCAACCCAATGAGCTCACTGCGCACGCACGACGACACGTGGGACATCAAGTCCAGCGTCGGCACCACCGCGGTGATGGTGGCTGCCGCCCGGGCCGTCGAAACCGATCAGCCCGACCGGCTGATCAGCGACCCCTACGCCAAGTTGCTGGTCAACAGCGCCGGCGCCAACGTGTTGTGGCAGGCGCTGCTCGACCCGGAGATGGTGGCCAAGGTGGAAAGCCTGGACGCCGAATCGGCGGCCCACATCGCGCACATGCGCGGCTACCAGGCCGTCCGGACGCACTTCTTCGACACCTACTTCAACGACGCCGTTGGCGCCGGGATCCGGCAGGTGGTGATCTTGGCGTCGGGCCTGGACTCGCGCGCCTACCGCCTGGACTGGCCGGCCGGCACCACGGTGTACGAGATCGACCAGCCCCAGGTGCTGGAGTACAAGTCCACGACGCTGGCCGACAACGGCGTGACGCCGTCGGCCAACCGCCGCGAGGTCGCCATCGACCTGCGCCAGGACTGGCCGGCCGCGCTGCGCGCGGCGGGGTTCGACCCGGCGGCGCGGACCGCGTGGCTGGCCGAGGGCCTGCTGATGTACCTGCCCGCCGAGGCGCAGGACCGGTTGTTCACCCAGATCGGCGAGCTGAGCGCGCCGGGTAGCCGGGTGTCGGCCGAGACCGCGCCCGAGCACGCCGACGAGCGCCGCCAGCAGATGCGCGAACGGTTCAAGAAGGTCGCCGAGGAGATCGGCCTCGAGGAGTCCATCGACGTCGGGGAGCTGATGTACCGCGACGAGGACCGCGCGGACGTCACCGACTGGCTCAACGACCACGGCTGGCGCGCGCGGGCGCAGCCCGCGACGGACGAGATGCGCCGGCTCGGCCGCTGGGTCGAGAACGTCCCGCTGGCCGACGACAAGGACGCGTTCTCCGACTTCGTGGTCGCCGAGCGGCTGTAGCGGTGTCTACTCCCGAACTCGAGGGGGTTCGGGAGCAGGATCCTTCCCTACTGCTCTCCCAACCGGATGGTTAGGATCGCGGTTATCACCGATGAGCGGTTACCCGCGCCTGCCGCGGGCGGCTCTGCTCGGGAAGGACCATGATGACCACCGAATCGGTTGCACCGAAGACATCAGAATCCACCAACGGCGTGGCGGCTCAACCGGTCGATGTCGCGGCCACGGTTGCCCGGCTCCGCGCGACCTTCGCCACGGGCCGCACCCGCGACATCGAATGGCGCAAGCGCCAGCTGCTGCAGCTGGAAAAGCTGATGCTGGAGAACGAGGCGGCGATCGCCGCCGCGCTCGCCGAGGACCTGGACCGCAGCCCCTTCGAGGCGTTCATCGCCGACGTCGCCACCACCGCCGGCGAGGCCAAGTACGCGGCCAAGAAGGTGCGGCGCTGGACCCGGCGTAAGTACCAGCTGCTCGAGATGCCGCAGCTGCCCGGCCGCGGCTGGATCGAGTACGAGCCCTACGGCACCGTGCTGATCATCGGCGCCTGGAACTACCCGTTCTACCTGACCCTGGGACCGGCGGTCGGGGCGATCGCCGCCGGCAACGCCGTCGTGCTCAAGCCCTCGGAGATCGCGGCCGCGTCCGCGCACTTGATGGCCGAGCTGGTGCCGCGCTATCTCGACAACGACGCGATCGCGGTCGTCGAGGGCGACGGCGCGGTGAGCCAGGAGCTGATCGCGCAGGGCCTGGACCGGCTGCTGTTCACCGGCGGCACCGAGATCGGCCGCAAAGTCTACGAGGGCGCGGCACCGCACCTGACGCCGTGCACGCTCGAGCTCGGCGGCAAGAGCCCGGTGATCGTGGCCGCCGACGCCGACGTGGAGGTGGCGGCCAAGCGGATCGCCTGGATGAAGCTGCTCAACGCCGGGCAGACCTGCGTCGCCCCCGATTACGTGTTGGCGGACGCCACGATTCGCGACGAGCTGGTGAGCAAGATCGGCGCCGCCATCACCAAGTTCACCGCGGACAAGCCCAGCGGGATGCGCATCGTCAACCAGCGGCAGTTCGACCGGATCAGCGGCTACCTCTCCGGCAGCGACGGCAAGGTCATCGTCGGCGGCGAGTGTGACGCGTCGAGCCTGCGCATCCAGCCGGCCGTCGTCGTCGACCCTGACCCGGACGGCCCGCTGATGCGCAACGAGATCTTCGGGCCGGTGCTGCCGGTGATCACCGTCGGTAACCTCGACGAGGCAATACGTTTCATCAACTCGCGGCCAAAGCCGCTGTCGGCGTACCTGTTCACCAAGACGCGGGAAACCCGCGAGCGGGTGATCAAGGAGGTGCCGGCGGGCGGCATGCTGGTCAACCACCTTGCCTTCCAGGTGTCGACCGCCAAGCTGCCGTTCGGTGGAGTGGGGGCGTCCGGGATGGGCGCCTACCACGGCAAGTTCGGCTTCGAGGAGTTCAGCCACCGCAAGGCGGTGCTGACCAAGCCGACCCGGCCCGACCTGTCGAGCTTCATCTACCCGCCCTACACCGAGCGGGCGATGAAGATGGCCCGCCGCATGTTCTAAAGGTCTCACGCTGCGCCAAAACCCTTGCTAGACCCGAGATTCCACAGCAGAGAGGAAGCTTATGCCCGGAGTGCAGGATCGCGTCGTCGTCGTCACCGGTGCCGGTGGGGGGTTGGGCCGTGAATACGCCCTGACCCTCGCCCGGGAGGGCGCCAGCGTCGTCGTCAACGACCTCGGCGGTGCGCGCGACGGCACCGGGGCCGGCCACAACATGGCCGACGAGGTGGTCAAGGAGATCAAGGACGCGGGCGGTCGCGCGGTGGCCAACTACGACAGCGTCGCCGAACCCGAGGGCGCGGCCAACATCATCAAGACCGCGCTCGACGAGTTCGGCGCAGTGCACGGTGTGGTGAGCAACGCCGGGATCCTGCGTGACGGCACCTTCCACAAGATGTCGTTCGAGAACTGGGACGCCGTCCTCAAGGTGCACCTTTACGGCGGGTACAACGTCATTCGCGCCGCCTGGCCGCATTTTCGCGAGCAGAGCTACGGCCGCGTCGTCGTCGCCACCTCCACCAGCGGGCTGTTCGGCAACTTCGGGCAGGCCAACTACGGCGCGGCCAAGCTCGGCCTGGTCGGCCTGATCAACACGCTGGGCCACGAGGGCGCCAAGTACAACATCAAGACCAACGCGCTGGCGCCGATCGCGGCCACCCGGATGACCGAGGACATCCTGCCGCCCGAGGTGCTGCAGAACCTGACGCCGGACTTCGTGGCGCCGGTGGTTGCCTACCTGTGCACCGAGGAGGTGCCCGACACCGGCTCGATCTTCATCGTCGGCGGCGGCAAGGTGCAACGCGCGGCGCTGTTCCAGAACGAGGGCGTCACGTTCAAGAAGCCGCCGTCGGTGGACGAGGTGGGCGCGCACTGGACCGAGATCGACGACCTGTCCGCGGCAAAACAGGCCAACTTCTCGATCCGGTGATCGAAACCGCATGAAAGCCTGTGTCGTACAGGAGCTTTCGGGTCCGTCCGGGGTGGTCTACACCGACGTCGAAGATCTGGACGATGTCGACGAGGACGGCAACCACGTCGTCATCGACGTCCGCGCCGCCGGGGTGTGCTTTCCGGACCTGCTGCTGGCCAAGGGCGAGTACCAGCTGAAGCTGCCGCCGCCGTTCGTGCCGGGCATGGAGGCCGCGGGCGTGGTGCGTTCGGCGCCCGCGGACTCGGGCTTCGAAGTGGGCGAACGGGTTTCGGCGTTCGGAATCCTGGGCGCCTATGCCGAGCAGGTGGCGGTTCCGGTGCCGAACGTGATGCGCAGCCCCGCCGAGCTCGACGACGCCGAAGCGGTGTCGCTGCTGGTCAACTACAACACCATGTATTTCGCGCTGGCGCGCCGCGCCGCGATGCGCCCGGGCGACACGGTCCTGGTGCTGGGCGCGGCGGGCGGAGTGGGCACGGCGGCGATCCAGGTTGCGCAGGCGATGGGCGCGAAACAGGTGCTGGCCGTTGTGCATCGGGAGGCCGCGGCCGACTATGTCGCATCGCTGGGCGCCGACCTGGTGGTGCCGCTGGCCGACGGCTGGGCGGACCGGGTGCGGGACTTCACCGACGGGCGCGGGGTCGACATCGTCGTCGATCCCATCGGCGGGCCGGCCTTCGACGACGCGGTGCGCGTCCTGGCGATCGACGGCAAGCTGCTGGTGATCGGCTTCGCCGCCGGCAGCATTCCCACGGTCAAGGTCAACCGGTTGTTGTTGCGCAACGTCAGCGTGGTGGGCGTGGCCTGGGGCGAGTACCTGAACAAGGTCCCCGGCTCGGCCGCGTTGTTCTCCTGGGGGCTGAGCCAGTTGGTTTCCCTCGGGCTGAAACCCCCACCGCCGCAGCGCTATCCGCTGTCGGAGGGACAGGCCGCGCTGCAGAGCCTGGCCGACGGCGGTGTGCTCGGCAAGCTCGTGCTCGAGCCGTAGACCGGTCGACTACTGCGGGCCCGGGCTGGGCACGCCGAGGAAGATGGCCTCGCCGGCGTTCAGCAGGGTGATGAGCTCGAAACCGCCCGCGAGCGTGGTCAGCCCGACGTTGGCCGCGATGGGCCGCCCGAACGCATCCATGAGCCCGCCGACCACGTTGCCGTTGATCGCTTCGGTGATGCCGTCCAGGAACAGGTTGACGTCGTAGGACGGCAGCGTGACCGCCACGGCGGTCGCGATGTCCGCGGTCGGGAGCAGGGTCGCGTAGGCGGTCGAGACATCGGCGGTGAAGGTGCCGACGATGTTCGTGTTCGCGGACTCGATGGCCTGGATGATGCCGGTGGGTGTGGTCGGCAGCGTCGCCGACGGGGCCAGGGCCAGCTGGGCGAAGCCCGATGACGCGGCGCCCGGAAGCGAGGCGGCCAGGCTGGACATGTCCGCGGTGAAGGCGCTGATCCCCTGCTGGGTGGCGCCGGGCAGAAGTGCGCCCAGTTCCGTCGTTGCGCTGAGCGGCGGCAGGAAGCCGAACGGAGTCTGGACATTGGACGGACTCGTCGAGAAGCCGTAGTTCGGGTCGCCGTAGCCCCAGTTGACGAGGAGCTTCAGGTCCGGCTGGATCAGGTCCGCGAGCGGGTTGCCGATGAGCGGGAGCGCGCGCAGCGGCGTCAGCAGCGGCAGGTTCTGCGTGGGGATCATGTAGTAATTCGTCATACCGTTCGTCGGGTCGAGGTCGTGCGACCCGGGCAACAAGAATGCGGACGAGAGTTGTGCGTTCGTCAGATGCGGGTAGCTGCCATGCACGAACACGATGCCGGCGAGCGCGTTGAGGTCGGAGAAGACATTGATCGGATAACGCGGGAAATCAGCGAAGCCGTCGTACTCCAGCGTCCAGATGGATGTCGGAAAATCATTGGCGGGCGTCGAGGTGCCGAAGGTGACACCCAGGCTCGGGAAACTCAGGCCGGGGAAGCGCGCCAACAGACCGCCGTTGGGGTTGGCCGGATTGCCGAGCAGAGTGAAGTACGCCTGGACGGGCGACCCTCCGGTTCCGTTGGTGAAGCCCTCGGCGAGGAGCTTCGGCATTTCCAATGTCGCGACAATCGAGCTCTGCGAATAACCCAGAACGGAAACGGCGTTAGCGGTGCCGGGTTGGATCGCCAGGTTGATCGCGTTGTCCAGCGCGGTGACGCCGCGGGCCAGCGATATGTCTAGCGTCAGGTCTTTGACGCCGGTGAACGGATACAAACCCTCGGCCGTGGTCACCGCCCGAAGCGGACCAGTAAACGGCCCCCCGCCGCCGAACACGCCGTTCAGGTACCGGCTGAAGACGTTATTCATGTAGGTCGTGGGAGGGTTCGCGGTGCCGCTGCCGGTCATGATCAGATTGGCTACGACATTGGGATCGGTCGCCCCCTGTGTCACCGCGCCGAATACCGGGTTCGTCGTGCCGGTCAGGCCGAGCGTGCCGGCGATCTGAGCTTCGGCCTGCGCGTAGGTGTTTCCGGCAGTGGCCAGCGTCGCCGTGAACTGATTGTGGAACGCGCCCGCCTGCTGGAGCATCGCCTGGTATTCCTGGCCGAACGCGCCGAAGAACTGCGCGGTGATGGCCGACACCTCGTCTTCGGCCGCTGCCACCACACTCGTCGTGGAACCCGCGGCGGCCGCCCTGGCTTGCTCGATTGCCGAACCGATCGAGGAAGCGTCCTGTGCGGCCGTCGCCAAGATCTCGGGCTGCGCAACTAATGTCGTCATCGACTCTTCCCTTCCGGACACGCCAACCGATAAGCAGCTAGCTTAGGAGCGCTTGACCCGTTGCGTTGGCGTTTTTGCGTCGTTGGTTTGGGTGTGTCCGGACCCGGCCGAGATCAGCCGTGCGCGTTAGGGAATGAGGCTCTGGAGGTCTTTGACGTTCGACGACAACGCCGACAGCAGCACCAGGCCCTCTACCCCGCCGGCCACCGTCCCCAATCCGACGTCGGCCGCGATCGGATAGCCGATCGCGTTGACGAGGTTGCCCTGCGCGAGCTGGCTCAGGAAAAGCTCGCCGTCGTACAGAGGCAGGTCGGTGGCGAAGGAAAGCCCGATGTCGGCGGTGGGAAGCAGGACGCCGTAGTCGGTCGACACGATCGAATTGAAGGTGTTGACCACCTTTGCCGGCGATGGCAGGTTGGCCAGCGTCGCCATCGGGTCCGGCGCGGCCGGCAACGACAACTGCCCGACCGCGGCGGCGGGTTGCGCCACGATCTGCTGCATGTCGAGCGAGAAGTCGTGGATGCCCTGCTGAGTGCCGGCGGCCAGCGCGTTAAAAACGGTGCCCGGGTTGACATTCGGGAACAAGCCGAAGGGCGTCGGAACGTCCGCGTAGCTCGTCGAGTACCCCAGGGTCGGGTCGGGGCCGTAGCCCAGGTTGACGATCACCTTCAGGTCCGGCTGGAGCAGGTCGGCCAACGGGTTACCGAGCACTGGGAGCGCCCGCAGCGGTTGCAGCAGCGGCAGGTTCTGGGTGGGGATCATGTAGTAGGTGGTGTTGCCGTTGTAGGTCGGGGAGGTCGGCAGCTGGATCGCGTTGTTGACCTGGGTCGGGCTGAGATCCAGGTAGGTGGTGTGCACGAAGACGATGCCGGCGACCGCGTTGAGGTCGGAGACGATGTTGATCGGGTAGCGCGGAAAGTCGGCGAAGCCGTCGTACTCGAGCGTGTAGTTAGCCACGTGGTAGGGCGTGTTCGCATTCATCGCGGGATAGAAGTCCAGCCCCAGGGCGGACAGGTTGAGGTTCGGGAAGCGCGACAGCATGCCCCCGTTGGGGTTCACCTCGTTGCCGGTCAACACGAAGTTGAGCTGGTTGACGTTGGGAGGGTTGGCGCCGAACAGCGACGTGCCGTTGGCGAGATTCTGCATCTCCAGCGACGAGATGATGGCGCTCTGCGAAATGCCGAAAACCGTTACCGTTTGCCCCTGGTTGTGGATCGTGTTGTACAGCGTGTTGTCCAGGATGCTCACGCCCTGGGCCACCGAGGTGTTCAGGGTCGAGCTCCGGACACCGGTCAGCGGGTACAGCTGCTCGGGCGTGAACAGCTTCGCGAGGGTGCCGACCGAACGGACGTAGAGATTGTTCGCGTTGATGACGAACTTGTCCGACGGTATGGGAACTCCTGTGCCGCCGATGAAGTAGGACACCTGATTCGCCGGGAACGGGGGGATGGTGGCCGCGGGCACCGCCGCGCTGGGCAACCCGGGCCCACCCAGCCCCAGCGTGCCGGCGATCGCGGCTTCGGTGTCCGCATAGGCGATTCCGGCGGCGGCCAGCGCCTGCCGAAACTGGTTGTGATACGCCTCGAACTGCGCCACGAGGGCCTGGTAATCCTGACCGACGGTGCCGAACACGCCCGCGATGGCCGCCGACACCTCGTCGCCGGCGGCCGCCGCCAGGCCCGATGTCGGAGCCGCGGCGGCGGCGGTGGCGGCGCTGAATGCCGAACCGATCCCGTCGATCTCCGCGGCGGCCGACGCCAACATCTGCGGCTCGGCGATCACATACGTCATCGGACCCGTCCTTTCCCAAGGCGTCTGGGTCCCGTCAGCGTAAAGTGCCCGCGCGGTCCTGTCCGGCGATTGCGTTGACGTCAGCCGCGCAGTTCGGCGCGCAGCCGATCCAGCTCGGCCGCGCCGATACCCGCGTCGCTGAGGTAGCCGTCCAGCGAACCGAATTCCTCGTCGATCGTGCGCCGCGCGGCGGCCAGGTATTCGGGACGCACGCCGAGCACGCCGTCGGACAGCCGGGCCTCGGTGAAGGTGACCACCTCCGGGGTCAGCTCGGTATCCCCGCGCTGCTGGATCATTTCGTAGATGTGTGACCGAAGCTCGGGCACGGCGTCGTTGCTGCGCAGGAAGTCGGCGAGGATGGTGTCGCGGTCGATGCCGACCGCCTCCAGCACCGTCGCGACCACGAACCCGGTCCGGTCCTTGCCCGCGAAGCAGTGCGTGAGCACCGGGCGGCCGGCGGCCAGCAGGGTCACGACCTGACGCACCGCGCGTTGCGCCCCGTTGCGCGTGGGGAATTGGCGGTACTCGTCGGTCATGAAGCGGATGGCCGTCGCGTTCACCGACTCTTCGGAGCCGTCGGATTCACCCCGCATCAACCGCTGAAACGCCTCCTCGTGCGGCGCCGCGGCCTCGGCTTCCTCGTCGGTCAGGTCGGGGACGGGCAGCAGGTGGATCGCGACGCCGTCGGGCACCAGCCCGGGCCCGCGCCGGGCGACCTCCCGCGACGCACGCAGGTCGGCGACGTCGGTGATGGCCAGCCGGCGCAGCGTGGCGCGGCCCTCGTCGTCGAGGCGGCTCAGCTCACTGGAGCGGAACAGCCGCCCGGGCCGCAGCGCCGTCGCGCCGTCGGCGACGTCGCGAAAGTTCCACGCGCCCGGCAGTTCTCGGATGGCGGCCTCAGCCATGCGAGGTGACCGTCGCGGCGAGCGCCGATTGCTCCCGGCCGATCTCGGTGCGCGCGATCGTGCGCATGTGCACCTCGTCGGGCCCGTCGAAGATCCGCATCGCGCGGTGCCAGGCGTACATCCGGGCCAGCGCCGTGTCTTCGCTGACACCGGCCGCCCCGTGCACCTGGATCGCGCGGTCGATCACGTCGCAGGCGATCTGCGGGGCGACGGCCTTGATCTGCGAGACCAGCCGGTGGGCGGCCTTGTTGCCGTGCTGGTCGATGGTCCACGCCGCCTTCTCGCACAGCAGGCGTGCCTGGTCGATCTCGTTGCGGGACTTGGCAATTGCCTGCTGCACCAGACCCTGGTCGGCCAGCGGACGGCCGAACGCGATCCGGTTGTTGGCGCGGTGCACCATCAGGGCCAGCGCGCGTTCGGCCCCGCCCAGCGCGCGCATGCAGTGGTGGATGCGCCCCGGCCCGAGCCGCGCCTGGGCGATCGCGAAGCCCCCGCCCTCCTCGCCGAGCAGGTTGGTGGCCGGCACGCGGACATTGTCGTACACGATCTCGCAGTGCCCGGGCTGGTCCTGGTAGCCGAAGACCGTCGTCGAGCGGACCACCGTCACGCCGGGTGTGTCGATGGGCACCAGGACCATCGACTGCTGCTGGTGGCTGGCCGCCTCGGGGTTGGTGCGGCCCATCACGATGAGGATCTTGCAGCGCGGGTCGGCCGCTCCGGACGTCCACCACTTGCGGCCGTTGATCACGTAGTCGGCGCCGTCGCGCACGATGGAGGTTTCGATGTTGCGGGCGTCGCTGCTGGCGACAGCCGGCTCGGTCATCGAGAAGGCGCTGCGGATCTCTCCGGCCAGCAGCGGCTCCAGCCACCGCTTGCGCTGCTCGTCGGTGGCGAACAGGTGCAGGGTTTCCATGTTGCCGGTGTCGGGCGCCGCGCAGTTGAGCGACTCGGGCGCGATCTCGAGACTCCAGCCCGTCAGCTCGGCCAGCGGCGCGTATTCCAGGTTGGTCAAACCGGACTCGGCCGGCAGGAACAGGTTCCACAGCCCCTGCGCTTTGGCCTTGGCCTTGAGGTCCTCGATGACCGGCGGGACGGTGTGGTCGTTCGGGCCGGCCTCGTGACGGTATTTGTCGTACTCGGCCTCGGCCGGAAAGACGTGCTCGATCATGAAGTCGGACAGTCGCTTGTGGTAGTCGCTGGCTTTGGCCGACATCGCGAAGTCCATGACCGCCACGATAGGACACGTGCGGCAAGGGGGCGCGAGCAGACGCAAAAGCACCGCGACACGCCGTTGAGAAGGTGCTTTAGTGTCTGCTCGCGGTAGACAGAGACTCATGTTCACCCGCGAAGCGGCGCTAGAGAAAGTCCAGGCGGCCGAGGACGCCTGGAACACCCGCGATCCCGAACGCGTCAGCCTGGCCTACACGCCCGACTCGCAATGGCGAAACCGCGACGAACACATCGTTGGCCGCGACGCGATTGTCGCGTTCCTGACCCGCAAGTGGCAGCGCGAACTCGACTACTCGCTGCGCAAGAGCCTGTGGGCCTTCCACGACAACCGCATCGCCGTGCGCTTCCAGTACGAGTGCCACGACCGCACCGGCCAGTGGTACCGCAGCTACGGCAACGAGCTGTGGGAATTCGACCCGTCGGGGTTGATGGTGCGCCGCGAGGCCAGCATCAACGACGTGCCGATCGACGAGTCGCAGCGCCGCTATTTCGGGCCCCGTCCGGCATCCGAGCACGGGCAGGATTTCCCGCTCTGGTAGCCCGGTAGGGTGTCTGGCCATGACTGATCCGCAGACGACGGTCGGCGTCGTCGCCGAGTCGGGCAGCGACGAGCGGCGCGTCGCGCTGGTACCGAAGGCGGTCGCATCGTTGGTCGGCAGCGGTGTGGCGGTCGTGGTCGAGGCGGGTGCCGGCGAAGGTGCGCTGCTGCCCGACGACCTCTACACCGAGGCCGGGGCCGGCATCGGCGACGCCTGGGCCGCCGACGTGGTGGTCAAGGTCGCGCCGCCGACGGCCGACGAGGTGGGCAGGCTGCGCAGCGGCCAGACGCTGATCGGCTTCCTCGCGCCCCGCAACGCCGACAACTCGATCGGTGCGCTCGCCGACGCCGGGGTGCAGGCGTTCGCGCTCGAGGCCATCCCGCGGATCTCGCGCGCACAGGCCATGGACGCGTTGTCGTCGCAGGCCAACGTGGCCGGGTACAAGGCCGTGCTGCTGGCGGCCTCAGAATCCACGCGGTTCTTCCCGATGCTCACCACCGCGGCGGGGACGGTGAAGCCGGCCACCGTGTTGGTGCTCGGCGTCGGGGTGGCCGGGCTGCAAGCGCTGGCGACGGCCAAGCGGCTGGGCGCGCGCACCACCGGCTACGACGTGCGGCCTGAGGTCGCCGATCAGGTGCGCTCGGTGGGCGCGCAGTGGCTGGACGTGGGCATCGACGCCGCGGGTGAGGGCGGCTACGCCCGCGAACTCACCGAGGACGAGCGAGCCCAGCAACAGAAGGCGCTGGAAAAAGCGATCAGCGGATTCGACGTGGTGATCACCACGGCGCTGGTGCCGGGCCGTCCGGCGCCGAAGCTGGTGACAGCGGCGGCGGTGGAGGCGATGAAGCCCGGCAGCGTCGTGGTGGACCTGGCCGGCGAAACCGGCGGCAACTGCGAGCTCACCGAACCCGGGCAGACGGTGGTCCGCCACGACGTCACCATCGCCGCGCCGCTGAACCTGCCGGCGACCATGCCCGAGCATGCCAGCGAGCTCTACAGCAAGAACATCACCGCGCTGCTGGACCTGTTGCTCACCGACGGCAAGCTGGCCCCGGACTTCGACGACGAAGTCATCGCCGAATCCTGCGTCACCCGTAAGAAGGACACATAAGGATGTACGACGAACTTCTCGCCAACCTCGCGATCCTGGTGCTGTCCGGGTTCGTCGGGTTCGCGGTGATCTCCAAGGTGCCCAACACGCTGCACACGCCGCTGATGTCGGGCACCAACGCCATCCACGGCATCGTGGTGCTCGGCGCGCTGGTGGTGTTCGGCGAGGTGCAGCACCCGTCGCTGGCGGTGCAGATCATCCTGTTCGTGGCGGTGGTGTTCGGCACGCTGAACGTCATCGGCGGCTTCATCGTCACCGACCGGATGCTGGGCATGTTCAAGGGCAAAAAGAAGGCCGCCAAATGAACTACCTGGTGATCGGCCTGTACATCATCGCGTTCGCGATGTTCATCTACGGGTTGATGGGCCTGACGGGCCCGAAGACCGCGGTGCGCGGCAACCTGATCGCCGCCGTCGGGATGGCCATCGCCGTGGCGGCGACCCTGGTCAAGATCCGGCACACCGACCAATGGGTGCTGATCATCGCGGGCCTGGTCGTGGGCGTCGCACTCGGTGTCCCGCCGGCGCGGTTCACCAAGATGACCGCCATGCCGCAGCTGGTGGCCTTCTTCAACGGCGTCGGCGGCGGCACCGTCGCGCTCATCGCGCTGTCGGAATTCATTGAGACGGACGGCTTTTCGGCCTTCCGGCACGGCGAGTCGCCGACCGTGCACATCGTGGTGGCGTCGTTGTTCGCCGCGATCATCGGGTCGATCTCGTTCTGGGGTTCGATCATCGCGTTCGGCAAGCTGCAGGAGATCATCTCCGGGTCGCCGATCGGCTTCGGCAGGGCCCAGCAGCCGATCAACCTGCTGCTGCTGGCCGGGGCGGTGGCGGCCGCGGTCGTCATCGGCCTGCACGCGCATCCCGGATCCGGGGGCGCCCCGCTGTGGTGGATGATCGGCCTGCTCGCCGCCGCGGGTGTGCTGGGGCTGATGGTGGTGCTGCCCATCGGCGGCGCCGACATGCCGGTGGTGATCTCGTTGCTCAACGCCATGACCGGGCTGTCGGCCGCAGCGGCCGGGTTGGCGCTCAACAACACCGCGATGATCGTGGCCGGGATGATCGTCGGCGCGTCCGGCTCGATCCTGACCAACTTGATGGCCAAGGCGATGAACCGCTCGATCCCCGCGATCGTCGCCGGCGGCTTCGGCGGCGGCGGCGTGGCTCCCAGTGGCGACGGCGGGGGAGACAAGACGGTCAAGGCCACCTCGGCCGCCGACGCCGCGATCCAGATGGCCTACGCCAACCAGGTGATCGTGGTGCCGGGCTACGGCCTGGCCGTCGCGCAGGCCCAGCACGCGGTGAAGGACATGGCCGCCCTGCTGGAGGACAAGGGCGTGGAGGTCAAGTACGCCATCCACCCGGTCGCCGGCCGGATGCCCGGGCACATGAACGTCTTGCTGGCCGAGGCCGAGGTCGACTACGACGCGATGAAGGACATGGACGACATCAACGACGAGTTCGCGCGCACCGACGTCGCGATCGTCATCGGCGCCAACGACGTCACCAACCCGGCGGCCCGCAACGACGCGTCCAGCCCGATCTACGGCATGCCGATCCTCAACGTCGACAAGGCCAAGTCGGTGATCGTGTTGAAGCGGTCGATGAACTCGGGGTTCGCGGGCATCGACAACCCGCTGTTCTACGGCGAGGGCACCAGCATGCTGTTCGGCGACGCGAAGAAATCGGTGACCGAGGTCGCCGAGGAATTGAAAGCGCTATAACGATTCGCCGAGCAGACGCAAAAGCCCCCGACACGCCGAGGTTTTAGGTACCTTTGCGTCTGCTCGCGAGCGGGAGGTGCCGCGCTCTAGACGGGCGGGTAGGCCGGCGGCGGGTAGCCGTTGCCGTCGACGACGCCGCGCAGGCCCCACGGGACGTACCGAAAGAAGAACTCGATCTCGTCGCTCACGTCATAGTCCGGACTCGGATCCATGTCCCCACCTCTCGACTCGCGACCAGTTCGACACACCATCCTAGTCGCAGACGTGCCGCAACGACAGGGCGGCGATGGCTTTAGACTGTCCAACCAGTTGATTGGTCGGCGACGATAGAGAGTGCGAATGCCATCCGAGAACGGGGTGACCCGCCGCGAGGAGTTGCTGGCGGTCGCCACCAAGCTGTTCGCCGCGCGCGGCTACCACGGCACCCGGATGGACGACGTCGCCGACGTGATCGGGCTGAACAAGGCGACCGTCTACCACTACTACGCCAGCAAGTCGCTGATCCTGTTCGACATCTATCGCCAGGCCGCCGAGGGCACGCTGGCCGCCGTCCACGACGACCCGTCCTGGACGGCCCGCGAGGCGCTCTACCAGTACACCGTCCGGCTGCTCACCGGGATCGCGAGCGACCCCGAGCGGGCCGCGGTGTATTTCCAGGAGGCGCCGTACATCACCGAATGGTTCACCGCCGAGCAGGTCGCCGAGGTCCGCGAGAAGGAGACCCAGGTCTACCACCACGTGCACGGCCTGATCGACCGCGGGATCGCCAGCGGCGAGTTCTACCAGTGCGACTCGCACGTGTTGGCGCTCGGCTACATCGGGATGACGCTGGGCAGCTACCGCTGGCTGCGGCCGAGCGGGCGGCGCACCGCCAAGGAGATCGCCGCCGAATTCAGCACCGCGCTGCTGCGCGGCCTGATCCGCGACGACTCGATCCGGCAGAACTCCCCGCTCGGGCCGTAGCGGTCAGGGGAACACCGGCGCCGGGATGAGGCGCAGCACGTCCCCGGCCCCGCCGCTGAGCAGCGACAGCAGCGTCGTGCTCGACTGGCCCAGCGAGATGTTCAGGCCGGGGTTGATGGACGGCACCCACGGGTAGGTGTTCGGGAACAACGACGGCGACAACAACCCGGCCTCCACCCCGATCTCGATCGCGGCGCCGTAGGGACCCTGCACGGAGCCCAGCGCCAGGTCGGGGATGATCGTGAACGGGTTGGGGATCTCGAACAACCCGGCCGGAGTGGGGATGTTCGCGTAGTTGGCGCCCGGCCCGTAGCCCATGTAGCCCATGTCGACGAGCACCCGCAGGTCGGGCTGGAAGATGTCGGCGATCGGCGGGCCGGCATAGGGGATGGCCCGGATGGGCTGCAGCAGCGGCAGGTTCTGGGTCATGAACATGTAGTAGTGGGTGTCGCCGGTGTAGCCGGGCGACGTCGGCAGCGGCACCGCGCCCTGGACCTGGGTGGCCGTCATGAGCGGATAGGTGTTGTGCACGAAGAAGTAGCCCATGAACGCGTTCAGGTCGGAGACGAGGTTCAGCGGGTACTGCGGCAGGTCGGCGATGCCGTCGTACTGCGCGGTGTAAATCGACGTCGGGTAGGGCGAATTCGGCGGCGTGGCACCGTTGAACAACACGTCCAGGAATGGGATGTAGAAACCGGGGAAGCGCTCGAGGATGCCGCCGACGGGGTTGTTCGGGTTGCCGACGAGGGTGAAGGAGAGCTGACCTTGATAGGGTGAGCCGGCCGCCATGAGGGCGTTGATCTCGTTGGTGGCGATCGTGGCGCTTTGCGAGTAGCCGAAGACGACGGCGCTGTTGTTCACGTTGCTGAGCGTCGAATGGATGGCGTTGTCCAGCAGGGTGACGCCCTGGGCGACGGACTGGCCGAACGTCAGGTTGCCCAAGCCCGGTGTCACCGGCCAGAACTGCTCGGGCGTGAACAGCCCTTGCGGGATGGCGCCGGCGAAGAACGGCCTGATGTAGGCGTTGAAGACGTTGTTGACATAGATCGGGTCGGGCTGCGGGTTGTTGGTGCCGCCCATGATCAGCGCGTAGAGCGGGTCCCCGGAGCCCGGATTCAGCAGCGAGGTCAACACCCGAGGGGCGGGCGCGGCGCCGCCGGAGATCAGCGCCGCGTTGGCGGCCTCGGCCTGCGCGTAGGTGTTCGCCGCGGCCGTCAGGGCCCGGGTGAACTCGGCATGGAACGCCTCGGCCTGCGCGAGGGCCGCCTGGTATTGGCGGCCGTAGGCGCCGAACAGGTCCGCGATCGCCGCCGACACCTCGTCCTCGGCCGCGGCCACCACGCCGGTCGTCTGCCCGGCGGCGCCGGCGCCCGCCGCGTTGATCGTCGAACCGATCCCCTGCACGTCGGCCGCCGTCGACGCCAACGTCTCAGGGACTGTGATCAAACTCGTCATCTCCCCGTCCTTCCCCACAGGCCGGGACCCCTGCCCGGGCAGTTACCCGCGACCGTGGGTATTAGGTATTGACCGAGACTAAAACGGCGCCGACGGGAAGTCTGGCGTTTCGCGCAAGTCGGCCCCCGTGGGCGTCCCATAAATAGTGGACTACTGTCTAGAAACGTTTCGAGCGGTTTCAGGGACGGAGACTCTCATGGCCATCCGCGTCGCGCACGTCGGCACCGGAAACGTCGGAGGACTGGCCTTAGCCCAACTGATCACCAACCCGTTGTTCCACCTGACGGGTGTGTGCGTGTCCACGCCGGAGAAGGTGGGCCGCGACGCCGGCGAGCTGTGCGGCCTCGGCCTGGACGAACCCGTCCAGACCGGAGTCACGGCCGTCAATGACCTCGACGCCTTGCTGGCCACCCGGCCCGACTGCGTCGTCTACTGCGCCATGGGCGACACCCGGCTGCCAGACGCGATGGCCGACGTCATGCGCATCCTGGCCGCCGGCATCGACGTGGTCGGATCCTCCCCGGGCCTGCTGCAGTACCCGTGGGGCGTCCTGCCCGACAAGTACATCGCTCGGGTGGAAGACGCTGCCCGGCAAGGTAATTCGAGCATCTTCATCAGCGGGGTCGACCCGGGTTTCGTCAACGACCTGATCCCGTTCGCGCTCGCCGGAACCTGCCAGCGCATCGAGCAGGTGCGCTGCATGGAGATCCACGACTACGCGAGCTACAACGGCCAGGAAGTCATGAACTACATGGGCTTCGCGCGGCCCCTGGACGAGGTGCCGATGCTGCTGCAGCCCGGCGTGCTCAGCATCGCGTGGGGGACGGCGATCCGGCAACTGGCGGCGGGCCTCGGCATCGAGGTCGACGAGATCACCGAGTCATACCAGCGCGAGCCGGCGCCCGAAGACTTCGACATCGCCGTCGGGCACGTCGCCAAGGGCACGGTGGCCGCCCTGCAGTTCGAGATCCGCGGCATGGTCAAGGGGCACCCCGCCATCGTCATCGAGCACATCACCCGGCTGCGCCCCGACCTGAAACCCGAATGGCGGCAACCGGCTTCGGGTGGCGGCTCGTATCGCGTCGAGATCACCGGCGAGCCGTCCTACGCCGTGGACATCGTTCCCGGCAGCCGCAAGGGCGACCACAACCACGCCGCGATCGCCGGCGCGGCCGGGCGCATCGTCAACGCCATCCCCGACGTCATCGCGTCGCCACCCGGCATCGTGACCACGCTGGGCCTGCCGCTGGTCACCGGCAAGGGGCTTTACGCGCCAACCGATTTGGTGACCACCTAACCGAAGGGAGCACGAGTGGGACGGGTAGACGGCAAGGTCGCGCTGATCAGTGGCGGCGCCCGCGGCATGGGCGCCTCGCACGCGCGCATGCTCGTGGAGGAAGGCGCCAAAGTGGTGATCGGCGACGTCCTCGATGACGAGGGACAAGCGCTTGCCTCCGAAATCAATGCGATCGGAGACGCCGCGCGCTACGTCCACCTCGACGTCACGCAACCCGACCAGTGGGACGCCGCGGTCGCCCTGGCGATCGCCGAGTTCGGCAAGCTCAACGTGTTGGTCAACAACGCCGGCATCGTCGCGCTCGGGCAACTGCGCAATTTCGACCTGGGCAAGTGGCAGAAGGTGATTGACGTCAACCTGACCGGCACCTTCCTGGGCATGCGGGTGGCCGTCGACCCGATGACCGCGGCCGGCGGCGGCTCGATCATCAACGTGTCGTCGATCGAGGGGCTGCGCGGCGCGCCCGCCGTGCACCCGTACGTCGCGTCGAAGTGGGCGGTGCGCGGCCTGGCCAAGTCGGCGGCGCTGGAGTTGGCGCCGTTCAACATCCGGGTCAACTCGATCCACCCCGGCTTCATCCGCACCCCGATGACCGAGAAGCTGCCCGAGGACATGGTCACCGTCCCGCTGGGCCGCCCGGGCGAATCCCGCGAGGTCTCGACCTTCGTGCTGTTCCTCGCCAGCGACGAGTCCTCCTACACGACCGGCAGCGAGTTCGTGATGGACGGCGGGCTGGTCACCGACGTGCCGCACAAGGCGTTCTGAGCCGTCGCTATTTGACTTGTGTTGTTTAAGCCACTCCCTGCCCGGGAATAGGGCTGGGGCGCACCTGCGTGCGGGATTCGGGCCGCGAAAGGGGATTAGCTCATGACGGGGTCAATGCGCGACGGAAGGCCACATCCGACGGTGCTGCGGGGATTGGTCCGCATCCCGGCGCCGGAAGAGCCCGCCGGCTGGGCGTCGAGAGCGCTATGCGCGGCCAGCGACCCCGACGGGCTGTTCGTGACGGGCGCCGCCCAACGCAAGGCCGCGGCGCTGTGCCGGCACTGCCCGGTGATGCAGGAGTGCGCGGCTGAGGCGTTGGACAACCGCGTCGAATTCGGCATCTGGGGCGGCATGACCGAACGCCAGCGCCGGGCCCTGCTCCAGCACCACCCCGAGGTGGTGTCCTGGTCAAATTTCCTGAGCGAGCGAACAAACCGTAGCGCCGGCTGAGTCGCCGGCATCGTCAGTTGGTATAACCGCCAGCATGCTTCGCAGCCTGGCCGACGTGGTGGGTTCGCCGCACGTCGTGACCGACCCCGACGTGCTGGCGGGCCGCAGCGTCGACCACACCGGCCGCTACCGCGGGCGGGCCAGCGCGCTGGTGCGGCCGGCGTCCGCCGAGCAGGTCGCCGAGGTGCTGCGGGTGTGCCGCGACGCCGGGGCGCACGTGACGGTGCAGGGCGGGCGCACCTCGCTGGTGGCCGGCACCGTTCCCGAGCACGACGACGTGCTGCTGTCCACCGAGCGGCTTCGCGCCGTGAGCGACGTCGACACCGTCGAGCGCCGCATCGCGGTGGGCGCCGGAGCGGCCCTGGCCGCCGTGCAAAGCGCCGCTGCCGCAGCGGGTTTGGTGTTCGGGGTGGACCTTGCCGCGCGGGACACCGCGACCGTCGGCGGCATGGCCTCCACCAACGCCGGCGGCCTGCGCACCGTGCGCTACGGCAACATGGGCGAGCAGATCGTCGGCCTGCAGGTGGCGCTGCCCGACGGCTCGCTGCTGCGCCGCCACAGCCTGGTGCGCCGCGACAACACCGGCTACGACCTGCCGGCGCTGTTCGTGGGCGCCGAGGGCACGCTCGGCGTCATCACCGAACTGGACCTGCGGCTGCACCCCGCGCCGTCGCATCGGGTCACTGCGGTGTGCGGGTTCGCCGACCTCGAGGCGCTGATCGACGCCGGCCGCACGTTCCGCGACGTGGACGGCATCGCGGCGCTGGAGCTCATCGACGGCCGCGCCGCGGCGCTGACGGCCGAGCACCTCGGGGTGGGCGCGCCGGTGGCCGGCGAGTGGCTGCTGCTGGTGGAGCTGGCCGCCGACCTCGACCAGACCGAACGGCTGGCCGAGCTGCTCGACGGCGCGCGGCTGTGCGGGGAACCCGCGGTCGGCGTGGATGTGGCTGCGCAGCAACGGTTGTGGCGCGTTCGGGAATCGCTGGCCGAGGTGCTCGGCGTGTACGGGCCGCCGCTGAAGTTCGACCTGTCGTTGCCGCTGGCGGCGATCGGCGGGTTCGCCCGCGACGCGGTCGCGTTGGTCCGCGCGCAGGTCGCCGAGGCGCTGCCGGTGTTGTTCGGCCACGTCGGCGAGGGCAACCTGCACCTCAACGTGCTGCGCTGCCCGGTCGAGCGGGAGCCGACGCTGTACGCGCCGATGATGGAGCTCATCGCGGCGTGCGGCGGCAACGTCAGCTCCGAGCACGGCGTCGGCAGCCGCAAGCGGGCCTACCTGGGCATGTCGCGGGAGCCCGCCGACATCGCCGCGATGCGGGCGGTCAAGGCCGCGCTGGACCCGACCGGCTACCTCAACGCCGCGGTGCTGTTCTGATCGCCCTCGCGCGCCGCGTCACCTGCCGCGAGGGTCCGCAAATGTACGCGAAATACGGCGTGTCACCGTACAAACACGGCCGCTCGCGGGGGCCCCGGGGGGATGGGGCTACCCGCTGCCTTTGATCCCGACGGCGTGGCGCAGCTGCTCGAGGAACTCCTCGGCGTCGTCGCTGCGCACGATGTAGTGCGAAATGGCGATCCGGATCACCGTCGCCGCCTTCACCGCGGCGTTGGGCCCGGAGAGGTGGCGCTGCAGGCCGGCGCGCATCTCGGGAATGACGCGGGCGAACTGCGCGATCGTGTGCTCGGGTTCCACGTCGACCATGCGCACGCCCGAGTACGAATCCTGGTACTCGACGATGAACCGCAGCACGGCGTCGAGCTTGTCGGCGCCCTTCAGCCCCGAGGTGGCCTTGACCAGGCCGCTCTCGAAGTACTGCCGCTCGTATTGCGAGAACGCCGACAGCAGCTCCTCTTTGGACGCGAACCAGCGGTACAGCGTGGGACGGGAGACCCCCGCCTGGGTGGCCACCTCGGACAGGCTGAGCTTGGTCTTGCCGTTGCGGCCGAGCACCTTGGCGGTGGCGTCGAGGATGCGCTGACGCGTCGAGGTGTCGATCTCTGCCGCGGGGGCCGGCTGGCTCATAGGTGAATCTTTACGAAGTATCGCCGATGTGTCACGGTGTTTTCGCTTCCCGGCCCGGCTTGGGCGGGCGCCCGCGCACCAGCACGCACTGCTGGATGGCGCCGACTGCGCCCCGCTCGTCGAACAGCGTGCCGACCGTCGTCCCGACCCCGTCCGGCCCGTAGCTGGTCTCCGCGCGGATGCCGATCCAGTCGCCGTCGGGAACCCGGAACACGTGCACGGCGAGGTCGGTGTTGAGGAACGTCCACTTGCTGATGTCCAGCTTGCTGCCGATGCCGTTGGCGCAGTCGGCCACCGCGAACAGCCGCTCCAGCGGTGTCATGGTCTCGCCGTTGACGAGGTCCACGGTCGGCCTGATCCAGGATTCGCCGGGGCCCGGGGTCAGCGGCTCGGTCAGCCACAGCCACTCCAGGCTGTGCACGTAGTTGCGGTCCCAGTCCTTGGCCTTGAGGTTGCGGTCGAAGGCTTCGCCGCGCGGCCGGGGCAGCGGCGCCGCGGCGTGGGCGACGGCGTGGGTGTCCAGCTGCTGCAGTCGCCAGGCGCTGGCGCGCGCCACCGGCCGGGGTTGGCCGTCGGGACCGGGCGCGAGCATCTCGGCGCCGACCAGTTCGATCTGCTTGCCGCCCCGCTGCACCTGCGAGCTGACCCACAGGTCGCCCTCGGCCGGCACCCCGCCCAACAGGTCGATGACGACGCGCGACAGCCGGGTGTCCTCGCGCTGGTCGCACCGTTCCAGCGCCCGGACCAGCAGCGCCGACACCGGGCCGCCGTGCTGGATCGCGGCCGACCAGGTGCCGCGCGCCAGGTCGGTCGCCCGGAACTTTTCGCCCGGCCCGTCGGAGTCGATGAGCTCGTAATACGCGTCGGTCACTCGTGTACCTCTCGGATGTCAGGGCAGCCCGGCGCCGGGGATGTCGACGGTCACGGCGTCCAGCCGCGAGAGCCGGGTGCCGACCAGCCGCCGCGGATAGGCGTCGGTGCTGGACAGCAGGAACAGCGTGCGCCGCGCCGGACCGCCGAGCGCACACGCGATCGCCACCCGCTCGGCCATGTCGATGCGGTCGGTCACGGCGCCGCCCTCGACGATCCGCTCGAACTGGTGCGCCAGCGTCATCGCCACCCACACCCCGCCCTCGGCGTCCAGCGCGATGCCGTCCGGCGGCCCGTCCAGGCCGTCGGCGAAGACGCGGCGGTCACCCAGCCCGCCGTCCGCGCCGATGGCGAACGCGGTCAGCCGGCGGCCCGTCGATTCGGCCACGATCAGCGTCGTGCCGTCGGGGGTGATCACCATGCCGTTAGGGAAGTCGAGGTCGTCGGCGACGACGGTAGGGGTGTCGTCGGCGTCGAGGCGGATGATCGCGCCGCCGGAGAACGCCTGGCATCCGATATAGGCGCGCCCGGCGCCGTCGACGACCATGTCGCCCAGGTTGGTCGGCGTCAGGTCGGCCAGGTCGGCGGCGGTGACGACCGTTTCGCCGTCGTAGCGCAACACCTGCCGGTCCTCGGTCGAGACGATCAGCAGCGACCCGTCGGGACGAAACCCCAGCCCCGACGGCGAACGCCCGGGCAGCGGCAACGTGGTCAGCGAGCCGCGCATGTCCGCGGTGTGTACGGCCTCGCCCAGCATGTCGGAGAACCACAGCAGCCCTTCGAACCAGCGTGGGCCCTCACCGAAGCAGAATCCCTTGGCCAGGGGCTCGGGGATCATGCGCGGAAGCCTTTACAAAACACCGCAAAAGTGTCATGCACGGCGTGCTGCGGTGTCAATCTCACCCGGTGCGTGCGGGATGTCGTTAGCCAAGCTTTACAAATCTTGCTCAAAGTGTCACGCTGAGCCCCTGAGCTGCGAGCGCGAGAGGTGGAGCGGACTTGACCCAGGCATCGGAGGCATCCGGACAGACCGAGTGGACGGTGCAGGGCCTGCTGGACCTGTTCGACGTGCAGGCCGACGGGCAGGACCGGTTCACGGCCGAAACCGGGTTTGACGCGGGGGACGGCCGCCAGGTGGTGGAGGGCACCCAGGTGCTCGCCCAGGCGATTGTCGCTGTGGCCAAGCGGTTTCCGGACAAGTCGGTGCGCTCGGCGCACGCGGTGTTCTCGCGCGCCGTGGCCGTCGGCCCGCCGATCGAACTCGTCCTCGACGTGGTGGCCGAAGGCCGGTCCACCGCGACCGCCGTCGTCGCCGTGCACCAGAACGGCCGGCGCTGCCTGAGCATCACCGTCCTGGCCGACGTCCCGACCGGGGACGTGATCCGCCACCACCTGCCACGCCCCGACGTGGCGGCGCCGGCCGACGCCAACGTGTCCGAGATGCCGATGGCCGGCCGGCAGCTGCGCCTGGTCGACGTCGTCGACGTCAACAGCCCCGACGAGGTGGGCCCGCCGGAGCTCTACGCGTGGCTGCACTACGACCCGATCCCCACCCGCGACGACCTGGCCAAGGCGCTCGTCGCGTACTTCACCGGGCATCTCGGGATCTCCACCACCATGCGGGCGCACGAGGGCATCGGCACCGCCCAGGCCCACCTCACCGTGTCCACCGCGCCGATGACGATCTCGGTCGCGTTTCACGAGCCGGTGCGCTGGGACGGGTGGCTGCTCTACAGCCACGAGAGCACCCAGGTCGGCGCGGGGATGTCGTACGTGCGCGGCGCCGTGCATTCCGAGGAGGGCGAGCTGCTGGCGTCCTTCGCCCAGGAGGCGCTGATCCGCCCGTTGCGCACCAGCGACACCGCGATCGATTCCCGCGCGCGGTTCTGACCGTCATGCGCTTCACGTTCACCCACCCGATGCACAGCCATCCGTACAACCCGGAATTGGTGGCCGGGGAGGGCATTGCGACGGTGGCGGCGGCGGCCGAGGCGGCGGGGATCGACGGCTTCGGCTTCACCGATCACCCCGCGCCGTCGCAGCGCTGGCTTCAGGCCGGGGGCCACGACGCGGTGGATCCCTTTGTCGCACTGGGCTTCGCGGCGGCCAGGACCAGCACGCTGCGCCTGATCCCCAACATCGTGGTGCTGCCGTACCGAAACCCGTTCGTGGTGGCCAAGTCCGGCGCGACGCTGGATCTGCTGTCGGGTGGCCGGTTCACGCTGGCCGTCGGGGTCGGCTATCTCAAGCGGGAATTCGCGGCGCTCGGGGTCAGCTACGACGAGCGGGCCGAGCTGTTCGAGGAAGCGCTGCGGGTGATCCGCGCGATCTGGGCGGGCGACGACATCTCCTTCGAGGGAAAGCATTTCAGCGCGCGCGGGATCACCGCGCACCCGCGGCCGGCCAGCCCCCCACCGATCTGGATCGGCGGCAACACGGCGGCCTCGCGCCAGCGGGTGGCGCTCTACGGCGACGGCTGGTGCCCGTTTCCCGCGCCGCCGCAACTGGCCCAGACCGCCGGCACGGCCGTCATCGACTCGGTGCAGCGCCTCACCGAGGGCATCGACGATCTGCGGCGCCGGTGTGACGCGGCGGGCCGGGACTCCTCGGCGATCGACATCACCTTCACCAATTTCGACGGCGGCAGCCCCGCGACCGACGAGTTCAACGCCGACGCTTACCTTTCCGGCCTGGAAAAGCTCGCGGCCCTGGGTGTGACGTGGGTCAGCGTGCATCTGCCCGGGGACAGCCTGGCGCATGCGCTGGAAACCCTCGACCGGTTCCGCGCCGACGTGATCGACGCGCTGTAATGGACTTTTCGCACGTCACGCTCTCACCCGAGGATCAGGATTTTTACGATCAGTTCCGGGAGTTCATCACCGAGCATGTCACCGAGGAGGTACGGCGGCGCGATCGTGAGACCGGTGAAAACTTCAGTGAGCCGGTGCATTTGGCTCTGGGCGAAGCGGGTTATTTGGCGTCGGATTGGAAGCTGGAATCCGAGGGCGGCTTCAATCCGGTGCGCCGGCGGATCTTCCACCTCGAGATTGGTCGTGCCCATGCCCCGTGGTTCCACTGGGGCACCACGGCGGCGGTCGCGCGGTTGGTGCGCCAGTTCGGGGCGGCCGAACTCGTCGACGCGGTGCTGCCGGGCGTGCTGTCCGGAGAGATCCGGATATGCCTGGGCTATACCGAACCCGAGGGCGGCTCCGACGTCGCCACCTGCAAGACCCGCGCCGTGCGGGACGGCTCGGGCTGGGTTATCAACGGGTCCAAGATGTTCACCTCGAACGCGCAGAACGCCAGGTACGTCTTCCTGCTCACCAACACCGATCCGCAGGGACCCAAGCACAAAAACCTGACGATGTTTCTGGTGCCGCTCGATTCGCCGGGCATCGAGATCCAGCCGATCCGCACCCTGGACGGCGACCGCACCAACATCGTCTACTACAGCGACGTCCGCGTCGACGACCTCTTCCGCATCGGTGAGGTCAACGGCGGCTGGACGGTGATGCGCTTCGCTCTCGACGCCGAACATGGCATCACCGACATCGAAGACCATGGCCTGCAGAATGTTTCGATGCTCTCGGAGCACGGCCATCTGATGGCCGAGGCGGCCGACGGGGTCGCGGCGATCCTGTCCACGCCCGATGCGGACGGGCGGCGCCCGATCGACGACGAGTCGACGAAATACCGGCTGGGTCGCAGCATGGCCCGCATCGAGGCGGCCATGTCGACTCCGGGCATGTACGGGCGAGTGGCGCTCATTCAGACCATGCGTGAGGTCTCTCAGGAATTGATGGACCTGCTGGCGCCGGCGTCGGCATTGCCCACCGACACAGCGGGTTCCGCGGATGACGGCGCTATCGAATTCATCTTCCGGCACGGCGTTCCCGCCGGCATCTACGGCGGCACCATGGAGGTGTTCCGCAACATGATCGCCCAGCACGAGCTCGGGCTGGGCCGGCCGAGTTACTGACTTTCGCGAGAGTGCAACCAGCGACACGGCTACTCGGGCGATGTGTTGCCAGTTGCACTCTCGCGGATCAGGTGGGCGGCAGTTCGGCCGCCACGTCGCAGCGGGCGGGGTCGAAACTCAGAAAACCCTTGACGGGCAGGCTTTCCGGGGGCGGATCGTCGTAGCTCCACGCGACATCCTCGACATCCCGGCCCCCCACGACGGCCGACCAGTACGTCGCGAAGCCCTTGTAGTTGCAATAGCTCGACGTCTCCGATTCGCGCAGCAGGTCGGTGCGCACGTGTTGTGGGTCGACGTAGAGGCGCGGCTCGAGGGCGGTCTCGAACAGGATCACCGTGTCGTCGGTGTCCACCAACACGGTGCCGGCGATGGAGACGCGCAGGCGGCGTTTCGTCGGCCGGCAGTCGACGCGGTGATACGGGTTGGGCGGGTAGTGGACGAGTTTGCGACCCTCTTCCAGCCAGGTGTCGACGGCGTCCCACGGGACGTGGACGAAGCCCGGCGCCTCCGGTTCGGGTTCGGTCGGCAGGTCGCCGACCACGTCGGCGGGGAAGACGTAGCTCAGCGGGCGGCCCTGCCGGTGCACCAGCAGCGCCCGCTCGGTGTCGATCACCGCGCGCCCGTCCCGCAGCGCCTGCACCCGCCGGGGGTGGGGCTCGATATAGACGAGGCCGTCGGGCACCGGGGGCGAGAACCGCCCCGCGGGATCGCTGCTGAGTGGACCGCGTCCGGCCACAAGAGTCATCGTTTCCAACTTATCGTGAGGGCGAGTGTGTTCTTGACACCCGGACCGTGACGTATGTACGGTGTACATACGTCACTAGCGAGGTAACGATGCGCAATACCGAGGCCGTCACCACCAAGACCGCACGCGACCAGCGCTTGAATATCCGCGCCAGCGCGCGTCAGCAGCAGCTGATACGTCGGGCCGCGGACGCGGCGGACAGCACCGTCACGGACTTCATCCTCAACAGCGCCTTGCAGAGCGCCGAGCGGGTTCTTGCCGATCGCAAGTGGTTCGTCGCGAGCGAACAGCAGTGGACCGAGTTTCAGGCCTTGCTCGACGCTCCATTGGAGCCGATGCCCAAACTCGATCGACTTCTGCGGCGGGACAGTCCATTTGCCGAGCACGACTGACGCGACCGTTGGCCGAAGGCGATCGACCAAGGCCGACCCGGCCCGAAAAGCTCACCAGAGCGCACGATCGGACCGCCTTCGCGTCGGGCGCGACCGAGCTCGATGAGTGGCTTGCGAAATACAGTTGGCAGAACCAGCGGGCCAACAATGCGACCACCTACGTCAGCACTTTCGACGGCCGCGTCGTCGGTTACTACGCAATTACGGTCGCAGGGTACGAACGCGCCGCCGCTCCCGAAGCGGTGGCAAAAAAGGCTCCCGAAACTGTCCCGTGTTTTCTGCTGGCCCGGCTCGCAGTCGATGCCGAGTGGCAGGGACGTGGTCTGGGGTGGGGTCTCTTGCGCGACGCGATGCGGCGAGTCCTCATGCTGTCGAAATCGGTAGCAGCACCAGCCCTTTTGGTCCATGCCCGCGACGACGATGCTCGCGCCTTCTATCTGCATCATGCGGAGTTCCTGGAATCACCGGTCGACCCACTTCACCTTTTTCTGCCGATGAAGGCGATCGCGTCGGCATTTGAAGACCGCTGACCCTGTGACCCGGTGGGAGGACCCCGCCGCGATGCAGGGTAGGAACTTACCCATGGCGGGACCGATGGAAGGCTACAAAGTCGTCGAGCTCGGGGTCTGGGTGGCCGGGCCGGCCACCGGGGGCATCCTGGCCGACTGGGGCGCCGACGTCATCAAGATCGAGCCGCCGACCGGCGACCCGGGCCGCCTGTTCGGCAAGATGCTGGGCTGCGACCTCGGGGTCAACCCGCCGTTCGAAATGGACAACCGCTCCAAGCGCAGCGTCGTTTTGGACCTCACCACCGACGGGGGCCGGGACGCCGCGTTCGAATTGCTCTCCGACGCAGACGTTTTCGTGACCAACGTGCGCCCCGCCGCGCTGCAACGCCTCGGCCTCGACTTCGAGTCGGTAGCGGCGCGCCACCCGCGCCTGGTCTACGGCCTGATCACCGGGTACGGCGAGACCGGGCCCGACGCCGACCGCGCCGCCTACGACGTCGCCGCGTTCTGGTCGCGCGCCGGGGTCGCCCACCTGCTGACCCGACCCGGCGACACGCCGCCGTTTCAGCGGGGCGGCATGGGCGACCACTCGGCGGGGATGACGCTGGCCGCCGCGGTGTGTGCGGCGCTGCTCGCCCGCCAACGCACCGGCGCGGGCCAACTGGTCACCACCTCGCTGTACCGCCAGGGCGCCTACACGGTCAGCTTCGACCTCAACACCTACCTGCTGACCGGCCAGCCGATCGCGATCGGCCAGCGCGAAACGATGGGCAACCCCTGCATGAACAACTACACCGCTGCCGACGGGCGGCGGTTCTGGCTCGTCGGGCTGGAGGCCGAGCGGCACTGGCCCGCGCTGTGCCGGGCGGTGGGGCGCCCCGGCTGGGGCGAGGACGATCCCCGGTTCGGCGACGCCCGCTCCCGCGCGGTCAACGCGGTGCAGCTCATCGCCGAGCTGGACGAGATCTTCGCGACCCGCCCGCTCGATGAGTGGGCGCAGATCTTCGCGGGAGAGCCCGAGCTCTTCTGGTCGCCGGTCAACGCGCTCGAGGACGTCGTGGCCGACGAGCAGTTCCACGCCGCCGGCGGCATCGTCGATGTTCCCGACGGGGAAGCGGGAGTCGCGATGGTGGCCACCCCGGCGGACTTCCACGGCACGCCGTGGGCGCCGCGCTCGGTGGCACCGCAACTGGGTCAGCACACCGACGAGGTCCTTACCGAACTCAAAGCCCGGCGCAACGGGCAATTCGAAGGCTAGGCACCTTTACAAATTTGGCCAGAAGTGTCACGCTGTCGGGTGACAACAAGCCCATGCCAAACCCTGCAGGAAACGCCCACGCACCCCAGAGTGCGGCGGTGAGGAACGGATTGATGGTCACTCCAACGCTCGACATCAGCCACAACAGCCGGGTCACCGCTCCGCGAGCAATCCGCGCGGACGGCGACAATCTGCGATATCGGCTCGATGTCGTCGCCGCCAGCGCCGCCGATGTCGTGCAGTCGGCCGGGGGCTGGCTCTACGACCGGGTGATGGCCGGCTGGCAGGTGAACGTGCTGCTGCCACACAGCTGCGACACCCGCCCGCTGCGGATCCTCGGGGTGCAGGCGTTGGACCCCGAGGCGCGGACGGCCCTGGCGGGGTCGACCGGCCACAGCCTGGCGGTCAGCGCCGAGGCGTTCACCGCCGACACGCGCGTGCGCGAGAAGGTGCTGGAATCCCTGGGCGATCGGCTGACCGAGGTGGCCCTGTGGGGTGACGGCTGGCCGCTGGCGGTCGACCGCGCGACGACCCGGGCGCAGTACGTGCTCAGCGCCGCGGCGCGCAGATTCAAAGGGTATGCGCTCGCGGCGGCCGGGATCGCCTGCGACGCGGTCGATCCCACCGAGACGTTGCTGACGGACTCGGCGCGCCTCGACTAGCCCATGAAGAAGTATTACGGCCACACACTGCTCTACCTGCACGAGACGATCTCGCTGGGCTCCGCGCGAAGCGACGACTTCACCGCGACGTTCGCCGGCACCTACCAGCCGATGATGGAGCAGCTCGGCGCGCGGCTGTTCGCGATCTGGGAAACCACCCCCTACAACGGCCACTGGCCACAGGTGACGATCATCTGGGAGATCGACGGGTTCGCCGACTACGCCAGGATCGGGGCCGCGCAGGCCCGCGGTGGCAGCCACGAGGCCGCGGCCGGCAAGTGGTCGGCGTATCTGGCCGACAGCGGCGCCTCGGGCGAGGGCCGCATCATGTACCCGGGTCCCAGCAACAAGACGCTGGCCCAGCTGCGGGAGTCCAAATTCGCTGCGCCGCTGGTGATCCAGGAGATCATGCAAACCAAGCCCGGTCGCCAAGACGACTACATCCGCGAGCTGGAGCGGCTCTACGTCCCGTGGTCGGAGCGCACCGGCAAGCACTGGCTGGGATCCTTCACCACGACCTTCCGCTACAACGAGGTCATCCACTACTGGGCGCTGGAGGGCGGCTGGGAGTGCTTCGCCAACTACTACCCGTCGTGGAAGGAGAGCCCACCCGCCGAGATCGTCACCTGGATGAGCGTGGCCCCCGCCCTGCGCGACGGATGGGAGGACTCGATCCTGCAGGCCCTACCGCCGTCGCCACTGCAGTGAGCTTCGGCGTGAACTTTCGGTATGACCCGTTCGACGCGGACGTCATGGCAAACCCGTTGCCGTACTATCGAATCCTGCGCGACGACCACCCGGTGTACTACATGCCGCAGTGGGACACCTTCGCGCTGTCGCGCTTCGACGACATCTGGCGCGTGCTGGAGGTCAACGACGGAACCTTCGTCGCCTCGGAGGGCACGCTGCCCGCCGCGTCGGTGCTGGCCGAGCACAACACCGGGCCCGTCGACGACCCGCCGCTGCACCCGCTGCCGTTTCACGCCGTGTTCGACGCCGAGTTGTACGGCGCGATCCGCCGCGCGCATTCGCAGCCGCTGCGCCCCAGGTCCGTCGCCGGGCTGGAGGGCCGAATCCGCGAACTGGCCAACGAACGGCTCGACCTGCTGCTGCCGCAGGGCGCCTTCGACCTCACCCAGGACTACGGCGGCATCGTCGTCGCCTCGGTCGTCTGCGACTTGCTGGGCATCCCAACCGATCTCGCGCCGCAGGTGCTGGCCGCGGTGAACGCCGGCAGCCTCGCCGAGCCGGGTGTGGGCGTGGACACCGCCGAGGCCCGGCCCAACTACTTCGAATACCTGGTGCCCTCGGTGCAGCGCCGCCGGGCCGACGGGTCGGGGAGTGCGCTGCCCGTTGTCGACGGCCTGCTCGGATACCGCCTGCCCGACGGCAGCGCGCTCGACGACGTCGAGATCGCCACCCAGATGCTCTGCATTTTCATCGGCGGGACCGAGACGGTGCCCAAGATCGTCGCCCACGGGCTGTGGGAGCTCAGCCAGCGGCCCGACCAGATGGCCGCGGTGTGCGCCGACCCCGATGGCAACGTTCCGATCGCGCGCGAGGAGATGACCCGCTTCTGCGCGCCGGCACAGTGGTTCGCCCGAACGGCGCGCAAGCCCTTCACAATTCACGACGAAACGATCCGGCCCGGCCAGCGCATCATCACCCTGCTGGCGTCGGCCGCCCGCGACGAGCGGGAGTACGACAACCCCGACGAGTTCGTCTGGAACCGCCCCATCCGCCGCTCGCTGGCCTTCGGCCGCGGCCAGCACTTCTGCATCGGCTACCACCTGGCCCGGCTGGAAATCGACGTGCTGCTGACCGAATGGCTGCGCCGGGTGCCCGACTTCGCGATCCGCGGCGACTCCGCCACCCGGCTGCCGTCCAGCTTCCAGTGGGGCTGGAACAAGATCCCGGTGGAGGTCTGACGTGTGGTCCTACCGGATCATCGCCCCCTACCAGTTCGAGCGGACGTCGATCCCCGACCACACCCCCGAGCGGTTGGCCGAAGGCCAAGTCCTGCTGCGGTTTTCGGCCGCCGGCGTGTGCGGCAGTGACCTGCCGGCCTTCCGTGGCAGCCGCGGCCGGCTGCCCGGGGACGACGGCGCCAGCGCCGCCGAAAAGGACGGGTTCCCGATCCACGAGGTCGCCGGGGAGGTGATCGCCAGCCGCCACCCCGAACACCGCGCCGGCGACCGCGTGGTGGGCTGGGCATCCGGGTTCGACGGCCTGATGGAGCGCGTCGTCAGCGACGGCAACATGCTGGCGCCGTACGACCCGGCGCTGACCCCGGCGCAGGCGATCGGCCTGCAACCGCTGGCCTGCGTTCTTTACGCGTGTGAGCAATTGCCGGACCTGTCCGGCCGCCACGTCGCGATCATCGGCCAGGGCTCGATCGGCCTGCTGTTCTCCTATGTCGCCAAGGCGGCCGGCGCCCGGCGTGTCACCGGCGTCGATCCCGTCGACCGCGCCAGCCACGCAACGGCATTCGGGGTCGACGATCGCGTGCGCGCCACCAGCGACCGGTGGGTGAGCCGGCTGGCCCCCGGCGACCGCGCCGACGTCGTCATCGAGGCCGTCGGGCACCAGGTGGCCACGTTGGGGCACGCCATCGAAGCCGCCGCCCCCGGCGGCACGGTCTTCTATTTCGGGGTCGCCGACGACGAGGCCTACCCGATCAGCATGCGCCACATGCTGCGTAACAACCTGACACTGAAATCCGGTGTGACGCTGGACCGCCGGCGCGTCCTGGACCTCGCCGGCAAGTTCGCCGACGAGCACCCCGGCCTGCTGGGCACCTACCTCACCCACACGTTCGGCATCGACGACGTCCAGGCCGCCTTCGACCTGGCCTGCCGCCCCGATCCCGGGCGCGTGAAGATCGCGATCGCGGGGTGACGGTGGAAAGTAACCTGCAGCGGGCGCTGGGCCGGACCGCCCCGATCTGGGGGGGCTGGATCACCGGGCCGAGCTGGCTGGGGCCCGAGGAATTCGCCAGGGCCGGTTACGATTACGTGGGCTTCGACGCCCAGCACGGCTACCTCGACGACGCCGGCATCGCCCGCGCGCTGCGGCGCATCGAGCACCTGCCCCTCGGCACCGTGGTGCGCCTGCCCAACGCCGACGCGGCACCGATCGGGCGGGTGCTGGACGCCGGCGCCGACGCAGTCGTCATCGCGATGATCGAGTCGGCCGACCAGGCCGCCGCCGCGGTGGCCGCCACCCGCCACCAGCCCGCCGGCGTCCGCAGCTTCGGCCCGCTGCGCGCCGGCCTGGGCCACGACACCGCCGCACTGGAATCCCGGGTGAGCGTCTTCGCGATGATCGAGACCGCGGCGGCGCTGTCGGGCCTCAGCGAGATCTGCGCGGTCGAAGGGCTCACCGGGCTCTACGTCGGGCCCGCCGATCTGGCCCTGTCGATGGGCGTGGATGCGGTTGGCGCGACCAAACATCCGGAGGCGCTGGACGCCATCGTCGCCATCCAGCGGGCCGCCACGGACGCGGGGCTGGTCACCGGCATTCACGCCGGAGACGGCAAGACCGGCCACGCCATGGCGAAACTCGGGCTGCGGATGATCACCCTGGCCGCCGAATCGCAGGCGCTGCGCCGGGGCGCGGCCGAGCATCTGCGGGAGGCGACCGGGCAATGACCGACGAAGAAGCCATCCGCCGGCTCATCGCCGACTACGCGCTGGCCCTCGACAGCGGGGACGTCGCGGCGTGCGTGGCGCTGTTCGCCGCCGACGGGGAATTCCTGGTCTACGGGCGGACTTTCGCCGGCCCCGACGGCATCGGTCAGATGTTCCGCGACGCGCCGCGGGGGCTGCACCTGACCGGCGTCTCGCGCATCGACGTGCGCGGCGACGCGGCGACGGCCCGGTCGCAGGTGCTGTTCGTCCGGGCCGGGGACCTGCACCTGCGGCCCGCCCTGTACGACGACGTACTGGCCCGTGTGGACGGGCAGTGGCGCTTCCGGCGGCGGCGCTGCCAATTCGTCACCAGCCGCGGCCTGTGCGACAGCCCGGAGGTGCCGTCATCGTGAGACGCCGGGTCGCGCTGGTGACCGGCGCCGCCGGCGGGCAGGGCTGGGCCATCGCCAAACGGCTACGCGCGCTGGGCCATTCGGTGGCCGCCTGCGACCGGCGCGCCGAGGAGCTTGCCGCCGAGGTCGACGGGCTGGGCGACGACGAGGTGATCGGCATCCCGCTCGACGTCACCTCCCAGGACCAGTGGGAGGCCGCCGTCCGCGCCGTCGTCGAGCGGTTCGGGGCACTGACCGCGCTCGTCAACGGCGCCGGCGTGCTGCACCGGGCAGCCCTGTCCGACGAGACAGCCGACGGCTTTGAAACCGCCTGGCGGGTCAACTGTTTCGGGGCCTTCCTCGGTATCCAGGCGGCCCTCGAGCAGCTGCGCGCGGCGCAGGGTGGCGCCATCGTCAACATCTGCAGCACCGGCGCGGTCCGGCCCTTCCCACACCACAGCGCCTACGGGTCGTCGAAGTGGGCGCTGCGGGGCCTGAGCCAAACCGTTGCCGCCGAACTGGCCCCGCTCGGCATCCGGGTCAACGCGGTGCTCCCCGGGCCCGTCGCCACCCCGATGCTCGACGACGCCACCCAGCTGCGGCTCGCCGCGTCGTCGGCCTTCGGGCGGATCGGCCAACCCGCCGAGATCGCCGACGCCGTCGCGTTTCTGGTCTCCGACGAGGCGTCCTTCGTCACCGGCGCGGAGCTGGTCGTCGACGGCGGGCAATGCCTGCAGATCCGATGAATATCGGCATCATCGGTGCCGGGCCGGGCGGCCTGGCCCTGGGAATCCTGCTTTCGCGGGCCGGGTTTCGCGACTTCACCATCTTCGACCGCGAAGACGACGTCGGCGGCACCTGGCGGATCAACACCTATCCGGGGCTGGCGTGCGACGTGAAGTCGCACCTGTACTCCTACTCGTTCGACCTGAACGCGAACTGGTCGCGGCTGTGGTCCGCGCAGCCCGAGATCCTGCGGTACTTCGAGCGCTGCGCCGACAAGTACGGCCTGCGCCCGCACCTGCGGCTGCGCACCGAAATCCGCTCCGCCCGTTGGGACCAAAACACCCAGCAATGGTGTCTGACCACCACCGACGGCGAGCGGCACCGCTTCGAGATCGTGGTGTCCGCCGTCGGTTTGTTCACCCGCCCGCTGTTCCCGGATCTGGTGGAAGAGGAGCCGTTCACCGGCACGGTGATGCACTCCTCGCGCTGGGATCACTCCGTTGCCCTCGACGGCGCGCGGGTCGCGGTGCTGGGCACCGGGTCGACGGCCTCACAGCTCATCCCGGAACTCGCGAAGGTGGCGGGCACGGTGTATTCGGTGCAGCGGTCGCCGACGTGGATCCTGCCCAAGCCCGACCGGCACTACACGCAATGGGAGCGCTGGGTCTTCGCCCACGTCCCGTTCGCCAAGAAGCTGTACCGCACCCGGCTGTGGTTGCGCAGCGAGGCCAACATCTCGGTGATCGAGCACGGCAGCGACAAGACCGACGAGTTCACAGAGGTCGCCCTGGCGATGCTCGAAAAGAGCGTCGCCGACCAGGAATTGCGCCGCAAGCTCACCCCCGACCACCCGATGGGTTGCAAGCGACTGGTGTTCTCCTCGGATTATCTGCCCGCGTTGACCCGGCCGAACGTCGAGGTGCTGGGCAGCCCGGCGCGCTGCCTGCGCGCGCGCAGCCTGGTCACCGAGGACGGCACCGAACGCGAGGTCGACGTCGTGGTGTGCGCCACCGGCTACGCCGCCGCCGACTACCTCGGCCAGCTCGACGTGTGCGGGGAGGGAGGGATGACCCTGCGCGAGGCGTGGCGCGACGGGGCGCACGCGTATCTCGGCATGGCCGTCCCCGGGTTCCCGAACTTCTTCATGCTCTACGGGCCGAACACCAACGTCGGGTCCAACAGCGTGATCTTCATGCTCGAGGCCCAGGCGCGCTACATCGTGCGCGCGCTCAAGCACATGCGGCGCCGGGGCACGACGTACGTCGCGGTGCGGCCCGCCGCGCTGGCGAAGTTCGTCGCCGACGTCGACCGGTGGATGGTCGGCACCGTGTGGACCACCCAGTGCAGCAATTACTTTCGCGCCGCCAACGGGCGGGTGGTGACGCAGTGGCCGCGCAGCGCCCGTAGCTTCTGGGGGATGACGCGCAGGTTCAGGGCCGCGGACTACAGTTTCGAGGCCCCATCCCGATGACGGAACTTGACGGCTGGGACCGCCTGGATCCCGCCCTGCGCGCGGTGGCCACGACGCGCACCGACTTCTCGCCCGACGCGATCCGCCTCATGCGCGAGCCGTTCAACCTGCGCCGCCGCGAGTCGGCCGCACAGGCGGACGGGCACGGCGTGCGGATCGACGACGACACCGCGGGCGACGTCGCGGTGCGCATCTACCGTGGCGCGCAGGCGAATCCGGCGCCGGCGCTCGTCTACTGCCACGCCGGCGGCTTCGCGCTGGGCAACCTGGACACCGATCACCGGCAGTGCGTGGAACTCGCGCGGCGCGGCGGGTGCACGGTGGTGTCGGTCGACTACCGGCTGGCGCCGGAGCATCCGTATCCGGCCGCCCTCGACGACGCGATCGCGGTGCTGCGCTGGGTGGCGGACAACGCGACCGACCTGGGCGTCGACCCCGCGCGGCTCGCGGTCGGGGGCAGCAGCGCGGGCGCCGCGCTGGCGGCGTGCCTGGCGCACGGAGCCGCCGACGGGACGCTGCCGGCGGTCGCGTTCCAGCTGCTGCACCAGCCGGTGCTGGACGATCGGGAGACCGCGTCCAAGGCCGAGTTCTGCACCAGCCCGGCCTTCGACAGCGAGGCCGCGGCGCACATGTGGCGCCACTACCTGCGCCCCGATCGGCCCGCGTCCGCCGTCCCGGCGCTCCGGGCCGAATTGCGCGGCCTGCCACCGGCGTTGATCACCTGCGCGGAGGTCGATCCCTTCCGCGACGAGGCGATCGACTACGCGGTGGCGCTGCTGCGCGCCGGGGTCTCGGCCGAGCTGCACGTGTTCCCGCGCGCCTGTCACGGGTTCGACTCGCTGCTGCCGGACTGGCCGGGCTCCCAGCGCCTGTTCGAACTGCAGGGACGCGCGCTGTCCAGCGCGTTGCGCTAATGGCGCCGAAACTGCACACAGATCGCGATGCGCTCGCTGGAAGGCGCTCTGAGCGCAGTTTCGGCGCAAGGGAATGCAATCTACAACCTGATGAGCTGCCGGACGGCGGTGCCGTCGGCCAGACGATCCATCGCCGCGTTGATGTCGTCCAGTCGGATCGTCGAGGACACCAGCGACTCCACCGGCAGCCGGCCCGCCTGCCACAGCGACACGAACCGCGGGATGTCGCGGCTGGGCACCGACGAACCCAGGTAGCTGCCGATCAACGACCGGCCCTCGGCGACAAAACCCAACGGGGACAAGCTGATCCGGGCCGTGGGCGGGGGTAACCCGACGGTGACGGTGCGACCGCCCGGCGCGGTCAGCCCGATCGCGGTCTCCAGCGCGGCGGGATGCCCGACGGCCTCGACCACCACCGCGGCCTTCACGCCGGCCTCGGTCGCCTGCTGCGGTGTGTAGGCCTCGTGCGCGCCCAATTGCCGTGCGGCCGCGAGCTTCTCGGGCAACTGGTCGACGGCGACGACGCGGACGTCGTCGTAGGTGAGCGCGGTGATCATCGCGGCCATGCCCACACCCCCCATGCCGACGACGGCCACCGTCTGGCCCGGGCGGGGATCGCCGACGTTGAGCACCGCGCCGCCCCCAGTCAGCACCGCGCACCCCAGCAGCGCGGCGACCTCGGGCGGCACGTCGGGCGGCACCGGGACGGCGCTAGCCCGGTTGACGACCGCGTGCGTCGCAAACCCCGACACCCCCAGGTGGTGATACACCGGCCCGCCGGCGCGGCCCAGCCGGATCGCGCCGCCCAGCAACGTCCCTGCGGCGTTGGCCGCGCTGCCCGGTTCGCACGGCGTCAGGCCCTCGGTCGCGCAGGCCGCGCAGTGCCCGCACCGCGGCAGGAACACCAGCACCACCCGCTGGCCGACGGACAGGTCCCCGATCCCGTCGCCGATGCGCTCGACGATCCCGGCCGCCTCGTGACCGAGCAACATCGGCACCGGGCGCACCCGGTTGCCGTCGACGACCGACAGGTCGGAGTGGCACACGCCGGCCGCCTCGATGCGCACCAAGACCTCGCCGGGCCCGGGCTCGTCGAGGGCGAGGCCGGCCACGCTGATCGGCGCGGAATCCGCGTAGGGCCGGGGCGCACCGATCCGCTCCAGCACGGCGCCCCGGATCTCAATCATGCTGGAATACAACCATGCCCCCAGCCGCCGAACCCCAGAGCTTCACCAGCGACGACTTCCCCGTGCTGTGGCCGGTGGGCACCCGGTGGGCCGACAACGACATGTTCGGCCACCTCAACAACGCCGTCTACTACCAGCTGTTCGACACCGCGATCAACGCCTGGATCAACACCGGCACCGGGCTCGACCCGCTGAGCACGCCCGCGCTGGGCATCGTCGCCGAGTCGGGCTGCCGCTACTTCTCCGAGCTGCACTTCCCCGAGGGCCTCGTGGTGGGTCTGGCGGTCACCCGGCTGGGACGCAGCAGCGTCACCTACCGGCTCGGCGTCTTCCGGGACGCCACCGGCGCCCAGCCCGTCACCGCGCTGGGGCACTGGGTGCACGTCTACGTCGACCGGGCCAGCCGCAAGCCGGTGCCCATCCCCGATGCCATCCGGTCGCTGCTGGCGACGGCGTGCGTGGGCGAGATGGCATAGGCGCCGGGCGCTTTCGCGCACCCCGCTATGCTTCGCCAATGCCAGTTTTGAGCAAGACCGTCGAGGTCAGCGCCAGCGCCGCGGCGATCATGGGCATCGTCGCCGATTTCGAGCGCTACCCGGAGTGGAACGAGGGGATCAAGGGCCTGTGGATCCTGGCCCGCTACGACGACGGGCGTCCCAGCCAGGTGCGGCTCGACACCGACATCAACGGCCTGCAGGGCACCTTCATCCAGGCGGTGTACTACCCGGGGGAAAACCAGATTCAGACCGTCCTGCAGCAGGGCGACCTGTTCTCCAAGCAGGAGCAGCTGTTCTCCGCGGTGGAGACCGGCGCGTCGACCCTGCTGACGGTCGACATGGACGTCGAGACCACGATGCCGGTGCCCGCGCCGATGGTGAAGCAGCTCCTCAACAACGTCCTCGACCACCTCGCCGACAACCTCAAGCAGCGCGCCGAGCAACTGGGCGCCGGCTAGTCGAAGATTCCCGTCCGGTCGCGCATCTCGGTCAGCCGCGCCGCCGCGTCGGTGAACTGCCATACCGTGTGCTCGATCACCGCGGCGGCGTCGCGCCGGCGCAGCGCGGCGATCAGCTGCCGGTGGTTGTCGACGGCGGCCGCTCCCCAGTGCGGGTCGGCGGCGTACACCAGCACCGGCATGTAGCGCGCCGCGTTCAGCAGGAACCACGCCAACTTGATCCGCCCGCTGGCCTGGTTGAAGACGCGGTGGAACCCGAACTCGATGCCCGCGATGGCCTCGGCATCGCTGGACCCGACGGCCGCCGCCAGCGAATCGTTGATGCGCTCCAGCTCGTCGATCTCGGCGTCGGTGATGTGATCGGTGGCCGCGGCCGCCAGCTCCCTGGCGATCGAGGCCTGCAGCCAAAAGATGTCCTCGATGTCCTGGCGGGTCAGCGGCAGCACGACGTGACCGCGGTGCGGTTCCAGCTGCACCATGCCCTCGCCGCGCAGCTTCAGCAGCGCCTCGCGCACCGGCGTGACGCTGACCCCGAGCTCGGCGGCGGTCTCGTCCAGGCGGATGAACGTCCCCGGCCGCAAGGACCCGGACATGATCGCCGCGCGCAGGTGGCCCGCGACCTCATCGGACAGCTGCGCCCGACGGACTGGCCGCCGGGCCCTGTGCTGCGTAGATGTCGGTGCGTTCACGCGGGCTTCCAGGGGTTTCGCCGTCTGGCTGGGGCTTGTCTTTGCGGCACTAAAGCCATAATGTGACCCACACAACACCATGTTTTATCAAATATCAACCTGGCGCAAGCGGTGCGCGAGGTGAAGGGGAGGCAACTAGGTGACCGCCCAATTGGCCAGCCAGCTGGCCCAGGTTCCGTCGCCCACCGAGCAGCCCTACCTGGCCCGCCGGCAGAACTGGGTGACCCAACTCGAGCGGCACGCGCTGATGCAGCCGGACGCGCCGGCGCTGCGGTTCCTGGGCAACACGATCACCTGGGGCGGCCTGCGCGGCCGGGTGGTGGCGCTGGCCGACGCGCTGAGTCGCCGCGGAGTCGGCTTCGGCGACCGGGTCATGATCCTGATGCTCAACCGCCCCGAATTCGTCGAGGCGGTGCTGGCCGTCAACTCCCTCGGGGCCATCGCGGTCCCCCTGAACTTCCGCCTCACCTCGGCCGAAATCGTCTTCCTGGTCGAGGACTGCGAGGCGCGCGTGCTGGTCACCGAAGCGGTGCTCGCCCCGGTGGCCACGGGAGTGCGCGACATCCAGCCGCTGCTCGACACGATCGTGGTCGCCGGGGGGTCGAGCGACGACAACGTGCTCGGCTACGAAGACCTCATTAACGAGCCCGGCGCTGAGCCTGGGCTCAGGAACATCACAGACATCCCGAACGACTCGCCGGCGCTGATCATGTACACGTCGGGCACCACCGGCCGGCCCAAGGGCGCGGTGCTGACCCACACCAACCTGACCGGCCAGACGATGACCGGGCTGTACACCAACGGCGCCGATATAAATAGTGACGTCGGATTCATCGGGGTGCCGTTCTTCCACATCGCCGGCATCGGCAACCTGCTGCCGGGCATGCTGCTGGGCATCCCCACGGTGATCTATCCGCTGGGCGCCTTCGAGCCCGGCCAGCTGCTCGACGTGCTGGCGGCCGAGAAGGTCACCGGCATCTTCCTGGTCCCCGCGCAGTGGCAGGCGGTGTGCGCCGAGCAGCAGGCGCGGCCCCGCGACTTGCGGCTGCGGGTCATGTCGTGGGGCGCGGCCCCGGCGCCGGACGCGTTGCTGCGCGAGATGTCGGCAACCTTCCCCGGCACCCAGATCCTGGCGGCGTTCGGCCAGACCGAGATGTCGCCGGTCACCTGCATGCTGCTCGGCGACGACGCGATCCGTAAGCGCGGCTCGGTCGGGAAGGTGATTCCCACCGTCGCCGCCCGCGTCGTCGACGAGAACATGAACGACGTCCCCGTCGGCGAGGTGGGCGAGATCGTCTACCGCGCACCGACGTTGATGAGCGGCTACTGGAACAACCCGCAAGCCACGGCGGAAGCCTTCGCGGGCGGCTGGTTCCATTCCGGCGACCTCGTCCGCATGGACTCCGACGGCTACGTCTGGGTCGTCGACCGCAAGAAGGACATGATCATCTCCGGCGGCGAGAACATCTACTGCGCCGAGGTCGAGAACGTCCTCGCCGGCCACCCCCAGATCGTCGAGGTCGCCGTCATCGGCCGCGCCCACGACAAGTGGGGCGAGGTGCCGATCGCGGTGGCCGCCGTCGCGGGCGAGGCGCTGCGGCTCGATGATCTGGACGAGTACCTCACCGAGCGGCTGGCGCGCTACAAGCATCCGAAGGCGCTCGAGATCGTCGACGCGCTGCCCCGCAACCCCGCCGGCAAGGTGCTCAAAACTGAGCTGCGGGTGCGCTACGGGTCCGCGGTTGCTACCGAAAGCGACTCTGCCGCAACGGATTCAACGGCCCGAGAGGAAGGTTGACCGAAACTGTAACGTTTGCCCGCTGTTGACGAAGGGTTAATTGTGTGGATGCGGTTCACAGGCTCACGGCCATCGGGTACATTCCTGTGGTCTCCGTTACTACTTGCGAGTAGGGAGCCGATGGTCACACACGTAGGGACGTGGCTAGGTGGGGGCACCCCCGGCCGCGGGACAGCGAGGTGGGGGTACCCCCAGCCGCGGAGCAGCGAGGGGGAGCGAGGCGTGCGACACGTTCGGCCGCGGCGTCAGGTGGCACGTGGCGCCGGCGCGAGGGGGTCGCGGTGACGTCGACGTCGACGGATCGTCCACACCTGATCGGCTACCTGCGCGACCAGCTGGACACGCCGCTGACCCTCGTCGGCGGGTTCTTCCGGATGTGTGTGCTGACCGGTAAAGCGCTGTTCCGCTGGCCTTTCCAGTACCGCGAGTTCATCCTGCAGTGCTGGTTCATCATGCGGGTGGCGTTCCTGCCGACCATCATGGTCTCGATCCCGCTGACCGTTCTCCTGATCTTCACCCTCAACGTGCTGCTGGCCCAGTTCGGCGCGGCCGACCTGTCCGGCGCGGGCGCCGCCATTGGCGCGGTCACCCAGCTGGGCCCGCTGACCACCGTGCTGGTGGTCGCCGGCGCCGGGTCGACGGCGATCTGCGCGGACCTGGGCGCGCGCACCATCCGCGAGGAGATCGACGCGATGGAGGTGCTCGGCATCGACCCGATCCACCGGCTGGTGGTGCCCCGGGTGATCGCCGCGACGCTGGTCGCCACGCTGCTCAACGGGCTGGTGATCACCGTGGGCCTGGTGGGCGGCTACCTGTTCGGCGTGTACCTGCAGAACGTGTCGGGCGGCGCGTATTTGGCGACCCTGACCACCATCACCGGCCTGCCCGAGGTGGTCATCGCCACCGTCAAGGCCGCGATCTTCGGCCTCATTGCCGGCCTGGTCGGCTGCTACCGCGGGCTGACCGTGCGCGGCGGCTCGAAGGGCCTGGGCACCGCCGTCAACGAGACCGTGGTGCTGTGCGTGGTCGCGCTGTATGCGGTCAACGTGGTGCTGACCACCATCGGTGTCCGGTTCGGGACGGGGCGCTGACATGTCGACCGGTACCGTGCTGCGCTCCCGCTTCCCGCGGGCGGCCGAGAACCTCAATAAGTACGGCGGCGCGGCGGGGCGCGCGCTCGACGACGTCGGGCAGATGGCGTGGTTCGGGGTGGTGGCCCTCGGGCACATCCCGCACGCGCTGGCCAACTACCGCAAGGAGACCCTGCGGCTGATCGCCCAGATCGGCATGGGCACCGGCGCCATGGCCGTCATCGGCGGCACCGTGGCGATCGTCGGCTTCGTGACGCTGTCCGGTAGTTCGCTGGTCGCCATCCAGGGCTTCGCCTCCCTGGGCAACATCGGCGTCGAGGCGTTCACCGGCTTCTTCGCCGCGCTGATCAACGTGCGCATCGCCGCCCCGGTCGTCACCGGCATCGCGATGGCGGCGACCGTCGGCGCGGGAGCCACCGCCGAGCTCGGGGCCATGCGGATCAGCGAAGAGGTCGACGCCCTGGAAGTGATGGGCATCAAGTCGATTTCGTTCCTGGCGACCACACGGATCATGGCCGGGCTGGTGGTGATCATCCCGATCTACTCCATGGCGATCATCATGACGTTCCTGTCCCCGCAGATCACCACGACGGTGATCTACGGGCAGTCCAACGGCACCTACGAGCACTACTTCCGGACGTTCCTGCGCCCCGAAGACGTGTTCTGGTCCTTCGTGGAAGCCATCCTCATCACGGCCGTCGTCATGATCACCCACTGCTTCTACGGGTACAACGCCGGCGGCGGGCCCGTCGGCGTCGGCGAGGCCGTCGGCCGCTCGATGCGCTTCTCGCTGGTGTCGGTGCAGGTCGTCGTTCTGTCCGCCGCGTTGGCGCTCTACGGTGTCAACCCGAACTTCGCGCTAACGGTGTAGCTGCCATGACGTCTCCCGCCGCGAAGTTCAACGCCCCCCGAAAACCGCCGTACAAGTGGGCCGGGATCGCGACGCTGGTGGTCGCGGCGCTGGTCTTCTTCTGCGTGTTCTGGCAGTTCCGCGGCAACTTCACGCCGAAGACTGCGTTGACGATGGTGGCTTCCCGTGCCGGGTTGGTGATGGATCCGGGGTCGAAGGTGACCTATAACGGGGTGGAGATCGGCCGGGTGGCCCATATTTCGGAGTGCGATCGCTCGGACCCGGTGTGCGCCAAGGTCATTCATGACGGCAAGCCGGCGGCCAAGTTCAGCCTGGACGTGTACCCGCGGTATCTGAAGCTGATCCCGA